>NZ_JBQQCG010000099.1:0-39889 GCF_052245575.1 Streptomyces sp. 2A115 | reverse complement strand
CTCTTTCCCCTCCTCTTTTCCCTTCTCGGGTTCGCCGCGGTGTCCGTGGCGGTGTCCGTGGCGGTGGCGGACGAGGAGGACGGAGTGGGCGAAGTAGGCGGCGAAGGCGAGGGCGACGAGGACTGCGGACGCGACGTGCCCGCGACCGTCGGCGGCCGGGTGGTGTCGGGCAGGCGGGTCTCGCCGCCCGGGTCGACCGCCGTCACGATCATGACGGTGGCGACGGCCGCGGTCACGATCAGTACGAGAGCGGCGAGGAGGCGGGGACGCCAGTCGTCGGGCGACTCATAGGGCGACTCGTCGGGGGACTGCTCCGGCGAGGGCGAGGGCGGAGGCACCGCGGGCACCGCCCCCGCCAAGGGCGTCAGATACGCGATGATCTCGTCCAAGCCCGGTCGTACCCCCGGATCCTTGGCCAGCAGCCTGCCCAGCAGCGGCGTCAACGGGCAGGCCGCATCCGGCAGTTCGGGCTCCTCGTACGCGATCGCGAGCAGCGTCTCGGCGGTGGAGCCGCGGGCGAACGGGGAGCGGCCGGTCAGGGCCGTGCAGAGCGTGGCGCCGAGTGCCCACAGGTCGGCGGCCGGCCCGGTCGGGCGACCGGTGGCACGTTCCGGAGGGATGTATTCCGGGGACCCGATGAGGATGCCGGCACGGGTCAGGGAGCGGGCGTCCTGGACGGCGGCGATCCCGAAATCGGTGAGGACGACCCGGCCGGCCGGCACGAGCAGAACGTTGGCCGGCTTGATGTCGCGGTGCACGACCCCGACGGCGTGCACCCGGAGCAGCGCTTCGGCGAGCGCGAGCCCGATGCGCGCCGTCTCGGCCACGCCCAACGGACCGTCGTCGCGTACGACTCGCTCCAGCGAGGGCGCGTCGACGAGCTCCATGACGATCCAGAGCCGGTCGGCCTCCTCGGCCACGTCGTAGATGCGTACGACATTGGGGTGGTCGACGCGCGCGCCGGCCAGCGCCTCGCGCAGCGCGCGCTCGCGCCGGGTGCGCGGGTCCTCGGCGTCCGGGTCACCGTCGAGCCGCAGTTCCTTGATCGCGACGGGACGGTCGAGCATCTCGTCACGCGCGCGCCACACCCGCCCCATTCCGCCCTGCCCGACGGTCTCCGCAAGGCGGTAGCGGTCCGCGATCCGCATGCGGTTCCACCTCCAACCTCCTTCCATGACAACACAGTTCGCGACGATCAAGGGAAGTCGAGCAAAGTGGGGACAAAGGGAGAAAAGTGACTCTCGGAAAGGTTGACGGCGGGTGTCAGGTAATCCGGCCAGCATGACCCCGTACTCGAGATCGGCTATCGACTATCGGCTATCGACTGCGGAGGACATTCCCATGATTCCGGTGAGCTTGCAGGACTTCATCCACGACGAGCGCCACCACGACCGCCTCGTCCTCGTGCCCGGAGATCCCGGTTACGAGGACGAACTCGCCGGGTTCCAGACAGGGTTCGCGCAGCGCCCCGATGTCGTCCTCGCCGCCCGCTCGGCCGAGGACGTGGCCGCCGCGGTCGCGTACGCCGCCGCCGAGGGGCTGCCGGTCGGCGTCCAGGCCACCGGGCACGGGCTGCCGGGGGCCGCGGAGGGCGGCGTGCTGATCACGACGAAGCGGATGGACGGGGTGACGGTCGACGCCGAGGCGCGCACGGTCCGCGTTCAGGCGGGCGTCCGCTGGGGGCAGGTCGTCGCGGCGGCGGAACCGTACGGGCTCGCTCCGCTGAACGGCTCCGCGCCGAGCGTGGGTGCCGTCGCCTACACCCTGGGCGGTGGGCTCGGCATCCTGGCAAGGGAGTTCGGGTACGCGGCCGATCATGTCCGCTCCCTCGACGTCGTCACGGCTGACGGCCGGCTGCGGCACGTGACCCCCGACTCCGACGACTCGGGGCTCTTCTGGGGCCTGCTCGGTGGTGGCGCGAACCTGGGCGTGGTGACGGAGCTGGAGATCGGCCTCGTACCGGTGGCGCGACTGTACGGCGGGTCGCTCGCCTTCGACGGGCGCGCGGTGGATCCGGTGGCGGCCCTGCGCGCGTACGAGCGCTGGACGGCGACCGTCCCGGACGGCCTGACCTCGTCGTTCGCGGCCGTGCCCTACCCCGACCTCCCTGCCCTGCCGCCGCATCTGCGCGGGCGGTACGTCATCTCCGTACGGGTCGCGTACACCGGTGCCGACGGCGAGCGGCTCGTCGCGCCGCTGCGTGAGATCGGCCCGGTCCTCGCCGACTCCCTGCGCGAGATGCCGTACGCCGAGAGCCGCACCATCCACTCCGACCCGGACTTCCCGCACGCGTATTACGGCGACAGCGCCGTGCTGAGCGAACTGGACCTGGCCGCGGCTGCCGAACTCCTCGCGCTGACCGGCCCGGACGCGCCCTCGATGTACGTCGTCCAGATCAACCACCTGGGCGGAGCGCTGGCCGAGCAGCGGCCGAACGCGGTCCCGCACCGCGAGGGCCGTTTCCTCGTACGGGTCCTCGGCGGCGTCGACGACCCCGCGCGGGAGCACCTGCACCAGGCCCTCGCGACGGTGGAGCCGTGGACGATCGGTCGCGCGCTGAACTTCGCGTACGGGGCGGGCGATCGTGCGGCGGAGGGCCTGTACGACCCCGGGACGCGGAAGAGGCTCGCCGGGCTGAAGTCGGTGTACGACCCGGCGAACCTCTTCCGCGGGAACTGGGGGAACTGGGGAACTACAACGTGACTGTCAGCTCTCGCGATTGACTCAGCTTTCGCGATTGACGAACTTCCAGGCGGTGGGCAGCGCGCCCATCGCCAGGGCCGCCTTCAGGGCGTCGCCGAGGAGGAACGGGGTGAGGCCGACCGCGATCGCCGCGGTGAGCGACATGTCGGCGGCGACGGCCAGGTACGGGACACCGATCGCGTAGATGATCGCCTCGCCCAGCAGCATCGTGCCCGCCACGCGCAGGACCGAGCGGTCGGCGCCGCGGCGGGCGAGCGCGCCCACGACGGTGGCGGCGAGCAGCATGCCGAGGATGTACCCGAAGGACACGGTGGCGCCGGAGCTGCCACTGGCGAACCACGGGACACCGGCCAGGCCGAGCAGCGCGTACATGGCGAGGGAGACGAGACCCCGGCCGGTGCCGAGCGCGGTTCCGACGAGCAGGGCCGCGAAGGTCTGGCCGGTCACCGGCACCGGGGAGCCCGGCACGGGCACCGCGATCTGGGCGGCGAGCCCGGTGAGCGCGGCGCCGCCCGCCACGAGCGCGATGTCCCTGACGCGGGAGGCGGGGAGCAGGTCGGCGAGGACCTGGCCCGTGCGGGTGGGGACGGCAGCGGTACCGGTGCTCATGGGGACTCCGCGGGTGAGGGCAGTTGGGGACACGGTGACGCTATCCCAGGGTCCTCGCGCCGATCATCGTCAGCGCTCGACAAAGGGGAGATCGGGCGCGTGGTGGACCTCTAACAAAGAGTGCCGTGTACACCCTTAGGCGCGTGATGCTGGTCACTGAGGTGCGATCGCTTTGTCTCCGGGGGCGGGGTGGGCCAGAACTGTAGGTTTCCGCCAAACCGGGTTTTCGCCCCCGCCGCCTCTGCATGACAGACGCGAGACCCCTCTTGTTGCTAGCGTGTAGTTGCAAGTAATGTGCAATAAGAGGTCGGAGGGGACCCGTCATGCCCGTCTACACACTCCCTGAGCTGCCGTACGACTACTCCGCGCTCGCCCCCGTGATCAGCCCCGAGATCATCGAGCTGCACCACGACAAGCACCACGCGGCGTACGTGAAGGGCGCGAACGACACCCTGGAGCAGCTCGCGGAGGCGCGCGACAAGGAGGCGTGGGGGTCGATCAACGGGCTGGAGAAGAACCTGGCCTTTCACCTTTCCGGTCACATCCTGCACAGCGTCTACTGGCAGAACATGACCGGCGAGGGCGGCGGCGAGCCGCTCGCCGCGGACGGGGTCGGCGAGCTCGCCGACGCGATCGCCGAGTCCTTCGGCTCCTTCGCCGCGTTCAGGGCCCAGCTGACCAAGGCCTCCGCGACCACCCAGGGTTCGGGATGGGGCGTCCTCGCGTACGAGCCGCTGAGCGGTCGGCTGGTCGTCGAGCAGATCTACGACCACCAGGGCAACGTGGGCCAGGGGTCGGTGCCGATTCTCGTCTTCGACGCCTGGGAGCACGCCTTCTACCTCCAGTACCGGAACCAGAAGGTCGACTTCATCGAGGCCATGTGGCAGGTCGTCAACTGGCAGGACGTCGCGCGGCGTTACGAGGCCGCGAAGTCCCGTGCGGACGTGCTGCTGCTGGCTCCCTGACGTACCCGGAGAGCGTCCTGCTCGTGATCGTCTTCTCACCTTTCACGTGGCAGGCGGATGAAGGGGAAGGCCCCCGCGAGGACGTGACTCGCGGGGGCCTTCCCTTCGGCCGGGGCCGCGGGGCGGCGTGTCGGCCGAGGGGCGGCCCGGTGGCCGGGCGGTGGCAGGTCGCTCAGCCCTCGCCGCCGAGCCTGAAGTGGAAGATGCCCCAGGTCAGATGCCTCTCGCGGCCACCGTCGATCCAGTGGCCGAGCCCCTTCTTCATCTGGGCGAGGTAGTCGTGGCTGATCCTTCTGGCCAGCCCTTCGGCCTCCTGGTGCTCGGTTTCCTCGAGGACTCGCGTGTAGTGGTTCACCAACTGTTCGCGGTGCTCTTCGAAGCCACCGTCGACGGCGGTGAATCCGAGCCGGGTCAGCTCGCGTTCGTAGAAGCCGGGCGAGCCCATGTCGTCCAGATGGATCCGGTCGAGGATCGGCTGCAGCACGTCGAGGGAGCCGCCGTCCGCCGCCGCCATCGGGTCGGTGAAGATGAGACGGCCGCCGGGCCGCAGCACCCGCGCGATCTCTTCGAGGACCCGGACCCGGTTCCCGCTGTGCAGGAAGGCGTCCTGGGACCACACGACGTCGACCGCGTCGTCCGGGTACGGGATGTCCTCGAAGGACCCGTCCACGACCTCGATCCTGTCGGTGAGCGCGCGGGCCGCGTTCAGCTCCTTGTGGCGCTGGTTCTCCACCTCGCTGAGATTGAGGGCGAGGACGCGGCAGCCGTACGTCCCGGCCAGGTACCGTGCCGAACCGCCGTATCCCGAGCCGAGGTCGAGCACCACGGAGTCCGGGGTCGGCTCCAGCTTCGACGCCATCCGCTCGACGGTGCGTCGGCTGGCGTCCGCGATGGGCTCCACAGGGCTTTCGTAGAGGCCGATGTGGATGTCCTCGCCGCCCCACACCGTGGCGTAGAAGGTGTCGGCGTCGGGCGAGTTGTAGTAGCTGCGCGCGGTGCTGACGGCGCCCTTGTACTGCCCTTCGTCCTCCGTCCGGTACTCCTTCTCCGCCACGTGGATGAAGAAGTCCGGCTGCTCACCCCGGTAGGTGTGCTGGAAGTCGCCGTAGGTCTGGACGCGTTGGAAGCCCACGTCGTGCATGAGCCGCCGGGCGTAGTCCTTCCGCAGCGGGAACATGTTGAGGTGGTACGTGGAGTTGTCCGGGAAGCCGTACCGCATGCGGCACAGGCCCTCGTCGACGTACTCCGGCTCCACGGTGACGTCCTCACCGCAGTAGTAGTACGTGTGCTTGCTCGTGTAGCCGTCGTCCAGGATCGCGTCGTAGTTGCGCTGGTCCAGGACGAGAATCCCGTCGTGCTTGAGCATCGCGTAGAACTCGGCCAGCGCCTTGCGCCGGTCGCGCTCCGAGAAGAGATGCGTGAAGGAGTTGCCGAGGCAGACGATGGCGTCGTACTCCCCGTGGACGTCTCTGTTGAGCCACCGCCAGTCCGCCTGCACGACACGCAGGATGTGTCCTCCCTGCTTCATGCCGTTCTCGAAGGCCATCGCCAGCATGTCCGCGCTGCCGTCCGCGCTCACGGTTTCGAATCCGGCGGCCAGCAGCCGTACGGAGTGGAATCCTGTGCCCGTCGCGACGTCGAGCACACTCCTCACTCCCCACTTGCGCAGCAGGTCGATGAAGAAATTGCCTTCGCTCTCCGCCCTCTTTTCCCAGTCTATGAGCGAGTCCCATTTCTCGACAAAACTGGGGACGTACTCTTCCGTGTAGTGGCCTGTTTCTCGTACCTCGACAGGGTTGTCACCGAATTTTTGAGCCGGTTTCACGATGATGGGGAACCCTTCATTCATCGGGAATCATGCCCTTTGGCCGACGGCTCGGAACGGCGGGGTCCAGGCCTTGGGAGCCGCACGGTCTGAGCACATCGCTATCCAAGGTCCCGTGTCCTCATGCCTCCAAAGTTCGCACACGGAGACGGAGTTGACGCGGATAGCGGCTCTGGCCAGCACCTCTTCCACCTTCAAACTCTTTGCTGCGGCAGAGGTCATGGAAACCTCGCATCCAGGGCGTTAACCGGCGAAGCACCCTATCCGTGGCAGTCGGCCACGGCTGGAAATCGCTCCGGCTGGAACCTCCGGAAACGCCGTGGCGATTTCCTGGTTCATTTCTTCTTTCTTCGGTCTCGGAGGTTTCCCTCAGCCCCGGGGTCCATCGATCGGTGGACCCCAAGTTCAACCGACCGCCGCCGACTGTGAAAGGGATTGAGCCGCGTGAACAATTTCGAGGCGTCCGTCCGTACGGCGCAGCCGGAGGTGCGGGCCGCTGCCCGAGATGGTCGGCTGGGCCTGACTCCGCAAACTACGCGCAAGGGAGCCCGGCGTGGCAATCATCGCGATCTTCGACCAACCCGGTATGACCCAGGCCCAGTACGAACAGGTCGCCAACAAGGTGAACCGCGAGCGTGGCCTGGTCAAGGAGCCCGCGGACTGGCCCGTACCCGGCCTCATCTCGCACACCTCCGCCCCCACTCCCGATGGCTGGTACGTCGCCGACGTCTGGGAGTCCGAGGAGGCGTTCCGCCGGTTCAGTGAAGTCGTCCTGCCGCTTCTGCGGGAGGCCGGTGCCCCGGAGGTGGAGCCGAAGATCTACCCGGTCTTCAACCTGGTGACCCCGTAGTCGTCGGTCTTCTGGTGCACAACGGGCTGACGCATGACCCACAGCGCAGGCTCATGACCCACAGCGCAGGCTGAGGAGGTGCCACGGTGCCTCCTCAGCCCCCGTCCTCAGCCGTCGCGAAGGCCTTCCGGTATGGCGGGCTCCGCGTGATGGTTGCGGCATGCCGAAGGAGAAGCTGTACCCCTGCTACACATGCCCCACCACCGAATGGCAGCCGCATCGCCGGCCGAAGGACGACCGGGAACGGAACGTGATCCGGAAGCTGGCCAAGAAGAAGGACAACGCGTACGTCGACGACTACTGGATCTGCGTCACGCCCGACCGCGACTGCCGCAACATCCGGTACGCGTACAAGGACAACCCATTCGACCCTCCCGTGAAGATGCCCGAGCCCGAATGAGCACCCGAGCCCTCCGCACCCTCACTCTCCTCACTCCCCCTTACAGGTTGCTGAAGTCCGGGCCCATCGTCCGCGTGCGCTTGATCTCGTAGAAGCCCGGTACCGAGGCGACCAGGAGTGTGCCGTCCCAGAGCTTGGCGGCATCCTCGCCCTTGGGGGCCGGGGTGACGACCGGGCCGAAGAAGGCGAGCTGCTCGCCGTCGGCGCCGGGGACCGCGATGACCGGTGTGCCGACGTCCTGACCGACCTTGTCTATGCCCTCCTTGTGGGAGGCGCGCAGCTGGGGCTCGTAGGGGGTCTCGTCCCAGTGGTCCATGAGGGACTCGGGCAGGCCGACGTCCTTCAGGGCGGCGGCGACGGTCTCCTTCTCGGGGCCCTCGCCCTGGTTGTGGATGCGGGTGCCGAGCGCGGTGTACAGGTCGCCGAGCACCTCGGCGCCGTGCTCCTCCTGGGCCGCGATGACGATCCGGACCGGTCCCCACGCCTTGGTGCTCAGCAGCTCGCGGTACTCCTCGGGCAGCTCGTCCAGCTTCGGCTCGTTGAGGACCGCCAGGCTCATCAGGTGCCAGCGGACCTCGATGTCCCGGACCTTCTCCACCTCCAGGACCCAGCGCGAGGTCATCCAGGCCCAGGGGCACAGCGGGTCGAACCAGAAGTCGACGGGGGTCTTGCCGGCGGTCTGCTCGGACATGGCTCTCCTAGTAAGGGTCCACGGTGCTGTCCTCAGCCCCAACCGGCCGGTCACCTGTGCCATTCCCGGGTGTCCGGTGTCAGTGCCACATGGGAGGATCGGTGCTGTCCGAAGGAGTCACGCAGCCAGTCGTGCAGCCAGTCACGCAGCCCTGAGGGAGTGCCGCCCGTGCCCGGTGAGAATCTGTCCCGCGACGAGGCCCGCGAGCGGGCAGCACTGCTGTCCGTCGAGGGGTACGAGGTGTCCCTGGACCTGCGCTCCGCGGTCGGCGGGACGGACACGGGGCCGCGGACGTTCCGGTCGGTGACGACCATCCGCTTCCGCTGTGCCGAGCCGGGCGCGACGAGCTTCGCGGACCTGATCGCCCCGAGCGTCACGGCCGTCTCGCTGAACGGCAAGGACCTCGACCCGGGCGCCGTCTTCGACGGTTCCCGCATCGCTCTGGAGGACCTCGCCGAGGACAACGAGCTGGTGGTCGACGCGCAGTGCGCCTACAGCCGCACCGGCGAGGGCATGCACCGCTTCGCCGACCCCGAGGACGGCGAGATCTACCTCTACACGCAGTACGAGCCGGCCGACTCCCGCCGCGTCTTCGCCAACTTCGAGCAGCCGGACCTGAAGGCGCCCTTCCGCTTCGAGGTGCGGGCCCCCGGGGGCTGGGTCGTCTGGAGCAACGGCGTCGGTGAACTCGTCGAAGGGGTATGGAAGTTCGCCGAGACGAAGCCGATCTCCACGTACATCACGGCGTTCGTCGCCGGCCCGTACCACTATGTGACGGACTCGTACGAGCGCGTCTTCGAGGACGGTACGCGGCTGGAGATCCCCCTCGGCGCCCTGTGCCGCAAGGGTCTCGCCAGGCACTTCGACTCCGACGACGTCTTCCTGGTCACCAAGCAGGGCCTGGACTTCTTCCACGACCACTTCGACTACCCGTACCCGTTCGGGAAGTACGACCAGGCGTTCGTGCCCGAGTACAACCTCGGAGCGATGGAGAACCCGGGCTGTGTGACGTTCCGCGAGGAGTTCATCTTCCGCGGCAAGGTGACGCGGGCGTCGTACGAGCGCCGGGCGAACGTCATCCTGCACGAGATGGCCCACATGTGGTTCGGCGACCTGGTGACCATGGTGTGGTGGGACGACCTGTGGCTCAAGGAGTCCTTCGCGGACTTCATGGGCACCTTCTCGATGGTCGAGGCGACCCGCTTCACCAACGGGTGGACCACCTTCGCCAACAACCGCAAGTCGTGGGCGTACCGCGCCGACCAGCTGCCCTCCACGCACCCGATCACGGCCGACATCCGTGACCTGGAGGACGCGAAGCTCAACTTCGACGGGATCACGTACGCCAAGGGCGCTTCGGTCCTGAAGCAGTTGGTGGCGTACGTCGGGCGGGACGCGTTCCTGGATGGCGCGCGCCGGTACTTCAAGCGGAACGCGTACGGGAACACGCGGCTCGGGGACCTGTTGTCGGTCCTGGAGGAGACCAGCGGACGCGACATGGCCACCTGGTCGCGGTCCTGGCTGCAGACGGCCGGGGTCAACTCCCTTACGCCCCAGGTGATCCTGAGCGCGGAGGGACGCGTCACGGAGGTCGCGATCCTCCAGGAGGCGGCCGAGTCCCACCCCGAGCTGCGGCCGCACCGGGTGGCGGTGGGCCTCTACCGGCGCTCGCCCGAGGGTGCGCTGGAGCGGTACGCGCGCGCGGAGGTGGACGTCGACGGCCCGCGCACGGTCATCGGGGAGCTGGTCGGCGCGGACGCCCCCGAGCTGGTCCTCGTCAACGACGACGACCTCACGTACTGCAAGATCCGCTTCGACGAGGGCTCGTTGGCGACGCTGCGGGAGAGCCTCGGGGCCATCACGGACCCCCTTGCCCGTGCGCTGTGCTGGTCCGCGCTGTGGAACCTGACCCGCGACGCGCTCATGCCCGCCCGTGACTTCATCGATCTCGTACTCCGCTTCGCGGGCCGCGAGTCCGACATCGGCGTCCTGCAGATGCTGCACGCGTGGGCGAACTCGGCGCTCACGCACTACGCGGCACCCGAGTGGCGGGACGTCGGCGGGCTGCTGCTCGCCGAGGGCGCGCTGCGCGAGCTGCGGCTCACCGAGCCCGGCAGCCAGCACCAGCTGACGTGGGCGCGTTTCTTCGCGGCGGTCGCGACGAGTGAGGGCGATTTCCTGCTGCTTCAGGGGCTGTTGGACGGCACGGCGAAGATCGACGGGCTTGACGTGGACCAGGAGCTGCGCTGGGCGTTCCTGGAGCCGCTCGCCGCGCACGGCGTCGCCGACGAGGCCGTCCTCGCCGCCGAGCTGGCCCGGGACGACACGGCGTCGGGCAAGCGGCACCAGGTGCGCTGTCTGGCGGCCCGGCCCTCCGCCGCGGTGAAGGCCCAGGCGTGGGCGTCGGTGGTCGAGTCGGACTCGCTCTCCAACGCGCTGGTCGAGGCGACGATCGCGGGCTTCTCCCAGTCGTCGCAGCGGGAACTGACGGCTCCGTACGCCGCGAAGTACTTCGAGGCGATCGAGCGGGTCTGGGACGAGCGGTCCATCCAGATCGGGATGGACGTGGTGAAGGGCCTGTTCCCGTCCCTCCAGGACTCCTCGGCGACCCTGGACGCGACGGACGCGTGGCTCGCCACGCACGCGGCGGCTCCGCCGGCTCTGCGGAGGCTGGTGCTGGAGGCTCGGGATGACTTGGCCCGGACTCTGCGGGGGCAGGCCTGCGACACGGCTGCCGCCGGCTGAGCGGTTTCTCGCGGGGCGGTATGGAAGGTGCGGGTCGGTTGTGGCTGGGCGCGCCCACGCGGCGGAGCCGCATATGTCACAGCCCCGCGCCCCTGAAGGGGCACGAGCCGAGCCCCGTCCCCCAAAAGGGGCACGGGGCTCGGCGATGTTGACGGGGTGGGGCGTCGATAACAGTTACGGAATGCAGGTAATCGGTGCCGTAACCCCATACGGACCAGGGGGTTTCGGCAGTCGAACGCTTGCACTTTAGGGCGAGCTTGTCCGGTTTTGTCGACGGGCGTGTAACAGCGGTTAGGAGGGCGAGCCGACGCGGGAAACCCCGGGTCATGAACCACAACACCCCGCTCTCCCCCCGCCCGCTCCGCCACCTCTCCGACGTACGGCGGCGTGTGCTGACCACCGCGCAGTTGCGGTCGCACGGTGTGAGCACCGCGGACATCAACGCGCAGTGTCGGCCGGGCGGCGCCTGGCAACAGTTCCTGCCGGGTGTCTTCCTGCTCCACCCGGGCCCGCCCACCAGCGAGGAGCGGCTGCACGCGGTTCTCCTGTACGCGTCCCGCTCCGCCGTCCCGGAGCCGGCGATCCCCGCCCAGCCGGGCGCAGGGGAGGCGCACGCCCCGCAGCCGTACGCCGACGTGATGATCACCGGGCTCGCCGCGCTCGCCCTGCACGGCTTCTCCTCGGCTCCCCCGCTGCTGTCCCTGGACCGCATCGACGTCCTGGTCCCGCGCCTGCGCCGACTGCGCGCGACGGGCTGCGTCCGGATCGTCCGTACGCCGGGCATGCCGGAGCCCGAGCAGGTCACCGGGCTCCCCGTGGCGCCTGTCCCAAGGGCCCTGGCCGACGCCGTCGCCGACCTCACGGACGCGGGCGTCGTACGCCGCCTGCTCACCGAGGCCGTACGCGGCGGACACTGCGAACCGGCCGCCGTCGTGAAGGAGTTGACGCAGGCCCGGCTGCTGAGCCGCCCCCATGTCGTGGACGCCGTCGACTCCCTCCTCGCCGAGGGCCGTGCCATCGCCGAGGACCGCCTCTACCGGATGGTCCGCGAACACGGCCTGCCCGACCCGGTCTGGAACGTGGACCTGCGCCTGCCCGGCGGCCCCTACCTCGGCGGCCTCGACGCCTACTGGCCGGACCACGCCGTCGCCCTCGAACTCGACACACGCGCGCCTCGCCAAGGCCTTGGGCAGAACGACGACGCCATGTGGTCCGAGTACGCCCGCAAGCGGGAGCACCTGGAGCGCCTCGGTATCACGGTCGTCCACCTCACCCCGAAGAAGCTCCGGGACTCGATGGAGCAGCAGGCGACGGTCGTACGGACCGCGTTGATGGCGTCGGATGATCGTGATCCGGCGGCGTATGTGGTGGTGCTGCCCCGGTCGTGACGGACCGGGCCGGTATCAGGAGGGGAGGGGAGGGGCCCGCGAGCGGTTCGCAGGCCCCTCCTCATGTACGTGCTCACCGGGTACCTGCCCGCCGAGCCGTTCTGACGTCGACCGGAGCAACCAGCCCAGTTCGTCGGCGAGTTGGATGACGAGGAGGAGCCCTCGGCCGCGATCGTCATCAACCCAGGAACGCCGCAGTGGTGGCCACGAACCGCTCGGCGTCGTCGAGCCATGGGTAGTGGCCCGCCCCCGGCTGAACCACGAGCGTGGCGGCGGGGAACAGCTCCGCGAATTCGGCCGCCGACCGAGGAGGGCTGTTCAGGTCGAACTCTCCGGTGAGGAGCAGTACAGGGGCCTCGCGGGCGGCGAGCGCCGCACGCGTGGTCTCCGGGGTGAAGGCACCCTCGGCCGCGAAGAGGGCGACGGCTTCCTTGTTGCTCGGCCGGCCGTCCGCGTAGTGCTGCCGCGCCGCGGCGTCCCACCGGCCGCAGAAGAATGGGGCGACGGCCTCCCAGTCGCTGCCCGTGCCCTCGGTGATCGCCTCCAGGGCGGCGAACGCGGCCGGGAACCACGGCTCGTTCTTCCGAAGCCGCGCGAGCTCGCGTCGCGTCTCTCCGGTGATCTCTATGCCGACGGCCCGGGTGCCGGGGCCGATCAGGGCGAGCTTGCCGACGTTCTTCGGGTGGCGGGCCGCGTATTGCGACGCGATGTTCGCGCCTGCGGAGTGGCCGAGCAGGTCCATCCGTGGAAGTCCGAGGTGTGCGCGCAGCGCCTCGACGTCGTCGACCATGCGGTCGCAACGGTAGGAGGAGGTGTCTTCGGGAATCGCGGACCCGCCGGTGCCGCGCAGGTCCGGGACGATCAGCCGGCGGTGCGCGGACAGCCCGCCGAGGTCGCCGAGGTAGTGGGAGTCGGTGGGGCCTCCTGGTACGCAGACGACCGGGTCGCCGTCTCCGGTCGTGCGGTAGGCGAGCCGGGTTCCGTCAGGTGCGGAGAAGGTGGGCATGGCAGGGATCCTGTCAGTCATAACCGGGTTATACAACTCGGTTATAGTCGGCGGGTCTGCGGCCGGGCGCTTCAAGGCTCTCGGGTATAACCGAGCCATGGCAGGCGAACAGGGCACGCATCAGAACTCCGAGACGCTGACCGGGGAGCAGGCCGAGCGGATGCTCGCCGAGATGAACGACGTCATCCGCGCGGGCGAGGAGATGCGGAAGCTGCGCGCCGAAATGATCAAGCTGTTCGCCGATTTCGGCTGGACCCAGGACAGGATCGCGCAGCTCACCGGCATGAGTCAGCCCGCCGTGTCCAAGCAGGTCACGAAGTACAGGACGGGCGACCCGCTGCCGCCGACGGATCTCTCCCTCGGCCAGCACGACGCGCCCTGGCTCGAAGGGCGCCTGTGGGGCCTCGCGGAGGAAATCTCCGAGGCCCTCGACGACACCGCCCGCTGTACGCGGTACGTCCACGCCGTCGCCCGGGGGAGGAAGCGCTTGACGCCCCAGAACGTCGACGAGCTGCGGCGCCTCGTCGAAGAGGACCTGCTGGCGCGTCGGGCAGAGCTGCCCGGCGGGTGTCGGGAGGCGTACGACGAGATCAGCCGTGGTCTCGACGTCCCCTCCCCCTCGAAGGTCACGACCACCGCGTCAGGCTCAGCCCCGGCTTCTGTGCGTCGCGCCCTCGCTCGCCAGATCCAGCGCGACCGGATCAAGAGCAACCGGATCAAGGGCGACCGGATCAAGGGCGACCGGATCAAGGGCGACCGGATAGAGGGCGACGACGCCTGAACCCGCTGCCTCGGCGAACCTTCATCACTCACATCCGCGACCGACTCAAGCAACTGACGCGCGTCCACCCGGCCGCGCTTCACCGGGCCCGTCCCATGGTCGCCCGGACCGCTCGGCGTCGTCGAGCCACGGCGATGGCCGCGCTGCGGCCGCAACGGCAGGGACGGAGCCAGGCGTTGTCCTGCGCCGCCCGGTTTCAGTGCAGTGAAAGCATTCTGAGGCCGCGTTGAATGCGCCCTGCCGCAACCTCTGCGGCATGACGACAACGACATCGCGCTCACTCGCCATCGCGGCCAAGGGGCTGCGCAAGGCCTACGGGGACAAGACGGTCCTCGACGGCATCGACCTGGCGGTGCCGACCGGGTCCGTGTTCGCCCTGCTCGGCCCGAACGGCGCCGGCAAGACCACCGCCGTCAAGATCCTCTCCACCCTCATCAGCGCCGACGCAGGCGATCTGCACGTCGGCGGACACGACCTGGCCACCGACCCGCAGGCCGCGCGCGCCGCGATCGGTGTCACCGGGCAGTTCTCCGCCGTCGACAGCCTGATCACCGGCGAGGAGAACATGCTCCTCATGGCGGACCTGCACCATCTCTCCCGCGGCGAGGGCCGCCGTACCGCCGCCGAACTCCTTGGGCGTTTCGACCTGGTCGAGGCCGCGAAGAAGCCCGCCTCCACCTACTCCGGCGGCATGAAGCGCCGCCTCGACCTCGCCATGACCTTGGTCGGCAACCCCCGGATCATCTTCCTCGACGAGCCGACCACCGGCCTCGACCCCCGCTCCCGCCACAACATGTGGCAGATCATCCGCGAGCTGGTCTCCGACGGAGTCACCGTCTTCCTCACCACCCAGTACCTGGAGGAGGCCGACGAGCTCGCCGACCGCATCGCGGTTCTCAACGACGGCAAGATCGCTGCCGAGGGGAGCGCCGAGGAGCTGAAGCGGCTCATCCCGGGCGGGCATGTGCGGCTCCGGTTCTCCGACCCGTCCGCGTACCAGTCCGCCGCCGTCGCCCTGCGCGAGGCCACCGGGGACGACGAGGCGCTGGCACTGCAGATCCCCAGCGGCGGCAGCCAGCGCGAGCTCCGCGCCATCCTCGACTGGCTGGACACGGCCGGCATCGAGGCCGACGAGCTGACCGTGCACACCCCCGACCTCGACGACGTGTTCTTCGCCCTCACCGGCACCGGCACCGTCCCCAACCAGCCCAAGGAGTCTGTCCGATGAGCGCCCCCCTGGCTCCCACCCGCCCCACCCGGATCTCCCTCGCCGTCCGCGACTCGAACACGATGCTGCGCCGCAACCTGCTGCACGTACGGCGCTACCCGTCCCTGACCCTGAACCTGCTGCTCACGCCGATCATGCTGCTGCTGCTCTTCGTCTACGTCTTCGGAGGCGTGATGAGCGCGGGCATCGGTGGCGGCGGCGCGGACCGCTCCGACTACATCGCCTATCTCGTCCCGGGCCTCCTGATCATGACCATCGGCTCCACCGTGATCGGGGCCGCGGTCTCCGTCTCCATGGACATGACCGAGGGCCTCATCGCGCGCTTCCGCACGATGGCGGTCTACCGCGGGTCCGTGCTCGTCGGGCACGTCGTCGGCAGCGTGCTGCAAGTGCTCGCCAGCCTGGTCCTCGTCGGTGCCGTCGCCGTGGCCATCGGCTTCCGGTCCACCGACGCCACGGCCCTGGAGTGGCTGGCGGCGTTCGGACTGCTCGCGCTGTTCACCCTGGCACTCACCTGGATCGCGGTCGGGATGGGCATGGCCAGCCCGAACCCCGAGGCGGCCAGCAACATGGCGACACCGCTGATCCTCCTCCCGCTCATCTCGTCCGCCTTCGTCCCCATCGACGCGATCCCGGGCTGGTTCCAGCCGATCGCCGAGTACCAGCCCTTCACGCCGGCCATCGAGACCCTGCGCGGCCTGCTGCTCGGCACGGAGATCGGCAACAACTGGTGGATCGCACTCGCCTGGTGCGTCGGCCTGACCGTGCTCGGCTACCGCTGGTCCATGTCGCTGTTCAACCGCGACCCGAAGTAACCGAGATGATCGCGCGGGCTGCCTCGCGCAGCTCGTCCCGCCCCAGGGCGGCGTACTCCGACACCGCGTCGGCGTACGCCGCCCTGTCGGACTCCTCGGCCGCCTTCCGGGCGCGGTCCGCCGACATCGTCGGCTGGAAATCGCGCATCACCCGCAGCCGTTCGGCCAACGCGATCATCCGTACGGCGGTGGCGTCGCCGGACGCGAGCCCCGCCATGCCGAGCGCGTGCAGCACCGTCCCGAGCACTGCGAACTCCATGGGCGAGCCGGGCGGACCGGAGAGCAGGGTCCGCAGCCCCTGCCGCAGCCGGTCGACCGGCTCCGCCACCAGCTCCAGACGGCCGGCGTGCGCGTGCGCCGTCACCGCCACCGCCAGGGTCTGCAGCACCCACCGGTCGAAGAAGGGGTCGCCGCCGTGTATCGAGCCGACTGCGGGCAGCGGCTGCACGGCGCAGCGCCACAAGCCGAGCCCGACCTCCGTCAGCCCGCGGGCGAGCGCGATCTCGGCGCGCCCGAGGAGGTCCATGCCGTGGTTGTCCTGCTGCGTGGCGTTGGCGCCCTCCGCCTGCCGCAGCCAGTACTCGGCCTCGTCGGGGTCGCCGCGCTGCAGGCAGGCGAGGACGAGGCCCCAGCGGACGCCGATGATGTCGTGCTCGTCGCCGAACCGTGGCAGCGCCTCAAGCGTCGCTTTGAGGTGCCCGTACGCTTCCTCCCCCCGCTCCGTCTGCAAACACAGCTCGCTCAGCCGGGCGTGGCCCATGACCTGAAGGAACGGGTTGCCGGCCGGAGCCAGTGCGGCCGTGATCCGGCGAGCCGAGGCGAGGGCGCGGTCGATGTCGTGCTCCGACTCCCAGACGTAGGTGGCGACGCACTCTGCGATGCCGGCGAGCAGCGGCTGCTCGCTCTCGCAGAGCTCGTTCAGCACTTCGTAGTCGGGCGGCAGCATCTCGGGGACCGCGCTCAGCACCACCGCGATGGCGCGCACCAGCGTGTCCGGCGGCGCCGGGGGCAGCCGCCTGAGGGTGACGAGATGGCGTACGGCGACCGGGCCGTAGCCCATGAACAGGTTCGTCGTGCACATCACCGCGGCGGCGCGGGCGACTTCGACGTATTCGGGCTCGGGGTAGTAGTGCGACAGCGGCGGGCCGGTGTCCGCGGCGAGGGTGACGAGGCGGGGGTAGTTGGAGCCGATGGACCACAGGGCGGCGAGGACGGCGGTGAGGGCGGCGATGGTGGGGCCGTCCGTACGGGCCAGAGCGTGCCGCAGGGCCAGCACGAGGTTGTCCTGCTCGGCCCTGATCCGCTCCAAGTCGATCAGCGGTTCCGAGCGGAGGAGCCAGTCGTGGTACGCCACCCCGAAATCCCGCGCCCAGGCGAGGAACCGGCCGATGGCCTCCTCTTCCTCCCCCGCCTCCGCGCACCGGGCCGCGCAGAACTCCCGTACGGTCTCCAGCATCCGGAACCGCACGCCGGCCGGGGTCTCGGCGACGGTGAGCAGCGACTGACCGGCCAGCTCCTCCAGCAGGAACAGCGCGTCCTCCCCCAGCACCTGCTCCGCCGCCTCGCCCGAGAAGCCGCCAGGGAAGACGGACAGCGTGCGCAGCGCCGCCCTGGCGTCCTCCGCGAGCAGGTTCCAGCTCCAGTCCACGACCGCGTGCAGCGTGCGGTGACGCTCCGGCGCGTCCCGCGCCCCGCCGCGCAGCAACGCGAACCGGTCGCCGAGGCGCCGCGCGATCTCCGGCACCGACAGCACCCGCACCCGCGCCGCGGCCAGCTCCACGGCGAGCGGCAGGCCGTCGAGGTGGCGGCACAGCCCGGCCACCGCGTCCGGCGGCAGCTCCACACCGGGACGGGCGGCCCGGGCCCGCTGCGTGAACAGCTCGACCGAGGTGTCGAGACCGAGCTCCGGCAGCGCGTACACCGCCTCCGAGGTGAGGCCGAGCGGGGCCCGGCTGGTGGCGAGCACCCGCAGGTCCTTCGAGGACGAGACCAGTGCCCGTACGAGGTCGGCGGCGCCCCGGACGACCTGCTCGCAGTTGTCGATGACCAGCAGAGCGGGCCCGGAGCCGAGCACGCCGATGATGCCGGACACCGGATCGGCCGAGGCGTGGCCGCTCATCGCGCCGTGCCGTCCCTCGCCCGCGCCGAGCGCGGAGGCCACCTCCGCGGCCACGTCCGCGTCCGCGGTGACGCCGGCGAGCGGCACGAAGTACACCACGCGCTGCTCGGCCCGGCGGCTGACGGCGTGCGCGAGCCGGGTCTTGCCGAGACCGCCGGGGCCGACGACGGTGACGGCGCGGGAGGCCCACAGCAGCCGCTCCACCCCCGCGATGTCCTCGTCCCGGCCGAGCAGCGGGTTCGGCTCGTGCGGCACGCCGTGTCTGGCCACGGGCGCCTCGCCGCGCAGCAGCTCCTGCTGCACGGCCTTGAGCCCGGCGCCCGGGTCCGTGCCGAGCGCCTCGCGCAGCTCACGGCGGTACGCCTCGTACCGCGTCAGCGCGGCGGACGGGCCCGTCGTCGCCGCCTGGCCGCGCAGCAGCTCGGCGAGCACCTCCTCGTCGCGGGGATGCTCCGCGGCGGCCGCGGCCAGCGGTCCGGCGGCCTCCGCGTGCCGTCCGAGGCGGGCGAGCGCGAGCGCCCGGGCGCGTACGAGCGTGCGGCGGACGGGGGCGCGCTCGGTGCGCAAGGCGGCCACGGGGTCGTCGGTGTCGCCGGCCCCGTCAGCGGTGCCCTCCCAGAGCGCGAGCCCCGCCTCGGCCGCGGCCAGCGATCCCGCGTGGTCCCCGGCCCTGGCCCGGTCCGCGCTCGCGGCGGCGCGCAGCAGCAGGGCGGAGCTGTCGACCTGGTCCTCGGCGAGGGTGAGCCGGTATCCGGTCGGCGTGCTGACGAGGACGTCGGCGCCCAGCTGCGCCCGCGCCCGGGACACCAGGACCTGCACCGCCTTTCCCGGCCGCTCCGGCAACTCGTCCGGCAGCCACAGCCCTTCCACAAGCCGCTCGGTGCTGCAGCCCGTGCGCAAGTCGCCCGCGAGCAGCGCGAGGAGGCCGCGGAGCCGGGGTGCGGTGACCTCTTGTCCGCGATAGGCGACACGGGGCAGCAGAGTCAGGTCGGTGGTCACCCGTGCAGATTAGCCACGTACTTGACTGCGCGCGGCCGGCTCAGGAACGACGCTTGGCCACGCTCTCGTTCCACACCCACCGGCGCCTGTCCCACTCGTCCATCAGCGCGGCGCATGCGGTCGACAACACACGCAGCCGGAACGTCCACCGGCTGTGCCCGATGGCCGCTACGACCGCCCCCACCCCCGCCACACCCCACCCCTCCACGACCCTCGGACCGAAAGTCCGCAGCCCGTGGGTGTGCAGTGGGCTGCACCCGGCCCGGACAGCCGGCTGCACCAGGGCTGCACCAAACAGAAAGGTGGCCGCCCGTCCGCTTGTGCATGTGTTCGCCTACTCTGATCGCCATGCGGAAGACCTTGGGGCAGGCAGCACGGGCCACGGTCCAGCTGGCTGTGGCCGCCGGCCTGACCTTCGGTACGTACATCTTCATCACCATCCTGTTGATCGCGGCCACTGCCACCCTCACGGTGATCGGCGCCGGGATGCTGCCCGAGACGGTGCTCCTCGTGCGCCGGGTCGCCGGAGCCAAGCGGCGCATGGTGACGAGGTGGACGGGCCAGGAGATCCCCGAGGCGTATCAGCCCATCAAGGGCGCGCTCCGCGAGTCCTTCCGCACGGCCGTCCGTGACCCGGGCACGTTGACCGACATGCGCTGGATGTTCGCCTACTACGGCTACGGCCTCCTGCCGGTCCTGATGCTGCCGCTGTGGCCGGTGGGCCTGGTCGTCGACGGCGTGTGGTGCGGGCTGCTGCGCCGCCGGGCGGTCGTCCTCCCGCTGATCAGCCGTCTCGCGGACCTCGACGCCAAGTGGTCCACCGCCCTGCTGAAGCCCTCCCCGAAGGCACTGCTCACCGTGCGCGTCGAGGAGCTGACCCAGACCCGGGCGGGCGCGGTCGCCGCGCACGGCGCGGAGCTGCGGCGCATCGAGCGCGACCTGCACGACGGCACCCAGGCCCGGCTGGTCTCCCTGTCGATGCGGATCGGGCTCGCCCTGCGCGCGTACGAGAAGGACCCGGAAGGCGCGCGCAAGCTGCTGGACGACGCGCAGGACCAGGCCCAGGAGGCGCTGGCGGAGCTGCGGCACGTCGTACGCGGCATCCACCCGCCGATCCTCACCGACCGCGGCCTCGCCGGGGCGGTCCGGGCGCTTGCCGCGAGCAGCGGGCTCGATGTGACGGTGACCGTGGACGGCCTGGAGGACGCCGACACCGAGCGGGACGGGGCGCGGGCTCCGGCGGCCGTCGAGGCGGCCGCGTACTTCGTGGTGGCCGAGTCGCTGACGAACGCCGCGAAGCACAGCGGCTCGGAGCGGGCCGCCGTCCACCTCGCCCGTACGGGCAAGGGGCTGCGGCTGACCGTACGCGACGAGGGCGAGGGCGGCGCCGACGAGGCCGGCGGCTCCGGGCTGCTCGGTATGCGGCGACGCGTCGCCGCGCTCGACGGGACCCTGATGATGACCAGCCCCGCCGGGGGCCCGACCATGATTGAAGTGGAGCTGCCGTGCGTGTGGTGATCGCCGAGGACAACGCCTTGCTGAGACAGGGGCTCGTCCTGCTGCTCACCTCGTCCGGGCACGAGGTGGTGGCCGTCGCGGGCAGCGGTCCCGAGGTGCTGCCCGCGATCCTCGAGCACCGCCCGGACATCGCCGTGCTCGACGTCCGGATGCCGCCCGGCTTCCGCGACGAGGGCCTGCGCGCCGCGCTCGCGGCGCGCAAGGAGATTCCCGGGCTGCCGGTGCTCGTGCTCTCGCAGTACGTCGAGGAGTCGTACGCCGCCGAGCTGCTCGGCGGTGGGTCCAGCGGGGTCGGCTATCTGCTCAAGGACCGGGTGGGGCGGGTCGACGAGTTCCTGGACGCGCTCGACCGGGTCGCGGGCGGTGGTACGGCTCTCGATCCCGAGGTGGTGTCCGAGCTCCTTGTGCGGCGCCGGGACTCGCCGTTGGACTCGTTGACCCCGCGTGAGCGCGAGGTGCTGAAGCTGATGGCCGAGGGGCACGACAACGTGACGATCGCCAAGGCGCTCGTTGTCACGGAGCGGTCGGTCAGCAAGCACATTGGCAATGTGTTTCTGAAGCTGGGGCTGCCGCCGAGTGATAGTGGGCATCGGAGGGTGTTGGCGGTGCTGGCCTACCTGAACAACGCGTGAGCGCTCCGCTGGGTTCGGCGGGTGACTCCGGGTTCGGTGGGTGACCGCGGGTTCGGTGGGTGACCGCGGGTTCGGTGGGTGACCGCGGGTTCGGTGGGTGACCGCGGGTTCGGTGGGTGACCGCGGGTTCGGTGGGTGACCGCGGGTTCGGTGGGGGCTGGGCGCGCAGTTCCCCGCGCCCCTGGAGGGGCTGAGGCCGGTGCGTGAGCTGCCGGTCGTTCGTGGCTGAGCGCGCAGTTCCCCGCGCCCCTGCGGTCCGCACCCCTGGCGGGCGCGGACCTGACCGGCTCGGATCTGGCGGGCTCGGAACAGGCTTCGTCAGCCCTTCTTCAGGACCAGTTCCGTGTTCTTGTCCCCCGGCTCTCCCGTCAGCGTGTCCCGTCGGCCCGGGGCGTTGAAGGACAGTTCGCGGTAGAGGGCGGCCAGGCCCGTCTGGGAGAGGTCGGCGAAGTCCGTGCGGTGCGGGGCGGCGGACTCGATGAGCGTGGTGAACAGGGAGACCGTGCCGTCGTGGTTGTCGACGACCTCGATGACCCGGGCGAGCTGCGGGAAGTCGATGTGCGAGGCCGTGGAGATCTCCCAGAAGGAGCGGCCGTCGGGCGCGGAGTGCGGGGTGATGTTGTTCTTGTGGCTGTGGCCGTTCACCCAGGCCAGGGTCGAGCGGTGGCGGCCGAGCAGGGCGAGCACCTCGTCGCCGCCGTGCCGCCGCTCGCCCGGGTGGTTCGGGTCCTCGCGGAGGTTGCGCATCGACTTGCTGGTGTGGTGGCTGAAGACGATGACGTGTTCCTTGTTCTTCTCGGCCGTCCGCAGCGTGCGCTCCAGCCACTTCAGCTGGGCGGTGCCGAGCGAGCCCTCGTAGTGGCCGCCCGGATCGGTGGTGTCGATGCTGACGCCCAGCAGGTCGTCCGCGATACGGAAGGTGTAGTACTGGGTCTTCGCGGCGAGGTTGGCCTGCGAGTAGCCGTGCCCGACGGGACCCGCGCCGGCGTGCGCCGGGTCGAGGTGTGCCTGGAGGTACTCGGCGGGTGTGAAGGGCGCCCGACCCTCGTCCGGAGTGACCGAACGCATCCGCCGCGCCTGGGACTTGAGCATCTCCCTGAAGGCCGAGCCCTTGGGATCGCCGCCCTTCCTCATGTTCTTCCAGAGGGCGGCGGTCATCGTCTCGTCCAGCGTCATCAGCTTCTTGCCGCCGACCGAGAGGTCGGTGAGGAAGGAGTCGCCGGGCGCGTAGCAGCCGCCGGGCAGGGAGTCGTGGTTGCCGACCGTGGAGTACCAGGGAAGGTTGAGGCCGGGGCTGCGCACCTCGCGGATGGCGGCGGCGAGGAAGCCGTCGATGCGCGGGAAGCCGAGCTGCTTGTCGGCGTCGCGCAGGGCCGCGTCGGGCTGCCAGTACAGCTTGAGGTCGCTGTTCTGGACGCCCTCGTAGCGGCTGGGGTCACCCGAGTTGGGGGTGACGCGGCCGCCGCTCATCACCTTCAGGAACCAGTCCAGCTCCGTCTTCGCGTTGTTGTCCGTGTTGTCGCCGGTCGTCATCACGAAGTGCAGCGGAGAGCCGGTTACGGGGGCTCCGCGCAGCGCGTTGACCCGCTCGACGAGCGAGACCGCGCCGGCCACCGACAGGGACTCCTGCGGGCGCCAGGCACTGGCGGTCTGGGCGCGCAGGTACTCGTACCGCAGCGGGTGCTGTACGTCGACCACGTGCAGGTCGGTGAACTGGACGAAGGAGGCGAGCGTGGTGCGCCGCCCCTCGCGCCCGGCCTTGGCCGCGGCCAGCTCACCGCGGACGACACGCGGCCAGGCGGGTCCGTCGCCGAGCCGCCGGAATCCGGAGCCCGAGCGCGGGGCGGAGACGGTCGAGAGGGTCGTGCCGCGGGTGTACGGGGCCAGGGGCGCCGCCGGGGCTCTGCGGGAGACGGCGATCGGCTGTCCCTGAGCGGTGGCGGAGTCGGTGGCGGCCTCGCTGGTACCGGGCCGCAGCGCGAAGCCGATGCCCGCGGAGAGGGACACCGCCCCGGTGGCGGCCAGGAAGGCGCGGCGGTCACGAACAGTGGCGGTGGCGACAGAGCGTATGCGCGACATGGCGCGGTCTCCCCGAGTGCGAACGCGTCAGCAGTGGTCGCGGGGCGTTCGGGCTGCGAACTCCCCGCTCATACTGGATCGTTGGCATCGGGAATGACCTGGGAGTTAACTCGACAGCAACGGGCAGCACCGATCACCGTACGTGGATCTTGGACTACCCTCCGCGTCCACCCAGCCCTCTTCGAACCGAGGGGAGGCGGTCACTCCATGTTCACTTCGCTGGGTACGGAACCTATTTTCGGGTGACCTTCGGGTGACCGAGGTCACCTAGGTGATCTCGGGGACTCCCGCCGTATGTCCCGCCGCCGGCCTCTCCCGCCACAGCGTGAGCCCGACGTCGACGAGCCCCACCCGGTCCAGAGCGGACACCTCGTCGAGCGGGTGCCAGGCCGCCATGTCGGTGGAGCCGTCTGTCTCGTGCCGGAGTTCGCCGCCGGTGACGCGGACCTCGTAGACGATCCGCAGGCCGTGGAAGTCGGCGGCGCTGCCGAGGCGGCGTGGATAGCCGCGTCGCATGGAGTCGATGCCGAGCAGCGCGACCGGCTCGACCGCGTACCCGGTCTCCTCCTCGGCCTCCCGGACGACGGTGTCGTACGGGTCCTCGCCGTGGTCCATGCCGCCGCCGGGCAGCGTCCAGCGTTTGCTGCCGTCCCTCGCCACCCAGCGCGCGAGGAGCATCCGCCCGTCCCGCACGCATACGGCGTAGGCCGCCACCCTCAACTCCTTGTGCATGCGCAGACGTTACGGCAAGTCGTCATGACAGGGGCGGGTTCACCGGTGAGTACTCGGGGGGCGACCAGCTCAACGGGCTCGCCCCGGGCGTGTCCACGACTGCCTCGACGGTGAAGCGGACGGTGCGGGTGCCGTCGGGACCGAACTCCGTGCGGGCCGTGCCGGAGAGCTGGAGGGCGGCCCCCGTCTCCCAGTCGAGGAAGAGCAGTCCGGCACGCGGGTCGGCGGTGAGGTTGCCGAGGGTGAGGAACATGGAGTTGCCGGGATAGTCGCGCCAGCTCAGCTCGGACGGCCCGTCGACGCGCACGAAGCCGGGGTTGCCGCCGCGATGGCTGGCGTCTGCGCCGTCGCCGTGCACGGTGGCGAGGAAGAAGGTGTCGGCGGCGCTGACGAACTCCTCTTGCGCGGCGCCGAGTTCACTGCCGCGCAGCGGTTCGCCCGGGCTGCGTCCGACCGTCTCGTACGACTCTCTCCTCTGCAGGTACTTGGGGCAGTTGGAGAAGACCTGGTCGGCCTCGATCGCCAGGCCGCGGGGTGTGGGCCTGGACCGGCCGTTGAGGCGCATCCGGCGGCGGGTGCGCGGGTCGAGCGCGATGGTGCCGACCGGGGTTCCCGCGACCGTGAGCGCCGCGGCGAGCGGGTCGCCGGCGCTCGGCTCGCCCGCGACCGAGATCTGCCGGGGGCCCGTGGCCCGTACGAACCCGGGCTCACCGGTGACCAGTGAGGCCCACACCCGGCCGCTCTCCGGATCGGCGGCACCGAGGACGAGCATCGGCTGGAGCTCCAGGAAGGCGGCGGCGACCGGCCGCAGCCCGTTCCCGATGGACCGCCCGACGTGATCGGCGAGTTCGCGCACGCCGACCCGGTCCTGCACGGCCCGCGCGCCGGAGTGGTAGGGCATGGTGTCCTCCTTGAAGAATCCGCGGGTCCGGCCTTGGAGAATCCGCGAGTCGGAGCAGTCGGAGCAGTCGGAGCAGTCGGAGCAGCCAGAGGGTCCAGAGGGTCCAGAGGGTCCAGAGCTAGAAGAAGCCGCAGGTCGGAGCGGCGGCGGACGGGGCCGGCGCCTCCTCGGCGCCGCTGGTCGTGTAGATCTCCAGGCGCGTGCCGTCGGGGTCGTGGAAGAAGATGCCGCCGGACGCGGCGCCCTCACCGTGGGCGACGATGCCCTCGTAGGCGAACTCCACGCCGTAGCCGCGCAGCGCCGTCTCGTACGCCCTGACCTGTTCGACCGTGTCGACCTCCAGGGCCAGGTGATGCAGTCCGGCGCCGGTGGCCGCGTACCCGTGGTCCGCCTGCTGCCACAGCGTGAGGGTGGGGCGGCCGTCCTCGCCGAGGAAGGCGTACCTCCGGCCCTCCTCCTTGCCTTCGCCGATCACGGTGAGACCAAGGACGTCCCGGTAGAAGGCGAGCGAGCGGTCGAGCTCCGTGACGTTGAGGCCGATGTGACCGGTGCGCGGTGCGGTGGCTGCCGTCAGCATGGCACTCCCCTTTGTATCGGGCCCACATGGGCCAACCCCTGTGGGCCAACCTCCTTGGGCTAACCCCTGTGGATTAGATTAAAGGTTAGAATCGAAGAGCGCAACCGGTCACGTACTCTTGACTGGTTAGCAAGGAAGGGAACCGTCACATGTCCGTCGCCAGGGATCCACGGCCGCTCACCGGGGAGCCGCTCTCGCTGGACCTGCTCAACACGCGGTGGATGCGAGACGGGGTGGCCCAGGACCTGCTCGCGGACACCGACGGGCTCGCGGTCTGGCTGGCCGCCAACAAGCTGGACTTCGCAGCCGACGAGGCGGCACTGCGCCACGCGCTGACGGCGAGGGACGCGCTGCTGGCCGTCGTGGACGGGTCCCTGGAGGATGGCGCGGAACGCGTCGACGCCGTGCTGACCCACGGGCGGATCCGGGCGACGCTGACCGCCCAAGGCCCGGGCGAGGACGCCGAGTTCAGTGACGCGTCCTGGGGGCCGGCCTGGCTCGCGGCCCGCAACTACCTGGAGTTGCTGAGCACGGCCCCCGATCGCATCCGCCACTGCGCCCACGAGTCGTGCGTCCTGCACTTCTTCGACACCTCACGGAACGGCACGCGCCGCTGGTGCTCGATGGCGGCCTGCGGCAACCGGGCGAAGGCGTCCCGCCACTACGCGCGCACGCGTGAGGGCTGAGTCCTCCGGAAATGTCCGGGCCACCGCCCCCACCTCCCGAGCCGGCAAGGCCATCTCGGCGGCGGAGAAGCTGTCCTCCGTCCAGGAGATCGACCTCAAGGAGGAAATCAAGCTGGACGACCCGACGCCGGGCGGCGCGGGCACCGAGGGCACCAGATGCACCGGACGGCAGTTCTTCGGCGATCTCCGGCTGGTCAACGCCCGCGGCAGCGCGGCCGGTCCGATGAAGGCCCCGATCGACCTGGTGACCGGCTGAGGTAGGTCACCGGTTGACGCAACATCGTGACCACGACCACGCCGTCCACTGAGGGGGGGGCCGGGCGGGTCCGGTTAAGAACCGGACTGCCACGGCTGCGGACGAGGAGCGGATACACCCCCGTGGCACCCGCTCCTCGTCCTGTCCTGCCGGGCAAGGGGCGGGTCCACCCCCGTAGCACCCGCCCCTTGCCCCGTCTCTCCCCCGCGTGCCCCTCACTGCCCGACGGACAGCGCCCAGCGCACCCCCGATCCCGCGGTCACCTGGAGTACGGCGTCCTCGCGGGCCTTCTTCAGGGCGATCTGGTTGTACGTACTGCTGACCTCGCCGGCGACGCACTCCAGGGGGAAGCTCAGGCCCACCGGTTTCAGTTCGACCGTCAGCGTCCCCTCGCCCTGGCAGTTCACGGCGATGGACAGCGGCCCGGGCCGTGCTCCGCCCTCCAGCGGTACGGTCTGGTTCCCGCGGGCGTCCTTCACCGACGCGATCACCTCACCGTCGACGACCTGGGGCGCCTCGGTCACGGTCTCGCCGTCGATGTGCTCGGCCCGCCCAGTAGCCTTCGCGGGCTTCGCCGGCGGCTTCGCCGAGGGCGACCCGGCGGCAGCCGTGGCAGCGGTGGCTGTGCCCTCGCGACCGGCGTCGTCCTTCGTGCAGCCGCTGCTCAGCGCCACCGCCAGGCAGACCGCCGCGAGCACGGCGGCCCGACCGGGACGACCGCCGCTCAGTCCTCCCACAGGTACCAGCCGACCTTCATGGGCGAGTAGCTGGTGATGGTCTTCTTGGCCGACGTCTGGCAGTTGTCGTAGATGGTGTAGCTGACGCCGGTGTTCTTCAGCCGGTAGACCCCGTACTTGGCGTTGGTCGTCGTCCTCGACGGCGTGTCCACGCTGATGGAGTTGCCGAGCTTGGCGGTGAGCGAGGCCGACAGATTGACCTCGTACTTCGCCTCGATCTTGGCGATCAACCTGTCGACGCTGACGGTGAGACCCGCCGTGACACTGACGCCGACCGTGCTGGACACCTCGGAGGTGAACGTCGATTTGGCGGTGCGCGAGGTGTTGTTGGTGTTGGACAGCGTCGGGCCGACGCCCTTGTGGTACTTACCGCCCTTCGTCTGCGGCGTGTAGATGTTGGCCCGGTCGCAGACCTCGCGGTTGACGCCGTCCGTCGGCGGCTTGGCGGGTCTGGGAATCTCCAGTTCGTCCTCCAGACCGCTGCCCGGGTCCTGCGTGACCTCCGGGGCGGGTACGTCGACGACCGCCTCCTCCGGTTCCGCCGGCGGCTCCGTGCCGAGGACGATCTCGTCGGTGACCGGGTCCGTCTCGTCCGCGTGAGCCGTGGCCGACGCGGTCGCGGCCAGCGCGGTGACCGCGACGACCGTCACGGCGGCCCGGGTGGCGGTGCGGGCGGCGGTGCGCCAGGCAGAACTGGGCGAGTGCATGGACATGCGTGAACTCCCTTTCAGAGATGGGAAGTCGAAGTGACCGGGTGGAAGCGGAACCTACTGTTCGCTTCCCGGCGTCTCCGACATTAGGCCGGTGCGGGGCCCCCGAGCAGCCCTGTCGCCTGGCACCCGGCGGCCATGACCGGGTGCTGCCAGCAGGCCACCCCACCGGGCCGCGCGCTTCGCGCCCGAGGGACCCGGATACACCGCGGGGCCGAAGTGGACGATCGGGTACCGTCTGCCCACCTGACCTGACCTGTTCTGACCTGACCAGTCACCGACCACGCAGGGGGAATTCATGCTGGAGACCATCGGCATCGACAGACCGACCCACGACGTCTACCGGGCCCTGCTGCTGAACCCGTCATGGACCCTGGAGGACATCGCCCGGGAGACCGGTCTCGTCACCGCCGAGGTCCGCGCGGCGCTCGACCGGCTCACCCAGCTGTCCCTCCTGCACGAGGCCACCGACCACCAGTTCGTGCCCGTCAGCCCCGAAGTCGCCCTCTCTCCACTGCTGTTGCGGAAAGAGGCCGAACTCGACGAGCAGCGGGCACGCCTGTCCCGGGAACGCGCGGCGCTGGCCACCCTCGTCTCCGAGCACGCGTCACTCGCCGCGCACCGCGGCGACAGCGGGGTTGAGCGGCTCGAAGGCCTCGACGCGGTGCGGGTCCGGCTGATGGAGCTGGCGCACCAGGCCGGTGTCGAGGTGTGCACCTTCGTGCCCGGCGGGGCGCTCAGCGCGGCGGCGCTGGAAGCGGGGCGGCCGCTCGACGAGCAGAACCTCGCGCGCGGGGTCCGGATGCGGACCGTGTACCTGGACAGCGTCCGCAACGACTCCGCGACCGTCGACTACGCCACGTGGCTCGCCTCCGTCGGCGGCGAGACGCGCACCGCCCCCACGCTGCCCATGCGCATGATCCTCTGCGACCACACGGCGGCCGTGCTCCCCATCGACGCCGACGACAGCAGACAGGGGGCTCTGCTGATCCGCTATCCCAGCATGGTGCGGGCGCTGGAGGAGCTCTTCGACGTGGTCTGGGAGAGCGCGGTACCCCTCGGCACGGCACCGCAGGGCGTTCCCGAGGACGCGCGCAGCGACCGTGAGGCGGCCCTGCTCAAGATGCTGGCAGCGGGCATGACCGACGAGGGGATCGCCCGCAAGATGGGCGTCTCACTGCGGACGGTCCGTCGCAACACGGCGGATCTGCAGAAACGTCTCGGCGTCCAGAGCCGGTTCCAGGCGGGGGCGGAGGCCGTACGGCGGGGGTGGTTGTGACCAGGTGGGGCGGACAGATGGCCGGTCGGTCAACGTCGGCGTACGCGTGCGGTCGGCGGGTGGCGACAGCAGTACGAGCAGGGGTGCGCGCCGCCGGGCAGGTGACCGGGCCGGGTCGGCCGGCAGTGGGCTGAGGCCCGGTCCGCCGGTATGCGTGCGGCAGGACGCGGGCGGCGGGCGGGTGGCAGCTCCCTGCCATGACCGGGGGATGACACGCGTCGGGCGAAGGACCGGACCAGTCCCTTGCCTAGGGTCGGGCGGGTGTATGCAGTCAAGGTCGTCCTCCAGCCTCCGCCCGGCCCCGTCTCCCCCGAGGATCCCGGTCCACCGGCCGTCATGCCCAGTGACCGGCGGCTCGACGCGATCGCCCAGTACACCCGGATCGCCCCGCAGCCGGGGATCGCCCACGTCACGCTGGCCCGGTGGGGCGTACGTCTGGTGGGCATGACGTTCGTCGAGGCCGCGAGCCCGGATGAGGCGTTGCTCCGGGCCCGGTACGGCTGGGACCGGTGGCTGAGCCTGCCCGGTCTGCTGCCGGGTTGGGTGCTCCGCGACTGCCGGGCCGACCGCTACCTGAGCGCCGACGGGTATCTGAGCGTCCAGGGGGGCATCCGGCCGCGGCTGGCATGAGAGTGCCATGTCCGCCAGAGGCCACCGGCGACCTGCTGACAGGGACATGTACAACCCGCATGATCGTCATCAGAGCGCGTTTGACGACCAGGAACGCCGGCATCAGGGAACACCGGCATCAGGGAACACCAGGGGCGAAGGATGCAGAGGCACAGGATGAGACACATCACCGGGCGAGCCGTCAGGACCGCCATCGGCACCGCGGCGGCCATCGCGACGCTGGCACTGCCGCTGGTCCTCGGCACCGCCCACGCCGCACCCTCGGACGGCACCTCGTCCGTACGGATCGCTTCCGACCCGGTTGAACCGGTGGAGTTCGACGATCCCAAGCCGCCCAAGCCGGCCAAGCCGGAGAAGCCCGTCGACCCGGAGAAGCCCATCGACACCACCGGCAGCTGGGTGTGGGACGACTGGGAGTAGGTCGCCCCACAGGCGCGGCCGTACGGCTCGGATGACGTACTGGCTCGGATGACGTACGGGGAAGGGGCGGGCGCCCGGTTGACCGGGCGCCCGCCCCTTTCGTTCCGTCAGCCGCGGCCCTGCGGCGGGCCCGCGCACTTCAGCCCCCGCGCCCCGGGCAGCGCGTCCACGATGCCCTCGCGGGCGTCGCCGACACCCCAGCCGGTCTCCCAGTCCTGCCGGTCCTCCGGGTACACCGGCACCCGGATCAGCGTGTAGGTACCCACCTTCAGGTCCTCGCGCGCGCTGTCGAGCAGCGTGACGGTGATCGTCGGGTGGTCCGTCGCGGACCGCTCGGGCCGGTAGTAGCGCTTCACGTCCAGTGCGACCCGTACGTTCCCGTCACCCGTGGGCGTGATGCTCCGCACGGTCCCCTCGACGAGGACCTTCGAGCAGGCGATGTGCATCTCGGGGGAGGCCGCCAACTTGCCGCTACCCTCGTCCGCGGCCGACGCGTTGCTGTCACTCGACGCCCCGGTGTCGCCGCTGCCGCCGTTCGCACCGAGCCACACCAGCCCGCCGAGCATCGCCGTGCCGACGGCGGCGACCATGGCGCCGAGGGCCACGCCCGCGAAGCGCAGGGACCAGTGCGGCTTCGGCGGCCTGAAGGGCGTGGGTGGCCTGAGCGGTACGGGTTCCGCCGACCGCTCGGGCCCCTCCGACTGCTCCCGATGCTCCTGCTGCACCGACCGCTCGGATCGTTCGCTCGCCGTGGCCAGCGTGTCCCCCATGGCCCGCAGCTGTTCTCGCAGCAGAGCCACGTCCGCGACAGCCGACCGGTGCTCCGCCATGAACTCCGCGTTGTCGTGGGCCCCTTCGGGCAGCGGCTCGTCCGTGATCGCGGCCAGCAGCGCGTCGGCGGCTGAACTGCCTTCGTAGTCGGCCACGTCACACCACCTCGTCCTCGTGCAGGCGGGCGCGCAGCGCGCGGACCGCCGTGTGCAGCCTGCTCTTGACCGTGCCCTCCGGGATGCCGAGCTCCTCGGCGATCCCGCGGACCGGCAGATCGGCGTAGAAACGCAGGACGAGGATCTGGCGCTGGGCGTCGGGCAGCTCGTCCAGGCCCTGGGCCACGGCGAGCGAGAGCACCTTCGTGTCCTCACCCGAGTCCCCCGCGGTGGGCTCCGACGGACGCAGCGAGGCCAGGCGCTCACCGATCCGCTCCTGGCGCTTCCTGGCCCGGTGCCAGTCCATCGCCAGGTTCGAGGCGACGACCGCGGCCCACGCGGACACGTCACGCGGTGCCTCCGCCCCGCTCGCCGCCCGCTCCAGGAGCCGCAGCCGGACCTGCTGTACCCCGTCCGGCAGGTCCGCCTGCGGCACCCCGCCGAGCGCGAGCACCGCACGCACCCGGCGCTCCTGGGCCGCGTCCAGCGGATCGTCGACCGGCTCGTGGCCCGGAACGCCGACCCCCTGGGCGCGGCGGGCTTTTCTGCGCAGCACAGCCACCCTCCCCTCCCGCGTTTCCTCTATGACGCCGGCCTCGCGCGAAACGTTCGGCCCGGTCCGAGAAAACGAGGAAACGAGAAAACACAGCCTCGTGGAGCCACCAGCCATGGAGTCGTACGTCACATCGGCCCCGAACCCGGGATCACGCTCGCGTACGCGCCGGACGGCCGGCTCGGCCTCCTGGTCGCCCGGGAACCGGACGAATGCCCGCAACGGGTGCGCCGGATCTGCACAGATTCCGGTCCGCGGCGGTTGCCGGGCGGATATCTGCAGATCAGGCCGGGTAGGCGCGGGATCGTCGAGGCACGTGGGTGCCTCGGTCCCGGGCCCCGGTCCGTCCCGCTTCCCGGGCAAAGGATTGGACACGCGGGCCGGGGTGAGACGCATGATGGAAACGCTCGGCCAGTGATGAAGGCCGGTGATCAAGGCCAGTAATGAAGAGGCAGAGGGAGTCGCCGTGAAGGTAGGAATCGTCGGAGCCACCGGTCAGGTCGGCACGGTCATGCGCAGGATCCTCGCGGAGCGGGACTTCCCGGTGGAGACGCTGCGTCTGTTCGCCTCGGCCCGTTCGGCCGGTTCGACGATCGACTACAAGGGCACGGCGGTGACCGTGGAGGACGCCTCCACCGCGGACTACTCCGGCCTCGACATCGTCCTGTTCTCGGCGGGCGGCGCCACGTCCAAGGCCCTCGCCGAGAAGGTCGCCTCCCAGGGTGCGGTCGTGATCGACAACTCCTCGGCCTGGCGCAAGGACCCCGAGGTTCCGCTGGTCGTCTCGGAGGTCAACCCGCACGCCGTCGCGGACCGGCCCAAGGGGATCATCGCCAACCCGAACTGCACCACCATGGCCGCGATGCCGGTGCTGAGGCCGCTCCACGAGGAGGCGGGCCTCGAGGCGCTGGTCGTCGCCACCTACCAGGCCGTGTCCGGTTCCGGTCTCGCCGGTGTCGCCGAGCTGCACGGCCAGGCGCAGAAGGTGATCGCCGAGGCGGACAAGCTGACCCACGACGGTTCGGCGGTCGACTTCCCCGAGCCGCAGGTCTACGAGCGCCCCATCGCCTTCAACGTGCTGCCCCTCGCCGGCTCCATCGTCGACGACGGCCTGCACGAGACCGACGAGGAGCAGAAGCTCCGCAACGAGTCCCGCAAGATCCTGGAGATCCCGGCCCTCAAGGTCTCCGGCACCTGCGTCCGCGTCCCGGTCTTCTCGGGCCACTCGCTCCAGGTCAACGCCCGTTTCGCGCGTCCGCTGAGCGTGGAGCGCGCGACGGAGCTGCTGGCCGGAGCCCCGGGAGTCACCCTCTCCGACATCCCGACCCCGCTCCAGGCCGCCGGCCAGGACGCGTCCTTCGTCGGCCGCATCCGCGCCGACGAGACGGTCGACAACGGCCTCGCCCTCTTCGTCTCCAGCGACAACCTCCGCAAGGGCGCCGCGCTGAACGCGATCCAGATCGCTGAGCTGGTGGCGGCGGAGCTGAAGGGCTGACATCTTCCGCAACCCCGCCCCTTCCCGAAACTGAGGGCTGCCGCCCCCCAGACCCCCGCTTATTGGCCGGAACGGCCTCGTCCCCAAACGCCGGACGGGCTGGTCGTGCCTGGACTGGGCTGGTTGGTTCAGCGAAATTCAGCCCCTCCGGCGTTTGCGGAGCGGGGGTTCTGGGGCCGGCCCCAGACGGGGTCGGGGGCCGGCCCCAGACGGGGTCGGGGGCCGGCCCCAGACGGATGGGACGGGTAGGTGCGGCGGGGGCGAAACCCCCTACACCCGCCGCACCTCGAAGTGAAAACACCCGTACTCAACCGCCCGCACATGCACCAGCACCACCTCCGGATCGGCGAAGGCCTCCGCGAAGGCCGCGTCGAACCCCTCCTCGGACCCCTCCGGGATCTCCAGGAGACGGCCGCCGACGATCTCGCCGTCGGCGTTGTAGCGGCGGACGGCCCGCAGCGCACCGACCCGGCTGAACGGGTAGCCCTCCAGCGCCGCAGGCCCCCCACACTCCTCGGCGTGAACGAAGACGGGCCCCTGCTCGTCATACGCCCCAGGGTCGACCCCCGCCCCGGCAGCCCACCGCCGCAACGGAGCGTACGAAACGAGCGCAATCCGCTCGCCCCGCCGGGCAGACCGCAGACAGCAACGCAGCGGACTCCCACCCTCCCCGTCCACGAACGGAACACACGGCCGCCCCGCGTCATCGCTCGCACGGAGTTCCTTCAGAGCGCCCGGTGAAATGGGGCGTGCGGTGTACGTCGTCATGCACTCAAGGCTCGCGCCCCCGACCACGTCCCACCGGCGGGAAACGGACATCGCATTGCGCGCGGCTCCCGTGGAAGGATGGCGGAACCGACACATAACGAGGAGATGACCGCGTGCCTGGCACAAACCTGACCCGCGAAGAGGCACAGCAGCGGGCGAAGCTGCTCACCGTTGACTCGTACGAGATCGATCTCGACCTCTCCGGCGCGCAGGAGGGCGGCACCTACCGGTCCGTGACCACGGTGCGCTTCGACTCGGCCGAGAACGACGCCGAGTCCTTCATCGACCTGGTGGCACCGACCGTCCACGAGGTGATCCTCAACGGGGATCCGCTGGCCGTGGACGAGGTCTTCAAGGACTCGCGAATCGCGCTCCCGGGGATTCTGCAGGGGCGCAACGTCCTGCGTGTCGTGGCCGACTGCGCCTACACCAACACCGGTGAGGGACTGCACCGGTTCGTCGACCAGGTCGACCAACAGGCCTACCTCTACACACAGTTCGAGGTTCCGGACGCCCGCCGTGTCTTCGCGAGCTTCGAGCAGCCGGACCTGAAGGCCACCTTCCAGTTCACGGTGAAGGCGCCCACCGGCTGGACCGTCATCTCCAACTCGCCGACGCCCGAGCCCAAGGACGACACCTGGGTCTTCGAGCCGACGCCGAGGATCTCGACGTACATCACGGCGCTCATCGTGGGCCCGTACCACTCCGTCCACAGCGTGTACGAGAAGGACGGGCAGTCGGTCCCGCTCGGCATCTACTGCCGGCCCTCCCTGGCCGAGTTCCTCGACTCGGACGCGATCTTCGAGGTCACGCGGCAGGGCTTCGAGTGGTTCCAGGAGAAGTTCGACTACGCGTACCCGTTCAAGAAGTACGACCAGCTCTTCGTGCCGGAGTTCAACGCGGGCGCGATGGAGAACGCGGGCGCGGTCACCATTCGCGACCAGTACGTCTTCCGGTCCAAGGTGACGGACGCGGCGTACGAGACACGGGCCGAGACCATCCTGCACGAGCTGGCCCACATGTGGTTCGGCGACCTCGTGACCATGGAGTGGTGGAACGACCTGTGGCTGAACGAGTCGTTCGCCACCTACACGTCCATCGCCTGCCAGGCATACGCACCCGAGTCCCGCTGGCCGCACTCGTGGACGACCTTCGCCAACTCCATGAAGACGTGGGCGTACCGGCAGGACCAACTGCCCTCCACGCACCCGATCATGGCCGAGATCCGCGACCTCGACGACGTGCTCGTCAACTTCGACGGGATCACGTACGCCAAGGGCGCGAGCGTTCTGAAGCAGCTCGTCGCGTATGTCGGCATGGACGAGTTCTTCCGCGGTGTGCAGGCGTACTTCAAGGCGCACGCGTACGGGAACACCCAGCTCTCCGACCTCCTCGGCGCGCTGGAGGAGACCAGCGGACGCGACCTGGGCATCTGGTCGCAGAAGTGGCTCCAGACGGCGGGCATCAACATCCTGCGCCCGGAGATCGAGACGGACGCGAACGGCATCATCACGTCGTTCGCGATCCGCCAGGAGGCCCCGGCCCTGCCCGTCGGCGCGAAGGGCGAGCCCACTCTCCGTCCGCACCGCATCGCGATCGGCCTCTACGAGCTGGACAGTTCGGAAGGCGCCGACGGCAAGCTGCTGCGCGACGACGAGGGCGGCCGCATCGAGCTGGACGTCGACGGCGAACTGACCCCCGTACCGCAGCTGGTGGGCAAGCACCGCCCGGCCGTCGTGCTCCTCAACGACGACGACCTCTCGTACGCGAAGGTCCGCCTCGACGAGCAGTCGCTGGCCTTCGTCACGGAACACCTGGGCGACTTCGAGTCGTCCCTCCCCCGCGCCCTGTGCTGGGCCTCGGCCTGGGACATGACGCGCGACGCCGAGCTCGCGACCCGCGACTATCTCTCCCTCGTCCTCTCCGGCATCGGCAAGGAGTCGGACATCGGCCTCGTGCAGTCGCTGCAGCGCCAGGTGAAGCTGGCGATCGAGCTGTACGCGGACCCGACCGCGCGCGAGGCGCTGCTCACCCGCTGGACGGACGCGACGCTGGCCCACCTGCACGCGGCCGAGCCGGCGAGCGACCACCAGCTGGCCTGGGCGCGCGCCTTCGCGGCGACGGCCCGTACGCCGGAGCAGCTGGACCTTCTGGAGGGCCTGCTCGAAGGCAGGGAGTCCATCGAGGGCCTGGCCGTCGACACCGAGCTGCGCTGGTCCTTCGTCCAGCGGCTCGCGGCGGTCGGCCGCTACAACGAGGTGGAGATCGCGGGCGAGTACGAGCGCGACAAGACGGCCGCCGGTGAGCGTCACGCGGCGACCGCCCGGGCTGCCCGCCCGACCGAGGAGGCGAAGGCCGAGGCGTGGGCGTCGGTCGTCGAGTCCGACAAGCTCCCGAACGCCGTGCAGGAGGCGGTGATCGGCGGATTCGTCCAGACAGACCAGCGCGAGCTGCTCGCTCCCTACACGGACAGGTACTTCGCGGCGGTCAAGGACGTCTGGGACTCGCGCTCGCACGAGATGGCCCAGCAGATCGTGATCGGGCTCTACCCGTCGGTCCAGGTCTCCCAGGACACGCTCACGAAGACGGACGAGTGGCTGGCCTCCGCCGAGCCCAGCGCGGCCCTGCGACGGCTGATCTCGGAGTCGCGGTCGGGCGTCGAACGTGCGCTGAAGGCACAGGCGGCGGACGCGGCTGCGGCGCAGTAGGCCGTGGTGCGGTAGGCCGTAGTGCGGTAGTGCGGTAGGCCGTAGTGCGGTAGTGCGGTAGTGCGGTAGTGCGGTAGTGCGGTAGTGCGGTAGTAGAGCGTGGCGTAGGTCGTACGCGGATGGGGGCGCCCGGTGTCGTGCCGGGCGCCCCCCTTTCATGTGCGAGTTTCATGTGCGAGCGCGGCGAGGACGATGCCGAGACCGAAGCGAGCTCGGTGTGGAGCTACCGTCGCAGGGCCGGAATGGTCACGGCCATCGAATCCTTTCGACCGTTCCTTTCAGCTGAACTGAAGGATTGAGTGGCCCGCGTGGGGGCGCCGAGCTGGCCGAACACCGTCGCCCCGAAGGCCAGCGCCATGCCCGCCAGTTGCACGGGTCCCAGCGCCTGGCCGAGCGCCGCCCAGCCGATGACGGCCGCCGTCAGCGGCGACAGCGGGCCGAGGAAGGTGACCTGCGTGGCGCTCAGGCGGCCGATGCCCCGGAACCAGAGCCAGTACGCGACCGCCGTGTTGGCCAGAGCGAGGTAGAGGTAACCGCCGACCGCCCGACTGTCGAGCGCGGGCGGCGCACCCTCCACGAACAGCGCGACCGGAGCGATCAGCAGCCCGCCGGCGGTCAACTGCCAGCCCGTCAGGGCCAGCGGGCCCACGCCCTCGGGGCGCCCCCACCTCTTCGTGAGCACCGTGCCGGTGGACATCGACGCGGTCGAGGCGAGAGCCGCGAGGATGCCGACGGCGTCCAGCGCACCGGCCGCCTTCAGTACGACGAGGCTGACGCCGAGGGCCGCCGCGATGCCGGTGAGCAGCGTACGGAGAGTCGGGCGCTCGGTGAGAAACGCCGCCGCGAGGCCCGCGACGAAGAGCGGTCCGACGGAACCGACAACCGCCGCCATGCCGCCGGGCAGCCGGTAGGCGGAGAGGAAGAGGAGCGGGAAGAAGGCCCCGATGTTCAGCGCGCCCAGGGCCGCCGCCTTCCACCACCAGATGCCGCGGGGCAGCGTGCGGGCGAGGGCGAGTATTACGAGTCCGGCGGGCAGGGCTCGCAACAGGCCGGTGAACAAGGGGCGGTCGGCCGGGAGGAACTCCGTCGTGACGGCGTACGTGGTGCCCCAGGAGATGGGGGCCAGGGCGGTGAGGGCGATGGCGGCAGGGCGGCTCATGACCGGCTCCAGGGGCGAGGAAGGGCAGCTCGACGAGAGGTGGCTTGGCGAAAAATAGCTTAGCACTAAGCTACTTTCTATCAATCTACTTTCTGCAAAGCAACTTTCTGCCAAGCAACTTTCCGCCAAGCCACTTTCTTGCAGCCGACCGACCGGCCCACGGATACTCACCCCATGAGCACGCCGAAACCCCCCAGGGACCACGTCGACGCGATCATCGACCAGTGGGCCGCTGTCCGGCCCGATCTGGACACCGCCGCGATGGAGGTCTTCGGCCGCGTCTACCGGCTGTCGCGGACCATGGGCGACCGGATGGAAAAGGCGTACGCGCGCTTCGGGATCTCGCGCGGCGAGTTCGACGTACTGGCGACGCTCCGGCGGTCCGGCCCTCCGTACGCCCTCTCACCCCGCCAGCTCTCGGCGACCCTGATGCTGACCACCGGGGGTATGACCGGGCGGCTCGACAAGATGGAACGGGCCGACCTGCTCCGCAGATCCCCCGACCCCCACGACCGCCGAGCCCTCCAAGTGACGCTCACGGACAAGGGGTTGGCGATGACCGACGAGGCGGTGGAAGCCGGGCTCGCCGTTCAGACGGAGGCACTGTCGGCACTCGACGAGGAACAGGCCGGGCAACTGGCCGACCTGTTGCGTCAGTTGCTCGGCGGACCCACCGGCGACTAAGCGCTCCGCTGGAAGAACGGTGATGCTGTGCGGATATGCGGCTCCGCCGCGTGCGCGGACCGGTGAGGGCTGGTCGCGCCCCGCGGCGGAGCCGCATACGTCACAGCCCCGCGCCCCTTACGGAGCGCCGTACCGCACCGAACCCAACCAAGGCCAAGGCCGCTTAGCCCACCGCTTCGGCCAGCGCCGCGTCGATCTCCCCCGCGTCCGCCCAGTCCGCCGCCCAGGCCACGTATCCGTCGGGGCGCACCAACAGCGCCGTACGCCGATCACTTGCCCAACGCGTCACCACGACGCGGTCCTTGCGGTCTCCGGCGTCGACGTCGGCGGGCGTGACGAGTACGAACCTGCCGCCCCGCAGGGCCTCGTACATGCGCCCGTGCCGCAGCGCCACGTCCGGGACGCGCTTACCGACGAGCGGGTGGGCGCCGCGGGGGGCCGGGTAGGCGTAGCCGGTCCCGGTGATCTGGCCGAGCACCCGCGTGGGTACCGGGCGGGCACGGTCCAGGAACACGGTGAGCAGGGCGCGGGCCACGAGGGACCAGGGCCGCTTCAGTGACTGTTGGCCTACGACTATTAGTCAACAGCCGTAGGCCAACGCGCGTTTGCCACCATAGGGTGACACCCCTGGACCGTCAACAGCTGTTGGCCTACGGTTGTTGGCATGACTGACACCAGCACCAATTCCCCCGCGCAGACCCCCCGCCGCTCCGACACCACACGCGCGACCATCCTCGCCGCCGCGCGCGAACGCTTCGCCGCCGACGGATACGAGCGAGCGACCATCCGCGCCATCGCCCGGGACGCGAACATCGACCCCTCGATGGTGATGCGCTACTACGGCAACAAGGAGGGACTGTTCGCGGCGGCAGTCGACGTCGATCTGCGGCTGCCCCTCCCGGAAGAAGTGCCGAAGGCGGAGGTCGGCCGGATCTTCGTCGAGCACTTCGTGGATCTGTGGGAGAGGAACGAAGTGCTGACCGCGTTGCTTCGGGTCGGCGTCGCCAACGCGGCCGGGGCCGAGCGTATGCAGGGCATCTTCAGGGAGCAGTTGATGCCGGTCGCCATGCGCGTGTGCCCCGACCCCGAGCAGGCCCCGGCGCGCGCCGCGCTCGTCGCCTCACAGATGCTGGGGATCGCCCTGACCCGGTACGTCCTGCGCTTTCCGCCCGCCGTCGACCTGCACCGCGACGAGATCGTGGCCTGGCTGGCACCGACCATCCAGCGCTACGTGACCGCCCCGCACCCCGGCCAATCCCGCTGAGAACACAGCGAGGGAGCCGTCCTCGCATACGTACACGGCCGTGTACGTATG
>NZ_JBQQCG010000098.1:0-39952 GCF_052245575.1 Streptomyces sp. 2A115 | reverse complement strand
CGACGCGACCGCCGTGACCGCGACCGTGACCGCGGTGGCCGTGACCGTGACCGCGACCGCCGTGGCAAGGGCGACGAGCAGCCGGGCGGCCAGGGCGGCGGCAACCAGGACCGTCAGCAGCGTCAGGACCGCCAGGACCGGGACCGCCAGCAGCAGGGCGCTGGCAGGCAGGACCGCCAGGACCGCCAGCGTGACACCGGGCCACAGGACGATGACGACTTCGACGGTGGCCGTCGCGGCCGCCGGGGTCGTTACCGGGACCGCCGTGGCCGGCGTGGCCGCGACGAGTTCGGCGCCAACGAGCCGCAGGTCGCCGACGACGACGTCCTGATCCCGGTCGCGGGCATCCTGGACATCCTCGACAACTACGCGTTCATTCGTACGTCGGGCTACCTGCCCGGTCCGAACGACGTGTACGTCTCCCTCGCCCAGGTCCGCAAGAACGGTCTGCGCAAGGGTGACCACGTCACCGGCGCCGTCCGTCAGCCCAAGGAAGGCGAGCGCCGCGAGAAGTTCAACGCGCTGGTCCGCCTGGACTCCGTCAACGGCATGGCACCCGAATCCGGGCGCGGACGACCGGAGTTCAACAAGCTGACGCCGCTGTACCCGCAGGACCGGCTCCGTCTGGAGACCGACCCGGGTGTGCTGACGACCCGCATCATCGACCTCGTCGCGCCGATCGGTAAGGGCCAGCGCGGTCTGATCGTGGCCCCGCCGAAGACCGGCAAGACCATGATCATGCAGGCGATCGCCAACGCGATCACGCACAACAACCCCGAGTGCCACCTGATGGTCGTCCTCGTCGACGAGCGTCCGGAAGAAGTCACAGACATGCAGCGGTCGGTGAAGGGCGAGGTCATCTCCTCGACCTTCGACCGTCCCGCCGAGGACCACACCACGGTCGCGGAGCTCGCCATCGAGCGTGCCAAGCGCCTTGTGGAACTGGGCCACGACGTTGTCGTACTGCTCGACTCGATCACGCGTCTGGGCCGTGCGTACAACCTCGCCGCCCCGGCCTCCGGCCGCATCCTGTCCGGTGGTGTCGACTCGACCGCGCTGTACCCGCCGAAGCGCTTCTTCGGTGCCGCGCGCAACATCGAGGACGGCGGCTCGCTGACCATCATGGCCACCGCGCTGGTCGACACCGGCTCGCGCATGGACGAGGTGATCTTCGAGGAGTTCAAGGGCACCGGCAACCTCGAGCTCAAGCTGGACCGCAAGCTCTCCGACAAGCGGATCTTCCCCGCGGTGGACGTGGACTCGTCCAGCACCCGCAAGGAAGAGATCCTGCTCGGCAGCGACGAGCTCGCCATCACCTGGAAGCTGCGCCGCGTGCTCCACGCGCTCGACCAGCAGCAGGCGATCGAGCTGCTGCTCGACAAGATGAAGCAGACGAAGTCGAACGCCGAGTTCCTGCTGCAGATCCAGAAGACGACGCCGATGCCGGGCAACGGCAACGACTGACGACGTCAGCGCAGTCAGTACGACTGAGCACTGCTGAGGGCCGCCCCCGTCACCACGGGGGCGGCCTTTTTGCGCCACAGGACGGCGTGTGGCGAGATCTGTGCCACATGTGTGGCGATCATCGATGGCATACGGGAGTACGGCTTCTCCCCTCGAAGCCGCAGGTGGGCGGCCGGTCAGCCGTCCGGCAGGTTACGTACGGTGTCCGTCCTCCTGCCCGGCGGCCACAGGGTGTTGTGCAACCCTTTTTTCGGTTTCAACGTCTGAACGGACGGGTCCTGACAGAGACGTCACGGCAGACGACCATGCCTGACCCCGACCGCAGGGGGTAACCGAGCGAACGAGGACTGAGGAGCACATGCCTGCCGAGAGCTTGCCGGAACCGGGCACCCCGGAGGATTCCGGCACCACCGGCCCGCGCCACCGCGCCAAGGGCCGCCGCCGCAAGCCGCAGAGCCAGCGCCACAAGGCGCTCACGGTCACGGCCTGGGCCGCGGCGGGGGTCGTGGTGCTGGGTGGAACCGGCCTCGGGTACATGTACTTCAAGCTCAACGGCAACATAAAGAGCGTCGACATCAACCAGGCCCTCGGCACCGACCGGCCCCTGGACGTCGACAACGGCTCGCAGGACATCCTCGTACTCGGCTCCGACACCCGCTCCGGCAGCAACAAGGAGCTCGGCGGCGGCACCGACGACGGCAGCGCCCGCTCGGACACCGCGATGATCGTGCACGTCTACGAGGGCCACAAGAAGGCCAGTGTGGTCTCCATACCCCGCGACACCCTCATCGACCGCCCCGAGTGCACCGACAGCGAGGGCGACACCCACGAGGCCGATGACGGGGCGATGTTCAACTCGGCGTACACGACAGGCGGAGCGGCTTGTGCCGTGAAGACCGTCGAGTCGATGACCGGTATCCGCATGGACCACTACATCGAGGTCGACTTCAGCGGCTTCCAGAAGCTCATCGACGAACTCGGCGGCGTCGAGATCACCACGACCAAGAACATCAAGGACGCCGACAGCCACCTGAACCTCAAGGCGGGCGAGCACCGGCTCACCGGCAAGCAGGCGCTCGGCCTGGTCCGCACCCGGCACGGCGTCGGCGACGGCTCCGACCTCGGCCGGATCCAGCTCCAACAGGCGTTCATCAAGGCCCTCGTCAACCAGGTCAAGGACATCGGCGTACTGACCAACCCGAAGAAACTGTTCGACCTCGCCGACACCGCGACCAAGACCGTCACCACCGACTCCGACCTCGCCTCGGTCAGGGACCTGGCGTCCTTCGCCGGCGGGCTCAAGGGCATCAGCTCGTCGAAGATGAACATGGTCACGATGCCGGTCCAGTACGACCCGGCGGACGGCAACCGCGTCCTCGTCGAAAAGGCCAAGGCCAAGCTGGTCTGGGACGCGCTGAAGGACGACAAGCCGATCCCGAAGGCAGCCACCAAGGGCACGGCGACGGGCGACGCGAAGGGCGTCGTAGGCGCCCCGTAGGCGCCCCTTCAGGGGCGCGGGGAACTGCGCCACCAGCCACAGACGACCCGCGCACGCCCACGGCGACAACGCGGCATCCCCTCTCGCGAACCCATCCCCCACCCCCAGGGAATAGACAACCCCGTCCCCCGGTTTTGGGAGATGGCACCAGTCCTGGCAGACTGGTACGTCGGCCCCGGTTCACGCTCCGCATCCCGCGGCAGCGACCCGGTGCCCTCCCGAAACTAGGAGACACCCTTGAAGCGCGACATCCACCCCGAGTACGTCGAGACCCAGGTCAGCTGCACCTGCGGCGCGTCGTTCACCACCCGCAGCACGATCTCCAGCGGAGCGATCCGCGCCGAGGTCTGCTCCGAGTGCCACCCGTTCTACACGGGCAAGCAGAAGATCCTCGACACCGGTGGCCGTGTGGCCCGCTTCGAGGCCCGCTTCGGCAAGGCTGCAGCCGCCAAGAAGTAGCGACCTCACAGCGCCGGTCTCCGGTGTCCCCTGCACGGGGGGCGTCGGGACCGGCGCTTTGCGGTGCAGCCCCCATCCGTCGCAGTACCTACGTCCCCGAGCCCATCCTGGAGCTGGGGGGACAGCCCATTGGAGCCGGAGATGTTCGAGGCGGTCGAGGAACTCATCGGCGAGCACGCCGATCTGGAGAAGAAGCTCGCTGACCCGTCGGTCCACGCCGACCAGGCCAACGCGCGCAAGCTGAACAAGCGCTACGCGGAGCTGACCCCGATCGTCGCGACGTACCGCTCCTGGAAGCAGACCGGGGACGACATCGAGACGGCGAAGGAGTTCATCGCCGACGACCCCGACTTCGCCGCGGAGGTCAAGGAGCTGGAGAAGCAGCGCGAGGAGCTCACCGAGAAGCTCCGTCTGCTGCTGGTCCCGCGTGACCCCAGCGACGACAAGGACGTCATCCTCGAGGTCAAGGCTGGCGCGGGCGGCGACGAGTCGGCCCTGTTCGCCGGCGACCTGCTGCGCATGTATCTGCGGTACGCGGAGCGCGTCGGCTGGAAGACCGAGATCATCGACGCCACCGAGTCCGAACTCGGCGGCTACAAGGACGTCCAGGTCGCGGTGAAGACCAAGGGCGGCCAGGGTGCCACCGAGCCCGGCCAGGGCGTATGGGCCCGCCTGAAGTACGAGGGCGGTGTGCACCGCGTACAGCGGGTGCCGTCGACCGAGTCGCAGGGCCGGATCCACACCTCCGCCGCCGGTGTGCTGGTAACGCCCGAGGCCGAGGAGGTCGACGTCGAGATCCACGCGAACGACCTGCGGATCGACGTCTACCGGTCCTCCGGCCCCGGCGGCCAGTCCGTCAACACCACCGACTCCGCCGTGCGCATCACGCACATTCCCACCGGAGTCGTCGCCTCCTGTCAGAACGAGAAGAGCCAGCTGCAGAACAAGGAGCAGGCGATGCGTATCCTGCGCTCCAGGCTCCTCGCGGCGGCGCAGGAGGAAGCGGAGCGGAATGCCGCGGACGCCCGCCGCAGCCAGGTCCGCACCGTGGACCGCTCCGAGAAGATCCGTACGTACAACTTCCCGGAGAACCGCCTCTCGGACCACCGCGTCGGCTTCAAGGCGTACAACTTGGATCAGGTCCTCGACGGTGATCTCGACGCCGTGATCCAGGCGTGCGTCGACGCGGACTCGGCCGCGAAGCTCGCCGCGGCGTAAGGCACGTATCGAAGGCCGCAGAGGGCCACAGAAGTGCGTAGAAGTACACAGAAGTAAATAAAGGCACGTACAAGTACATATCCGCACGACGGACAACAGCTCAGCCCCGGAGGACCAGCGTGAACCTGCTGCTCGCGGAAGTGGCCCAGGCCACCCAGCGGCTGGCCGACGCCGGCGTGCCCTCGCCGCGCAACGACGCCGAGGAGCTCGCCGCCTTCGTGCACGGCGTGAAACGGGGCGAGCTGCACACCGTCAGGGACACGGACTTCGACGCCCGGTACTGGGAGGTCATCGCGCGCCGGGAAGCTCGCGAACCGCTCCAGCACATCACCGGCCGGGCCTTCTTCCGGTACCTGGAACTCCAAGTCGGGCCAGGGGTGTTCGTGCCGCGGCCGGAGACCGAGTCGGTCGTAGGGTGGGCCATAGACGCCGTCCGCGCGATGGACGTCGTCGAGCCGCTCATCGTCGATCTCTGTACGGGTTCCGGGGCCATCGCGCTCGCCATGGCCCAGGAAGTGCCGCGCTCGCGCGTGCACGCCGTGGAGTTGTCCGAGGACGCCCTCCAGTGGACCCGTAAGAACGTCGAGGGGTCCAGGGTCGACCTGCGCCAGGGCAACGCGCTGGACGCCTTCCCGGATCTCAACGGCCAGGTGGACCTGGTCATCTCCAACCCGCCGTACATCCCGCTCACCGAATGGGAGTACGTCGCTCCCGAGGCCCGGGACTACGATCCCGAACTCGCCCTGTTCTCAGGGGAGGACGGACTCGACCTGATCCGCGGCCTGGAGCGCACCGCGCACCGGCTGCTGCGGCCCGGCGGCGTCGTCGTCATCGAGCACGCCGACACCCAGGGCGGCCAGGTGCCGTGGATCTTCACCGAGGAGCGGGGCTGGGCCGACGCGGCCGACCACCCCGACCTCAACAACCGGCCGCGGTTCGCGACCGCCCGCAGGGCGATGCCATGACCGCCCCGACTTCTTGTGTGGACGACGTGGAAAACGTTAAATGCGCGGCCAACGGGGCCCGCGTGTTCGAGGAGGCTTGCTGATGGCACGGCGATACGACACCAACGACGCGACCGATCGCTCGACGGGTCTGCGCGAGGCCGCGTCCGCCGTCCGCCGAGGCGAGCTCGTGGTGCTGCCGACCGACACCGTGTACGGGGTCGGCGCCGACGCGTTCAGCTCCGAGGCCGTCACCGATCTGCTGGAGGCCAAGGGGCGCGGCCGCAACATGCCCACGCCCGTCCTCATCGGCTCCCCGAACACGCTGCACGGCCTGGTCACCGACTTCTCCGAGATGGCCTGGGAGCTCGTCGACGCGTTCTGGCCGGGTGCGCTCACACTCGTCGCCAAGCACCAGCCGTCCCTGCAGTGGGACTTGGGGGACACCCGCGGCACCGTCGCCGTGCGCATGCCGCTGCACCCGGTCGCCATCGAACTGCTCACGGAGGTCGGCCCGATGGCCGTCTCCTCCGCGAACCTCACGGGGCATCCCGCCCCCGAGGACTGTGACGCCGCGCAGGAGATGCTCGGCGACTCCGTCTCCGTCTATTTGGACGGCGGCCCGACCCCCGGCAACGTCCCGTCCTCGATCGTCGACGTGACGGGCAAGGTGCCGGTTCTGCTGCGGGCGGGGGCACTGTCGGCCGAGGAGCTGCGAAAGGTCGTACCCGACCTCGAGGTGGCGAATTGACAGCCCCTGACGCGGGGCGTGGCATAGGTACGGGGACGAGGATCACGGGGGCTTACGGCGACGGGGCCACGGGTGACTCCTCCTTTCGCATCCTTCACGTCAGCACCGGCAACGTGTGCCGCTCGCCGATCACCGAGCGGCTGACCCGCCATGCTCTTGCGGACCGGCTCGGCGACCCCTTGTGGGGCGGCCTCATCGTGGAGAGCGCCGGCACCTGGGGTCACGAGGGCGCCAGCATGGAGGCCAACGCGGAGACGGTCCTCGCCGACTTCGGCGCGGACGCCTCCGGCTTCGTGGGCCGCGAACTCCTCGACGAGCACGTCATCAGGGCCGACCTCGTCCTGACGGCCACCCGCGACCACCGCGCCCAGGTCATCTCCATGGGCCACTCGGCGGGCCTGCGCACCTTCACCCTGAAGGAGTTCACCCGCCTGGTCCGCGCCATAGACCCCGCGACGCTCCCTCCTCTGGAGGACGGCATGGTCGAACGCGCACGGGCCCTGGTCCGCGCCGCGGCGGCTCTACGCGGGTGGCTTCTGGCGCCGACGGCGGAGGCGGACGAGGTGTACGACCCCTACGGGGCGCCGTTGCCGTTCTTCCGGTCGGTGGGGGACGAGATTCAGCAGGCGCTGGATCCGGTGGTGACGGCGTTGACGGGGGTACCGGCTCGGGCTTGACCCGGCGCCGGTTACTACCTGCTCGGACGTAACACCGGGCGCAGCAGGGGACACGGTTCTACATTGGACGTAGCGTCCCCCCTCCGCCGAAGTCCGGAGTCCGCCATGCCGGTCACACACACGCTTGAAGGCTCACTGTCGGTCGATGTGCTCGGCCGGCAGGATCCGGAGCTGGCCGAGATCCTCCTCGGGGAACTGGAGCGGCAGTCGACGACGCTTCAGCTGATCGCCGCCGAGAACTTCACCTCGCCGGCCGTGCTGGCCGCGCTGGGCTCGCCGCTCGCGAACAAGTACGCCGAGGGCTATCCCGGCGCCCGGCACCACGGCGGCTGCGAGCTGGTCGACGTCGCCGAACGGGTCGCCGTGGACCGCGCGCAGGTCCTCTTCGGCGCCGAGCACGCCAACGTCCAGTCCCACTCCGGGAGTTCGGCCGTACTGGCCGCGTACGCCGCCCTGCTGCGACCCGGTGACACCGTCCTCGCGCTGGGCCTGCCGCACGGCGGCCACCTCACGCACGGGTCGCCCGCCAACTTCTCCGGCCGCTGGTTCGACTTCATCGGCTACGGCGTCGATCCGGAGAGCGGGCTCATCGACTACGAGCAGATGCGGGCGCTGGCACGCACGCACCGGCCGAAGGCGATCGTCTGCGGTTCGATCTCGTATCCACGGCACATCGACTACGCGGCTTTCCGGGACGTGGCCGACGAGGTGGGCGCGTATCTCATCGCCGACGCCGCGCATCCCATCGGGCTCGTCGCCGGGGGAGCGGCGCCCAGCCCGGTGCCGTACGCCGATGTCGTGTGCGCGACCACGCACAAGGTGCTGCGCGGCCCGCGTGGCGGCATGCTGCTGTGTGGGAGTGAGCTGGCCGAGCGGGTGGACCGGGCGGTGTTCCCGTTCACGCAGGGCGGCGCCCAGATGCACACGATCGCCGCGAAGGCCGTCGCGTTCGGCGAGGCGGCAACACCGGCCTTCACCGCGTACGCCCATCAGGTGGTCGCGAACGCCCGGGTGCTTGCCCAGGGCCTGGCCGCCGAGGGGCTCGCGGTCACCACGGGCGGCACCGACACCCACCTGCTGACCGTCGACCCGGCACCGCTCGGCGTGGACGGCCGCACCGCCCGCGGCCGTCTCGCCGCCGCCGGAATGGTCCTCGACACCTGCGCGCTGCCCCACCCCGACGTACGCGGACTGCGCCTGGGCACGGCGGCCGTCACCACGCAGGGCATGGGCGAGGCCGAGATCGCACGGATCGCCGTGCTCTTCGCGGCGGCTCTGCGGGACGAGTCCGCGGGGCGTGGAGTACGTGAAGAAGTGCGGGATCTGACCGGAAGGTTTCCGCCGTATCCCGGCTAGGGAGGGGTAGCCGATCCTCGTACACAGCCACTCGTGCAACCATCGGCTCTACCCGGAAGTCCCCAACCGTATGCGCACGAAGCTAGGGTGTGGGGCTGAGATGGCCAGCGAGACTTGTGGGGAAGCCTGTGCGCAATTACCTCCTGACGCTCTGCATCACGGCCGCGGTGACGTACCTGCTGACCGGGCCGGTGCGGAAGTTCGCGATCGTGGCCGGAGCGATGCCGGAGATCCGGGCACGTGACGTGCACCGGGAACCCACACCGCGGCTCGGCGGCATCGCGATGTTCTTCGGACTGTGCGCCGGCCTGCTGACCGCCGACCATCTGACGAACCTCAGCGAGGTGTTCGACAACTCCAACGAGCCCCGCGCGCTGCTCTCCGGCGCCGCCCTGATCTGGCTGATCGGCGTTCTGGACGACAAGTTCGAGATCGACGCCCTCATCAAGCTCGGCGGCCAGATGATCGCCGCGGGCGTCATGGTCATGCAGGGTCTGACGATCCTGTGGCTGCCGGTCCCGGGCGTCGGCTCGGTCTCGCTGACCCAGTGGCAGGGCACGCTGCTGACGGTCGCGCTGGTCGTCATCACCATCAACGCCGTGAACTTCGTCGACGGCCTCGACGGCCTCGCCGCCGGCATGGTGTGCATCGCGGCCGCGGCGTTCTTCATGTACGCGTACCGCATCTGGTACGGCTACGGCCTCGAGTCCGCCGCCCCCGCCACCCTCTTCTCCGCGATCCTCATGGGTATGTGTCTCGGCTTCCTGCCGCACAACATGCACCCCGCCCGCATCTTCATGGGCGACTCGGGCTCGATGCTGATCGGCCTGGTGCTCGCGGCCGGCGCCATCTCCATCACCGGGCAGGTCGACCCGGACGCGATGAACCTCTTCGCCGGGTCCGAGAAGGAGGCCGTGCACCAGACGGTGCCCGTCTACATCCCGCTGCTGCTGCCGCTGACGATCATCGCCGTCCCGGCGGCCGACCTGGTGCTCGCCATCGTGCGGCGCACCTGGAACGGCCAGTCGCCGTTCGCCGCCGACCGCGGCCACCTGCACCACCGGCTCCTGGAGATCGGGCACTCGCACAGCCGGGCCGTGCTCATCATGTACTTCTGGTCGGCGCTGATCGCCTTCGGCGCCCTCGCGTACTCGGTGAACTCGGGTGCCATGTGGATCGTGCTCGGCATCATGGCGCTCAGCGCGGTGGGCCTTGTCCTGCTCCTGCTGCCGCGCTTCACGCCGCGCGCCCCGCGCTGGGCCGAGCACTTCGTCCCGCCCCGCTACCGCCGTCGCGGGACCAACCGGCACACCGGGGATGGCGGGGAGAGCGCGGAGACCGTGCCGGCGGCCGCGTACGCGACGAACGGCGACGCGATCGACAAGGCGGGCGACGAAGAAGCGGACGAGGCGAGCGACGGAGAACGCCGTACTCCGGTGGCTGCCGGTGTGTCAGGAGTCAATGGGGCCACCGCCGTTGGCCGTGGTTCGCGCCTTCTGGAAGAGCCCAAGGCCGGGACGTCGCGCTGACGCGAGGTAAGAATCCGACAAGAGTGCCGCGAGGGTGTGGCCGGAGCCGTTTCCGTAAACCGTCCCAATACCAGACAAGTTGGCCGCCAGGGTGCACAGACGCGCAGGTTCACTCTCATGTGTGACGCCGAGCACACCAACCAGGTAAAGACCTCATCAAATAGTTTGTGATACGGTTCACGAGACCCCAGGGACAGAGCCGAAGGACCGCAGTGCGACGGTCCACCGGCGTGAGGTTCCCTCTCGGCCCAGGTCTACGCTCGTCCATGACGACACCCTGCCCCCTTCAGTAAGCGGAGTTGCCGCCATGCCGTCCAATGACGTCCGGATCCTTCTCCAGGCCGCTGTGCCCACAGCTGCCGTCGGCGCGATCGCCGCCGTCGTCAGTAGTGTGGTCGCCGGTGGCAAGGGAGCGATCGGGGCGGTTGTCGCGACGCTGGTCGTGATCCTCTTCATGGGGATCGGGCTCTACGTTCTGCAGCGCACTGCCAAATCGCTTCCGCACCTTTTCCAGGCGATGGGCCTGATGCTCTACGCGGCACAAATTCTGCTGCTGTTCATCTTCCTCGCCGCTTTCAAGAACACCACGCTGTTCAACCCCAAGGCCTTCGCGATCACGCTGGTCGCCACCACGCTCGCGTGGATCGGCGCCCAGGCCCGTGCCCACATGAAGGCCAAGATCCTCTACGTCGAACCCGAGTCCTCGAAGGGCGACAAGCCCGAAAAGACGGGGCACTCGTCGTGAAGCGTAGGGGCGGGATAAGTGCGCCTAAGGGATCCTGCTATCGTCCGGTGCCAACTGCGGCATCGCGGGCGCGGGCATCTGAGCTGACGCCTGCTCTAGCGCGAGGCTCGATGCCCTCCTGCCGCCCCCACATCCGTAACACCAGTCCAGTGCCGAACCGCGGCTGCGCGCCGCGCCGACACAACGAGGTTGCCGTACCTATGCGCCACGCTGAAGGAGCCCGCGGTGAGTGCTGACCCGACGCAGGTGCTCGCCTTCGAGACCGACTGCCACCTTTTTGACGGGTGTGGCTTCCCGGCCCCGGGCCTGCACTCGTTCCTGTTCGAGCCGCTCTTGGGCGACGCCGACGGCAACGGCCTTTACTTCAACAAGCCCATGCTGCTCGCGCTGCTCGGTTCCATCATCGTGGTGGGCTTCTTCTGGGCCGCGTTCGCCAGGCCGAAGCTGGTCCCGGGCAAGCTGCAGATGGTCGCCGAGGCCGGCTACGACTTCGTACGCCGCGGGATTGTCTACGAAACGATCGGCAAGAAGGAGGGAGAGAAGTACGTACCGCTCGCGGTATCGCTGTTCTTCTTCATCTGGATGCTGAATCTCTGGTCGATCGTGCCGATCGCCTCGTTCCCGGTGACGTCGATCATCGCGTATCCGATGGTCCTCGCGGCGATCGTCTACATCACCTGGGTCTCGCTGACGTTCAAGCGGCACGGCTTCGTCGGAGCCTTCAAGAACTTCACCGGCTACGACAAGTCGCTCGGCCCGGTGCTCCCGCTGGCCATGACCATCGAGTTCTTCTCGAACCTGCTGGTCCGCCCGTTCACGCACGCGGTGCGACTGTTCGCGAACATGTTCGCGGGGCACACCCTGCTGCTGCTCTTCACGATCGCCGCCTGGTACATGCTGAACGGAATCGGCATCGCCTACTCGGCCGTCTCCTTCGTGATGGTCATCGTGATGACCGCCTTCGAGCTCTTCATCCAGGCCGTCCAGGCGTACGTCTTCGTCCTGCTGACGTGCACCTTCATCCAGGGCGCGCTCGCCGAGCACCACTGAGCCCCGCTCTCTCCAAACCCCATAGCCGTCCGGTGGCCAACCCCCACCGGTCCGTAAAGAGAAGGAAGAACTCTCATGGCCTCCAACCTCGCTGCTGTCACCGGTGACCTCGGTTCCGTCGGTTACGGTCTCGCGGCCATCGGCCCCGGCGTCGGCGTCGGCATCATCTTCGGTAACGGCACCCAGGCTCTCGCTCGCCAGCCCGAGGCTGCCGGCCTGATCCGCGCCAACCAGATCCTCGGCTTCGCCTTCTGTGAGGCGCTCGCCCTCATCGGTCTCGTCATGCCGTTCGTCTACTAAGACGAGCCCCTGACGACCGACCCTTTCGACGAAAGGCACTGATGTGACTCCCGCCCTGGTTTTCCTGGCGGCTGAGGGAGAGAAGGAAAATCCCCTCATTCCGCCGTGGCCGGAGCTTGTCATCGGCCTGATCGCCTTCGTCATCGTCTTCGGCTTCCTCGCCAAGAAGCTCCTCCCGAACATCAACAAGGTTCTGGAGCAGCGTCGCGAGGCCATCGAGGGCGGTATCGAGAAGGCTGAGGCCGCTCAGACCGAGGCCCAGAGCGTGCTCGAGCAGTACAAGGCTCAGCTCGCCGAGGCCCGGCACGAGGCCGCGCGTCTGCGCCAGGAGGCGCAGGAGCAGGGCGCCACGCTCATCGCCGAGATGCGCGCGGAAGGCCAGCGGCAGCGTGAGGAAATCGTCGCCGCCGGCCACACCCAGATCGAGGCCGACCGCAAGGCCGCCGCTCAGGCGCTGCGCCAGGACGTCGGCCAGCTGGCCACCGAACTGGCCGGAAAGCTCGTCGGCGAGTCCCTCGACGACCACGCACGGCAGTCGCGCACCATCGACCGTTTCCTTGACGAGCTCGAGGAGAAGGCCGAGGCCACGCGATGAACGGAGCGAGCCGCGATGCCCTGGCCGGCGCACGTGAGCGTCTCGACGCGCTGACGGACAACACGTCCGTGGACGCGGGCTCGCTCGCCGGCGAGCTGGCCGCTGTCACCGCGCTGCTCGACCGCGAGGTGTCGCTCCGTCGGGTCCTCACCGACCCGTCGCAGGCCGGCGAGGCCAAGGCCGAGCTGGCCGGGCGCCTCCTCGGCGGCCAGGTCAGCGGCACGACCGCCGACCTGGTGGCCGGTCTGGTGCGCTCGCGCTGGTCACGGTCGCGTGACCTGGTGGACTCCATCGAGGAGCTGGCGAGCGTCGCCGACCTCACGGCCGCCCAGCGGGCGAACCAGCTCGACGACGTCGAGGACGAGCTCTTCCGGTTCGGCCGGATCGTCTCTTCGAACACCGAGCTGCGGGCCGCACTGACCCACCGCGGTGTCGGTACCGCGCCCAAGAGCGAGCTGCTGCGCAGCCTCATCGGCGGCCGGGCCAACGCCGTGACCGAGCGATTGGTCACGCGCCTTGTGACCGCGCCCCGGGGACGTAGCCTGGAAGCGGGACTCGAGTCCCTGTCCAAGCTCGCCGCCGAGCGTCGGGACCGCATGGTGGCCGTCGTCACCTCGGCGGTTCCGCTGAGCGACGCGCAGAAGCAGCGCCTGGGCGCCGCCCTCGCGAAGCTTTACGGCCGCAAGATGCACCTCAACCTGGACGTGGACTCCGAGGTCCTCGGCGGGATCCGGGTGCAGGTCGGCGACGAGGTCATCAACGGCTCCATCGCGGACCGGCTGGAAGAGGTCAGCCGCCGCATGGCGAGCTAGCAGCAACTCAATACGCGTAACCATGCAGTCACGTTGTACTTACGGCCCTGGTTGGGCCGTGCAGAGGATTCCTGGGGGCTGACCCCAGACCACCCCCCAAGAACACTTCGGGCCCAACAAGGAGAGCAGGGAACCCAGATGGCGGAGCTCACGATCCGGCCGGAGGAGATCCGGGACGCGCTGGAGAACTTTGTCCAGTCGTACAAGCCGGACGCGGCCTCGCGCGAGGAGGTCGGTACGGTCACCCTTGCCGGCGACGGCATCGCGAAGGTCGAGGGCCTCCCCTCGGCCATGGCCAACGAACTGCTGAAGTTCGAGGACGGCACCCTCGGCCTCGCGCTCAACCTGGAAGAGCGCGAGATCGGCGCCATCGTCCTCGGCGAGTTCAACGGCATCGAGGAAGGCCAGCCGGTCACCCGTACCGGCGAGGTCCTGTCGGTCGCCGTGGGCGAGGGTTACCTCGGCCGCGTCGTCGACCCGCTCGGCGCCCCGATCGACGGCCTCGGCGAGATCGAGACGTCCGGCCGCCGCGCCCTCGAGCTGCAGGCCCCGGGCGTCATGGTCCGTAAGTCGGTGCACGAGCCGATGGAGACCGGCTACAAGGCCGTCGACGCGATGACCCCGATCGGCCGCGGCCAGCGTCAGCTGATCATCGGCGACCGGCAGACCGGCAAGACCGCGCTGTGCGTCGACACGATCATCAACCAGCGCGACAACTGGCGCACGGGCGACCCGAACAAGCAGGTCCGCTGCGTCTACGTCGCCATCGGCCAGAAGGGCTCGACCATCGCCTCCGTGCGTGGCGCCCTCGAGGAGGCCGGCGCGCTGGAGTACACGACCATCGTCGCCGCCCCGGCGTCCGACCCGGCCGGCTTCAAGTACCTTGCGCCGTACACCGGTTCGGCCATCGGCCAGCAGTGGATGTACGAGGGCAAGCACGTCCTCATCATCTTCGACGACCTCTCGAAGCAGGCCGACGCCTACCGCGCCGTGTCCCTGCTGCTCCGCCGTCCGCCGGGGCGCGAGGCCTACCCCGGTGACGTCTTCTACCTGCACTCCCGTCTGCTGGAGCGCTGCGCGAAGCTCTCGGACGAGATGGGCGCGGGCTCGATGACCGGTCTGCCGATCGTCGAGACGAAGGCCAACGACGTCTCGGCGTTCATCCCGACCAACGTCATCTCCATCACCGACGGCCAGTGCTTCCTGGAGTCGGACCTGTTCAACGCCGGTCAGCGCCCCGCGCTGAACGTCGGTATCTCCGTCTCCCGAGTCGGTGGTTCCGCGCAGCACAAGGCGATGCGTCAGGTCTCCGGCCGTCTGCGCGTGGACCTCGCCCAGTTCCGTGAGCTGGAGGCGTTCGCCGCCTTCGGTTCCGACCTGGACGCCTCGTCGAAGGCGCAGCTGGAGCGCGGTCAGCGGATGGTCGAGCTGCTCAAGCAGGCTCAGTACCAGCCGATGGCCACCGAGGACCAGGTCGTCTCCGTCTGGGCCGGTACCACCGGCAAGATGGACGAGGTCCCGGTCGGCGACATCCGCCGCTTCGAGAAGGAGCTCCTGGAGTACCTGCACCGCAAGGAGCAGGGCCTCATGACCTCCATCAAGGAGGGCGGCAAGATGTCGGACGACACCCTGCAGGCCATCGCCGACGCGATCGCGGACTTCAAGAAGCAGTTCGAGACGTCGGACGGCAAGCTGCTCGGCGAGGACACCCCTGCCGCTGCGGGCAAGTGACGACGGAAGGGACCTGACTCATGGGAGCCCAGCTCCGGGTCTACAAGCGTCGCATCAAATCCGTCACCGCGACCAAGAAGATCACCAAGGCGATGGAGATGATCGCCGCCTCGCGCGTCGTCAAGGCGCAGCGCAAGGTGGCGGCCTCCACCCCGTACGCGACCGAGCTCACCCGCGCGGTCACGGCGGTCGGAACCGGGTCGAACACCAAGCACCCGCTGACCACGGAGGCGGAGACGGCGACCCGTTCCGCGGTGCTGCTCCTCTCGAGCGACCGCGGACTGGCCGGCGCCTTCAACTCCAACGCCATCAAGGCCGCGGAGCAGCTGACCGCGCGTCTCGAGGCGGAGGGCAAGGAGGTCGACACGTACATCGTCGGCCGCCGCGGTCTCGCCCACTACAACTTCCGTGAGCGCAAGGTCGCGGAGTCGTGGTCGGGCTTCACCGACCAGCCCTCGTACGCGGACGCGAAGAAGGTCGCCGTTCCGCTGATCGAGGCCATCGAGAAGGCGACGGCGGACGGCGGCGTGGACGAACTCCACATCGTCTACACCGAGTTCGTCTCGATGATGACGCAGACGGCGGTCGACAGCCGCCTGTTGCCGCTTCGCCTCGAAGAGGTGGCGGAGGAGTCGCACGCCAAGGACGAGATCCTTCCGCTGTACGACTTCGAGCCGTCGGCGGAGGACGTCCTGGACGCCCTCCTGCCGCGGTACGTCGAGAGCCGTATCTACAACGCGCTGCTCCAGTCGGCCGCCTCCAAGCACGCGGCCACCCGCCGCGCGATGAAGTCGGCGACCGACAACGCGGGAGACTTGATCACCTCGCTCTCCCGACTTGCGAACGCGGCCCGCCAGGCCGAAATCACCCAGGAAATCAGCGAGATCGTCGGTGGCTCCGCAGCCCTGGCCGACGCGACCGCGGGGAGTGACAGGTAATGACGACGACAGTTGAGACGGCCGTTGCCACGGGCCGCGTCGCCCGGGTCATCGGCCCGGTCGTCGACGTGGAATTCCCCGTCGACGCCATGCCGGAGATCTACAACGCGCTTCACGTCGAGGTGGCCGACCCGGCCAACGCCGGCGAGAAGAAGCTGCTGACCCTGGAGGTCGCCCAGCACCTGGGTGACGGCCTGGTCCGCACCATCTCGATGCAGCCCACCGACGGTCTGGTCCGCCAGGCCACGGTGATCGACACCGGCAAGGGCATCAGTGTCCCGGTCGGCGACTTCACCAAGGGCAAGGTGTTCAACACCCTCGGTGAGGTGCTGAACTCCGACGAGCAGTTCGAGGGCGAGCGCTGGCCCATCCACCGCAAGGCTCCGGCCTTCGACCAGCTCGAGTCCAAGACCGAGATGTTCGAGACCGGCCTGAAGGTCGTCGACCTTCTCACCCCGTACGTCAAGGGTGGAAAGATCGGTCTGTTCGGTGGTGCCGGTGTCGGCAAGACCGTGCTGATCCAGGAAATGATCATGCGTGTCGCCAACCTCCACGAGGGCGTCTCCGTCTTCGCGGGCGTCGGTGAGCGCACCCGTGAGGGCAACGACCTCATCGCGGAGATGGAAGAGTCCGGCGTTCTGGACAAGACCGCGCTGGTCTTCGGTCAGATGGACGAGCCCCCGGGCACCCGTCTGCGCGTCGCCCTGGCCGGTCTGACCATGGCGGAGTACTTCCGCGATGTGCAGAAGCAGGACGTGCTGTTCTTCATCGACAACATCTTCCGCTTCACCCAGGCCGGTTCCGAGGTCTCCACCCTGCTCGGCCGTATGCCGTCCGCGGTGGGTTACCAGCCGAACCTGGCCGACGAGATGGGTCAGCTCCAGGAGCGGATCACCTCGACGCGTGGTCACTCGATCACCTCGATGCAGGCGATCTACGTCCCCGCGGACGACCTGACCGACCCGGCGCCGGCCACCACCTTCGCCCACCTCGACGCGACGACGGTGCTCTCCCGTCCGATCTCCGAGAAGGGCATCTACCCGGCCGTGGACCCGCTGGACTCCACGTCCCGCATCCTCGACCCGCGGTACATCGCGCAGGACCACTACGACACCGCCATGCGGGTCAAGACGATCCTGCAGAAGAACAAGGACCTCCAGGACATCATCGCGATCCTCGGTATCGACGAGCTCGGCGAGGAGGACAAGCTCGTCGTCCACCGTGCCCGTCGCGTGGAGCGCTTCCTGTCCCAGAACACCCACGCCGCCAAGCAGTTCACCGGCGTGGACGGTTCGGACGTACCGCTGGACGAGTCGGTCGCGGCCTTCAACGCGATCTGCGACGGCGAGTACGACCACTTCCCGGAGCAGGCGTTCTTCATGTGCGGTGGCATCGAGGACCTCAAGGCCAACGCCAAGGAGCTCGGCGTCTCCTGACGCGAGTCCCGCGCTCGTGACGAGAGGGGGCGGGTGCGTCCCGCCCCCTCTCTCACGCCTACTAGACTTGAACCCAACACCCGGCAGTAACGCCGGGTGGTGACCCGAGGAGCCCACTTTGGCTGCTGAGCTGCACGTCGAGCTCGTCGCCGCGGACCGCAGCGTCTGGTCCGGCGAGGCCACCCTGGTCGTCGCGCGTACCACGTCCGGCGACATCGGCGTCATGCCCGGTCACCAGCCGCTGCTCGGTGTGCTGGAGTCGGGCCCGGTGACCATCCGTACGAGTGATGGTGGAACGGTCGTCGCCGCGGTGCACGGCGGTTTCATCTCGTTCGCGGACAACAAGCTGTCGCTGCTGGCCGAGATCGTCGAGCTGTCGGACGAGATCGACGTCCAGCACGTGGAGCGGGAGCTCGAGCGCGCGAAGGCGGAGGGCGATGCCGACGCCGAGCGTCGCGCGGACGTCCGTCTGCGTGCGGTGGAGGTGCGCTGAACGCAGCGCGCCACAGGAAGTGACTCAGCCGCGGCCAGGACCGGAGATTTCTCCGGACCGGGTCGCGGCTGAGGCGATGCGGGTGCTTTTTTCCTTTCCGTTACCTAGGAGACGAGGAGGTCGGTGTCGATGGTCCTCGCTCTGACTGTGTGCGGGTTGGTAATCGTGCTGGTGGCGATGGCACTCCTCGTATTCCATCTGCGCCGCAGACTGATCCAGCGCTCCGGCGGCATCTTCGCCTGCAGCCTGCGCTGGGACGCCCCCGAGAAGAGGGACACCAGCGGCAAAGGCTGGAGCTACGGCATCGCCCGCTACAGCGGCGACCGCATCGAGTGGTTCCGCATCTTCTCGTACGCCCCCCGCCCGCGCCGCGTCCTGGAGCGCTCGGCGATCGAGGTGGCCGGCCGCCGCACTCCGGACGGCGAGCAGGAACTGGCGCTGCTCTCCGACGACACCGTCCTCGCCTGCGTCCATCGCGGTACGCGCCTGGAGCTGGCCATGAGCGAGGACGCGCTGACCGGTTTCCTCGCGTGGCTGGAGGCGGCTCCGCCCGGCCAACGGGTCAACGTGGCCTGAGAGGCACATTGCCCCTCCCCCCGGAGGAAGTCCGGGGGGAGGGGCAATGTCACGTGAGCTTGTCTGTCTGACGCTCATCCGTATGCGGCTTGTTGTGTCTGAAGCTCGTCTCTATGCAGCTTGTTGATCTGGGCTGGTCGGCTACTTCAGACCGCTGTTGATCGCGCTGACCAGCTCGCCATCGCTGGTGTCGCCGCTGAACTCCCAGAAGAACGCGCCGCCCAGTTCCTGCTTCTTGGCCCAGCGCATCTTCCCCGTGACCGTCGCCGGGGTGTCGTAGGACCACCAGTCGCTGCCGCAGTGCCCGTACGCCGTCCCGCCGACCGTGCCGGTGGCCGGGCAGGACGCCTTGAGCACCTTGTAGTCCTCGAAGCCCGCCTCCCAGGTCCCCGCCGCCGCTCCGGTGGCCGTGCCGCCCGGTGTGTCCTGGGTGACGCCGGTCCAGCCGCGGCCGTAGAAGCCGATGCCCAGCAGCAGCTTTGCCGGGACCACTCCGATCGCCTTGTACTTCGCGATCGCCTCGGCGCTGGTGAAGCCCTTCTCCGGAATTCCGCTGTACGGGGTGAGCGGGGAGTGCGGGGCCGTCGGGCCGGTCGCCGCCCAGGCGCCGAAGAAGTCGTACGTCATCACGTTGTACCAGTTGACGTACCGCGACGCGCCCGCGTAGTCGGCCGCCTCGATCTTGCCGCCGGGGGAGGCGTCGGCGGTGACGGCCGCGGTGACCAGGTTCTTCGAACCGAACTGGGCACGCATGGCCCGCGTCATGTTCTTCAGGGCGGCGGGGCCGCCGGTGTCGCAGGTCAGACCGCAGGCGTTGGGGTACTCCCAGTCCAGGTCGATGCCGTCGAACACATCGGCCCAGCGCGGGTCCTCGACCAGGTCGTAGCAGGACTTGGCGAAGGCCGCCGGGTCCTTGACCGCCTCCGGGAAGCCGCCGGACCAGCTCCAGCCGCCGAAGGACCAAAGGATCTTGATGTTCGGGTACTTGGCCTTCAGCTGGCGCAGCTGGTTGAAGTTGCCCTTCAACGGCTGTTCCGCGGTGTCGGCCTCGCCGTTCACCGAATTCTCGGCGGTGACCGGCATTTCGTAGTCGGCCCACGAGTCGCCGATCGCGCACTTGCCGTCGACGACGTTGCCGAAGGCGTAGTTGATGTGCGTGACCTTGGCGGCGGAGCCGGACGTCACCAGGTTCTTGACGTTGTAGTTGCGGCCGTAGACGCCCCACTCGATGAAGTAACCGAGCTTGACCTTCTTGTCCGGGGGCGGAGCCGTCGCCAAGTCCGCGGCCTCCGCGGCGACTGCGGGGGTGGCCGGCTGAGCGGGGCCGGCGAGGCCTACCAGGGCGGCGAGCGGGAGCAGCAGGGTGGTGAACCCTGCCACGGCTCTGTGTCTGACTCTGAGGCCGAAGCGCATCCAGTGTCTCCTCGGGGGAGGTGAGGGCGGTTTGAGGGGGGTGCGCTGGACAATAGAAAGGTCTGGACCATAGGTCAATAGGTCCAGACCAGTGAAGGAGGTGGTGCGGTTACTTGTTACACGCCCAACTCCTGGGCCAGCACCGCCGCCTGCACCCGGCTGCGCAGCTCCAGCTTCCCCAGAAGACGGCTGACGTGCGTCTTCACGGTCGCCTCCGCCATGTCGAGACGTATCCCGATCTCCGCGTTGGACAGACCCTGCCCGAGGCAGGACAGAACCTCCCGTTCGCGTCGCGTCAGTGAGTCGAGGACGGCCGGGTCGGCCGACGGCTCGCGGACGGGCTTGGCGGCGAACTCGGCGATCAGGCGGCGGGTGACCGCGGGAGCGACGATTCCCTCGCCGCGCGCCACCGTGCGGACCGCGGCCAGCAGGTCGCGCGCCTCGGTGTTCTTCAGCAGGAAGCCCGAGGCGCCCGCGCGCAGCGCCCCGAACACGTACTCGTCGAGGTCGAAGGTGGTCAGCACGAGCACGTCGGCGAGGCCCTCGTCGACGACCTGGCGGGTGGCGGAGACGCCGTCGAGGCGGGGCATCTGGACGTCCATCAGCACCAGATCGGGCCGGAGTTCACGGGAGAGTGCCACCGCCTGCTCGCCGTCCGCGGCCTCGCCGATCACCTCGATGTCGGGGGCGCTGCGCAGGATGAGGACGAGGCCGGCGCGTACGGAGGACTGGTCCTCGGCGACGAGCACGCGGATCATGCGGTTTCTCCCAGAGCGGTCGGCAGGGTGGCGTGTACGGTCCAGATCTTGCCGTCGGCCGAGCTCTCGGGTCCGGCTTCGAAGGTGCCGCCCAGCAGCCCGGCCCGCTCCCGCATGCCGACGAGCCCGGCGCCCGAGCCGGGGGCGCGCGGGCCGTCGTCCCGGGCACCGCCGTACGGGCTGGTCACCCGCACGTCGAGGGCGTGGTCGCGTCGGCCGAGGCTGATGGTGACACGGCCGGGCGAGGCGTGCTTGAGGGCGTTGGTCAGGGACTCCTGGACGATGCGGTAGGCGGCGAGTTCGACCGGCGCGGGGAGCCTGTCGGCGTGCGCGGTGTCGAGCGTGACGTCGAGGCCGTTGGTGCGGGCGGTGTCGATGAGTGCGCCGAGCCCGTCGAGGGTCGGGGCCGTGGCCGGCTCCCGTTCCCCGCTGTCGTCCCGGAGGATGCCGATCAGCCGTCGCATCTCGGCGAGTCCCTCGACGCTGTTCTCGCGAATGACGGCGAGTGCGTCCTTCGTGGTGTCCGCGTCGTCGAGCGAGAGTGCGGCCGTGGAGTGGATGGCGATCGCGGACAGGTGGTTGGCCACCATGTCGTGCAACTCCCGCGCCATCCGGGCGCGTTCGGCGGTGACGGCCTGGGTGCGGTCCATCTCGGCGAGCAGGGCGGTCTGTTCGGCGCGCAGCCGGGCGGCTTCGGCGGCGTCGCGGTGGTTGCGGACGAGCCATCCGGTGGCGGCGGGGCCGAAAGCCACCGCGCCGACGACAACGCCGATCAGCACCGCTTCCGGCACGCGCAACACCGCGACGGGCACCACCGTGCCGGCCACCGTGAGCAGCCCGGTGATCCAGAGGATGCGGCGGGCGGGGGCCGGGGGGCTGTAGACCACGGCCGCGTACGCGAGGTCGGTGAACATGAGGAGGGTGGCCACGTTTCCCTGCGTGATCGTGTCCACTGTCAGCGCGGCGGTGCCCACCAGCAGGACCGTACGCGGGCGGACCCGGCGCAGCAGCTCGCAGCCGGCCATCACGCAGAGCGGCAGCAGGACCGGCCAGCGGCCGTCCCAGAGCACGATCGGATCTCCGGGCGGCCGGGTGCCGAGGCCGAGGCCCCACAGGAGGAGCCCGCCCAGCAGCCCGGCGAGCGCGATCCGCACGTCGTCGCGGTGGGGGCGGGGGAGTCGTACGGCCATGAATCCATCCAACACGGCGTACGCGCCCGGCGCCTGATGCCGGGGGACGGTTCGCGGCTACATCGAAGGATGCAGTGCCGTTTCGTCACTGGAGATGACGATCCGGGCCGGTGCCGCCTGGAGCCTGGAAGGGTGACCGAGGGGAGCGAACCGTGATCGTCACACTCATCGTCGTCTGTGAAGTCGCCTTCTGGGTGCTGCTGGCAGCGGGCCTGGCCGCGCGGTATCTGCTCAAGATGCCGCGGACCGGCCTCGCTCTGCTGCTGTGCGAGCCGCTTCTCGAAGTCGTGCTGTTCACCGTCACCGCCATCGACCTCAGGAACGGCGCCGAGCCCGACTGGAAGCACGGTCTCGCCGCCGTCTACATCGGCTTCACCGTGGGCCTGGGCCATTCCACGATCAAGTGGGCCGACGCCCATGTCGCCCACCGATTCGCGGGCGGCCCGCCGCCGGTGAAGCCGCCGAAGTACGGGATGGCCCGCGCACGCCACGAGTGGCTGGTCGCGGGCCGCTGGATCACCGCGGCGGTGGTCGCGATGGCGCTGCTCCAGGCCGCGATCTGGTACGTCGGCTCCGGCGGCGAGACCGACTCGCTGCGCACCTGGCAGTCGAGGATGCTGTTCGTGATCGGCATCAACCTGATCATCGCGCTCAGCTACACGGTGTTCCCGAAGAAGGCCCCGTACGGCTACGGGGAGAAGGACCCGTACGAGGAGAAGTCAGCGCTCCCCGCCCGGGACCCAGAGCACGTCCCCGACCTCTTTGTTGGCCGTCCGCGCAAGGATGAACAGTAGGTCCGACAGCCGGTTGAGGTATGTCGCCGTGAGCGGGTTCATCAGCTCGCCGTGCACCTCCAGCGCCGCCCACGTCGACCGCTCCGCCCGCCGGACCACCGTGCACGCCTGGTGCAGCAGTGCCGCACCGGGCGTGCCCCCGGGCAGGATGAACGACCGGAGCTTCTCCAGCTGTTCGTTGAAGCGGTCGCAGTCCGCCTCCAGCTTGTCGACGTAGAACTGCTCGACGCGGAGCGGAGGAAACTCCGGCTTCTCGACGACCGGCGTCGACAGGTCCGCGCCCACGTCGAACAGGTCGTTCTGGACGCGGGTGAGGACCTTGACGATCTCCTCGTCCAGCCCGCCGAGGGTGATCGCCGTGCCGATGACCGCGTTCGCCTCGTTCGCGTCGGCGTAGGCCGCGATCCGCAGATCGGTCTTGGCGGTCCGGCTCATGTCGCCGAGGGCGGTGGTGCCCTGGTCGCCGGTCCTGGTGTAGATGCGCGTCAGATTGACCATGCGGCCAGCGTAGTTACGCTCCGGCCTCCCGGAACGTTCGTGTGCCCACTGTCACGGCGAGTCCGGCGAAACCGAGGGCCACCAGAGTGCCGTACAGCATGGAGTCGGTCGCGTACGAGCCGACGTACGCGTCCCGCATCGCGTCGACCAGGTAGCGGAACGGCATGAGGTGCGAGAGGACGTCCAGCCAGCCGGGAGCCAGCGTCATGGGCAGCATGAGGCCGGACAGGAGCATGGCGGGCATGGTGACGGCGTTGATCGTGGGGCCGAACGCCTGCGGCGAACTGCTCCTCATGGCCAGCGCGTACGACAGCGAGGCCAACGAGACGGTCAGCAGCGCGACGAACCCGAAGCCGATCAGAATGCCGGCGACCGGCGCTCGCAGGCCCATCACCAGGGCGGCCAGGACCAGCAGCACCGCTTGGAAGACGAAGACCGCCGCGTCGCGCAGCACCCGGCCGAGCAGGAGCGCGAGCCGGCTGACCGGGGTGACGCGCATCCGCTCCACGATGCCGGCGTTCTTCTCGAGGATGATCATGAATCCGGCGAATCCGGCCCCGAACAGGCCGAGTTGGAGCAGCAGCCCGGGCACCAGCACCTGCCAGGAGCTGCCGTCCCCGCCCAGCGGCAGGTCGGTGAGCAGCGGACCGAAGAAGAGCAGATACAGCAGCGGCATCAGCACGCCGAAGAGCATCGCGAATCTGGAACGCAGGGTCTGGCGGGCGTAGCGCCCGAAGATCAGTGCGGTGTCGTGCAGAAGCATGGGGGGTCCTATACGGCTATGGGGGTGGAGTCGGCCGGGGCGGAGCCGCGGCCGGTGATGGCGAGGAGCGTGTCCTGGAGCGTGGCGTCGATCGAGCCGCCGTACCGGAGCTTGAGCGCGCTCGGTGTCCCCTCGGCCACGACGACCCCCTTGTCCACGACGACGAGCCGGTCGGCGAGCGCGTCCGCCTCGTCGAGGTAGTGCGTGGTGAGGAAGACGGTCGTGCCGTACTCGTCGCGCAGCCGTCGTACGAGGTCCCAGAGGTCGGCCCGGCTGCCGGGGTCGAGCCCGGTCGTCGGCTCGTCGAGGAAGAGCACCTGCGGCCGGTGCGTGAGGCCGAGTGCGATGTCGAGGCGGCGTCGCTGGCCGCCGGAGAGCGAGGCCGTCTTCCGGCCGAGGAGGTCGGTGAGGTCCAGGTCGCGTGCCAGTTCCTCCGCGCGCTCGGCCGCCTGAGATTTCGTCAGGCGGTAGAGCCGTCCCTGGGTGGTGAGTTCCTCGCGTACCGAGATCTGGGGATCGACGCCGCCCGACTGGGCGACATAGCCGCACGCCCGGCGTACCCCCGCCGGGTCGGTGGCGAGGTCGTGGCCCGCGACTGTGGCGGCGCCGCCGGTGGGGGCGAGCAGGGTCGTGAGCATCCGGAGGGTGGTTGTCTTGCCCGCTCCGTTCGGGCCGAGGAAGCCGAGGATCTCTCCTGGTTCGACGGTCAGGTCGATACCGCGGACCGCTTCGACGGGACCGCGTTTGGTGTGGAAGGTCCGGGCGAGGCCGGCCGTGCTGATGATGGGCATGCCACAAGGAAAACAGAGTCACTTAAATTTTGCAACGCCACCAAAATTTCACCATCACCAAGAATCCTTGATCCGGCCTACGATGAAGCCATGGCAGAAGGGCTCAGGGAGCGGAAGAAGCGCGAGACCAGGCAGCGCATCTCGGACATCGCCACAGGGCTGTTCCTGGAGCACGGCTTCGTCACGGTGACCATGGCCGACGTCGCGGACGCGGCCGACGTCTCCGTGAACACCGTCTACAACTACTTCCCGGCCAAGGAAGACCTCTTCTTCGACCGCAGCGAGGGCATCGTCGACCGCCTCTCGCGCTGGGTGCGTGCCCGTCCCGCGGGGGAGTCCGCCGTCGCCGCCGTCCTGCGCGAGCTGCGCGACGAGGTCGAGGCGGTCTCGCCCCGGGTCGGTCTGATGGAGGGCTACGACCGCTTCATGCGCGTCATCCACGGCGCGCCCGCCCTCCGGTCCCACCTGTGGAGCCTCCAGCAGGAGGTCCGTGACGACCTGGAGGCGACCCTGCGCGAGGAGACGGGTGCGGCCCCCGCTGATCCGGTGCCGGGTCTGATGGCCGGCCAGATCGGCTGGGTCCAGGAGACGGTCATGTCCGCCATCGGCCGCCAGATGATGGCCGGACGCGATCCGGTCGAAGTGTCCCGCGAGGTGCTGACACTGCTCGACGACATGGAGGACCTTTTGAGCGAGAAAGTCCTCAACTACGCCGTACGGGCGGCGGAATGACCCAAGCCGGTGTGATGTCCGTCCTATGGCACGTGACGCGCATTACTTACCGGTCACACAGCTCCTCACGAGCGCTAGGGTCCGCCGGAGAGGCATACATAAGCAGCGTGTTAGGGGAGTCGGACAGTGGCACGGAAGCTCGCCGTCATCGGCGCCGGACTCATGGGTTCCGGTATCGCCCAGGTCTCCGCACAGGCCGGGTGGGACGTCGTCCTGCGGGATGTCACCGATGAGGCACTCACCCGTGGCACCGACGGCATCAAGGCCTCGTACGACAGGTTCGTGAACAAGGGCAAGCTGGCGGCGGCCGACGCGGAAGCGGCCCTCGCGCGCATCACCACGACCACCGACCTCGACGCGGTCGCCGACGCCGACATCGTCGTCGAGGCCGTCTTCGAGAAGCTGGAAGTCAAGCACGAGATCTTCCGCGCGCTCGACAAGCTGGTGAAGGACGAGACCGTACTCGCCTCCAACACCTCCGCCATCCCGATCACCAAGATCGCGGCGGCCACCGAGCGCCCGGAGCGGGTCGTCGGCGTCCACTTCTTCTCGCCGGTCCCGATGATGCAGCTGTGCGAACTCGTGCGCGGCTACAAGACCAGCGACGAAACCCTCGCCACCGCACGGGAGTTCGCCGAGTCGGTCGGCAAGACCTGCATCGTCGTCAACCGCGACGTGGCGGGCTTCGTGACCACCCGGCTCATCTCGGCGCTCGTCGTCGAGGCGGCCAAACTGTACGAGTCCGGCGTGGCCACCGCCGAGGACATCGACCTCGCCTGCAAGCTGGGCTTCGGCCACGCCATGGGGCCGCTCGCCACCGCCGACCTGACGGGCGTCGACATCCTTCTGCACGCCACGAGCAACATCTACACGGAGTCCCAGGACGAGAAGTTCGCCCCGCCGGAGCTGATGCGCCGGATGGTTGACGCCGGTGACATCGGGCGTAAGAGCGGGCAGGGCTTCTACACGTACTGATTCACGACGTACTGATTCACGCTGATACACGTACTGACCCCGCGGTGACCTTTACTCGGTCACTCCCCGGGGTGAATTCGGTATCGGTTCGCTTACAGAGGGCAACTTCTGCCCCGGTACGGCAGTCAGTCCTGGCAACACAGGACACGAGAAGACGCTGAGCACGAAACGCACTCTCGGGGAGCGCATATGCACATCAGGGGCGACCACGTCGAGCTGGTCGTCGGGGGCCGCCTCGACGTCGTCAGCGCGGCGGACGCCCGTACGGTCCTGCACTCGGCTGTCGACGACGGAGCCGGCGACCTGGTGCTCGACCTGTCAGAGCTGGACTCCTGGGACGCCACCGGGCTCGGTGTCATCATGGGGGCCCACCGGCGGGCGGGGCGGTGCGGCCGTCGGCTTGTGCTGCGCGGCGTCCCGCCGCAGATGCAGCGCCTGCTCGTGGCGACCCGGCTGCACCGGATCCTGGCGATCGAGGGCGGTATCGGGGTCGAGTCGCTGCCGCGGGTGTGAGAAGCCGCGAGTGTGAGAGGGCGCGGGTGGAGATGCCTCTGATGGGAGAAATCGCCCCGGGTGCAAGAACGGCTCGCACAATCCTCACGAAGCTGTGACGTCTCGGACGGCGCGGTACCCCGTGTGTTCGTAGATACTGTGCGAAGGTTTAGGGTTCGGCTGCCCGCTGCTTGACGAACCCGTCGGTGGGCACCGGACCAGAAGCGACAGCGCAGTGTGCAGCAAGGCCGGGAGGGGCTCGGCACACCACGCTTTTGGGGGGCTTGGACCTTATGGACCCGATGAACCGGGGACCCGAAGAGTATGGCCACGACGACGGCTCGGCGGCGCGACAGCGCCCGCCGCGCGATCCGCTGACGCACGCCCTGGGGCAGGGAAACGCCCAGCACACGCCGGCACTCGCCCGCACCGTTCAACTCGTGTCGGGGGAACACCTTCTCACCGTCAATCCCGTCGACGGCAGCGAGATCGAGCTCTGCCCACCGGGCGAGCGGCCGCCTCGGCCCACGAAGTTCAGTGCCACCGAGCGCGCCGAGCTGGCCCGCGCCGCACGGCCGCCCGTACCACCGGGGCCAACGCTGCCCAGGCTGCCGCTCCTGGAGCGCCAGGAGGAGCGTGAGCGGCTCGTACGCCTGCTTGCGCGCGGGCGCTCCGTACGGCTCACCGGGCCCTCGGGTTCGGGCCGCACCGCGCTCCTGGACGCCGTGGGCGACGACTGCGCGGACCTCGCGCCCGACGGCGTGGTACGCCTCAGCGGCCACCGCCGCACGGTCGACGACGTGCTGCACGACCTCTTCGCCGCCGTCTACAACGCACCGCTGTACCGGCCGGAACGGGACGAACTGTTCGCTCTCGTCCGCGAGATCGGCGCGGTCGTCGTCCTCGACGACGTGGAGTTCGGCGGCGGCGCGCTCGACGAACTGCTCCACACCACGCCCGAGTGCGCCTTCCTGATCTCCGCGACGCCCGAGATCGCGGCACCGTCCACCGACTCGCTCCTCGAAGAGGTCTTCCTCGGCGGCCTCGGCCGCAGTGGCGGTCTCGAACTGCTGGAGCGAGCCGTCGGACGCGTGCTGACCGAGGACGAGGCGAACTGGGCGGGCGACCTCTGGTTCGAGTCCGAGGGACTGCCGCTGCGCTTCGTGCAGGCCGGCGCGCTCCTTCGGCAGCGCGACCAGCTGCGCGCCGACCCGAACGCCTTCGACGAGTTCGGCTACTACGAGGACGCGCCCGTGGACGCGCCCTTCGACGCCGAGGACGGCCACGACGTACCGCTGCCGTCGCTCGCCGAGGGCGCCGCGCCCGCCGCGCTGCTCGCGTCCCGGCTCAGCGAGTCGGCGCGTACCACGCTGCGCTTCGCGGTCGCGCTGGGCGGCGAGGTGCCGCACCAGGCGCATCTGCCCGCGCTGGTGGGGGACACGCACGCGGACGCCGCGCTCGCGGAGCTGGTCGGCTGCGCCCTCGTCACACCGGTCGGCTCGCACTACCGGCTCGCGGCCGGCGTGGGGACCCAGCTGGAGGCCGTCGGGTACGCGTCCGACGCCGAGGAGAAGGCGGACGCCGCGGCGCGGCACTACACCTGGTGGGCCGGGCATCCGTCGGTCACACCCGAGCGGGTCGCCGCCGAGGCGGACGCCGTGCTCGCGGCGCTGGCCGCGGTGGTGCCGGTCACCATGCCGCCTGCCGAGGACGAGGAGAGCGCCGGCGCCGTGCGGCTGGCCCGTGCGGCCGCTCCCGCGTTCGCCGCGGGGCTGCACTGGGGTGCCTGGGAGCGCGCGCTGCGCTCGGGCACCGAGGCGGCCCGGCTCTCCGCCGAGGTCTCGGATCAAGCCTATTTCCACCACGAGTTGGGGATCCTCGCGTTCTGCGTCGGGGAACTCGACCTGGCCCGCACCGAACTGGAGGCCTCCATCGGGCTGCGCGGCGCCCTCGCCGACAAGCGCGGCACCGTGTCGGGCCGTCGCGCCCTCGCCCTGGTCGCGGACCGCTCCGGTGGCACGCCACCGGCCGGTATCGGTTCGACGGCGGGCGAGGAGGTGCCCGACGCGCGGTACGAGGAGTCGGCGTCGCCGCCCGGTGGCGTACCGGCCGCGTTCACGTCCGTCCCGTCGCTCCAACAGCCCGGCGAGCCCTCGACGTTGATCACGCGCCGGACCGGACCCACTTCCTCGTCGAAGCCCAGCCGCGTCAAGGGACTGGTCAACGGCACCCGGCGCAATCTGGTGGCCGCCGGCGCGGGCGCGCTCCTGGCCGCCGTGCTCGGCACCGTAGTGACGCTCGGCGCGACCTCGAATCCCGACGACAACACCCCGTCGAACGAGGTCGGCGTCAACCCGTCGGCCAGCGCGGGCGAGGACGGCAGCGGACTCGGCGCGGACCGCCCGCAGAAGGACAGCGGCGACGACTCGGACTCGACGAGCCGTCCGACCGACCCGGGGGAGGACGGGATCGCGGGGACCTCCGACGACCCGACGCCGACTTCGAGCACCGAGCCGTCGGACGACCCGAGCGGGTCGAAGGATCCGAGCGACCCGGCCACGTCTCCGTCGAAGCCGACCACGAGCAGGCCGCCGTCCTCCAGCAGGCCGCCGTCTTCGTCGAGGCCGCCGACCAGCCAGTCGCCGACGCCCTCACCGACGTCGCCGACACCGACGGGTACGGAGCCCTCCGGGGAGCCGACCGAGCCGTCGGATCCCCCGCCGCCGCCACCGGGGGACACGAGCTCGGCCAGCGGGCCGGCCACCAGCGCCCCGCAGTCCAGCCCGGCCGAGAGCAGCAGCTCCGCGAGCGGCCCGGCGGACAGCAGCGCACCCGGGTCGCCGACTGGTTCCGGTACGAGCAGTACGTCGGTCATCTGACAGCCGAACACCACGACAGAGGGCCGGGTCCGCCACAGGACCCGGCCCTCTCGTCCGTACCCGGTACCTACGCGCGTACCTGGTCCCTACGCGTCGGAACGTCAGAACAACCGCAACTTGTCGTCCTCGATACCGCGCAGCGCGTTGTAGTCGAGGACGGTGCAGCCGATGCCGCGGTCCGTGGCGAGGACGCGGGCCTGCGGCTTGATCTCCTGGGCCGCGAAGATGCCGCGGACCGGCGCGAGGTGCGGGTCGCGGTTCAACAGCTCCAGATAGCGCGTGAGTTGCTCCACGCCGTCGATCTCGCCGCGTCGCTTGATCTCCACGGCGACGGTCTGGCCGTCGGCGTCGCGGCAGAGGATGTCGACCGGGCCGATGGCCGTCATGTACTCGCGGCGGATCAGCGAGTAGCCCTCGCCGAGGGTCTCGATGCGGTCGGCGAGGAGTTCCTGCAGGTGTGCTTCCACGCCGTCCTTGATCAGGCCGGGGTCCACGCCGAGTTCGTGCGAGGAGTCGTGGAGGATCTCCTCCATCGTGATGATGAGCTTCTCGCCCGCCTTGTTGATGACGGTCCAGACCCCCTTGTCGTCCCCCGAGCCCTCCTTCAGGGTGCAGGGCGGCGACATCCAGTTGAGGGGCTTGTAGGCCCGGTCGTCCGCGTGGATCGAGACACTGCCGTCCGCCTTCACCAGGATGAGGCGGGGTGCCGACGGGAGATGGGCGGTGAGCCGGCCCGCGTAATCAACGGAGCAGCGGGCAATGACGAGACGCATGGTCGGCAACGCTACTCGACCGGCGAGGGTCCACGCGATCCGGCCGGGGTTCCGCCGGAGGTCCCCTTGACCGGAACTCATTTGGCTCGCCCCTGTTTCCCCGGATAAGCCCTGTTCGAAAGTGGCCGGTTGTGTGCACGTTGAGTCCTCTCGGTGTTCCCAATGTCCTGGTGCGGCCACGAACAGTTGCTTACCGTAGAAACGGGAGGTCGCGACGCGTGTACTCAGCGTGTTCGATGTCGCGATCTCCTTTCCGGTCCGTCAACCCCTTCTCGCGAGGGGGTGCGAGAGGAGAACCCATGTCGCTGGACGTCTCACCGGCCCTACTCGAGAAGGCCGAGCGAGGCGAGGTCGACGAAGCGGAATTCGTCGACTGCGTCCGGACCTCCCTGCCCTACGCATGGGAGATGATCAGCTCCCTGGTGGCCCAGCTGAAGGTGGACGGCGGCAACTTCGCCGACAACCAGACGCCTCCGCCGGACGAGCAGGCGCGTGGCCAGCTGCTGCGTGCGCTCGCGAGTGACGCGATACGCGGCGCGCTGCAGCGGCACTTCGGAGTGCGGCTGGCCTTCCAGAACTGCCACCGTGTGGCGGTGTTCCCGCTGGATGGCTCGGTGGACGACACCCTGGCCCGCTTCACCTCGGTGCGCAGTCAGCTGCTGAACCAGTCGCCGGAGTTCCGGGACTGCTGACGCAGCGCTGCCGCACGGCTTGCCGCCTCGTACGCGGGAGGTGCATTTGTACTGGGGCGGCAAGCTCCCCGAGGGGTGGGCAGGTTCGGCGCGGGTGCGGGCCGGTTCCGATCGGCACGGGCCAGTTCCGTTCGAATGCGGGTCAGTTCTGACCGGACCCGGGTCTGTGCTGACAGGGCCTGGGTCTGTCCTGTTCGGGCGCAGACCAGTTCCGGCCGGACCTGGGTCTGTCCCGACCGGACGTTGGTGACACGGACCCGTCCGGCTCGGGCGCGGCCCCGCTCACCGCAGCCGTGGCAGTACCTCGCCCCCCAGCCGCCGTACGTTCTCCTCCGTCGCCGCCAGGTCGCCGGAGCCCTCGACCAGCAGCGCGAAGCGGGTGATCCCCGTGCGCTCCGAGGTCGCGGCGAGGCGGTCGGCGCACAGGCGCGGTGTGCCCACGGGGTGGAGCCCGCAGAGCAGTTCGGTGTACGCCAGGGGATCCCGCATCGAGCGCGCGCGGCCGTCCACCGTCACATGGGCGTCGAGCCCCTGCTTCAGCCAGCCCGGCATGGCCTTGAGGAGAGTCTCGACCGCGTCGGTGCGCCGGTCCGCGATCTGCGCGATGCCGGCCGAGACATGGGCCGCGCCCGCGATCTCCTCGGGCGAGAACCCGGCGGCCCGCGCGTGGGTGCGCCACAGCGCGACCATTTCGGCCTTCTCCTCGTCCCCGACATGCATCCCGAGCAGCATCGCCAGCCCGCGCTCGGCGGCCATCCGGACACTCGCCGGAGAAGTGCAGGCGACGACGATCTCGGGTACCTCGCCGCCGGTGAGGGCCTCCGACGGCCTGGGCACGACTGCCACTTCACGGAAGCCGAAGCGCTCCGAGCCGCCCGCGACGGACGGTTCGCGCAACCAGCGCACCAGCAGATCGAGTGATTCCGGGAACCCCTTCTCGTACGCATCGAGGCCCGACCCGAAGACCTCCAGGTCGACCCACGGGCCGCCGCGTCCCACCCCGAGCGAGAAGCGCCCGCCGGACGTCACGTGCAGCAGCGCGGCCTGCTCGCCGAGGGCCACGGGGTGCACGGTGGGCAGCACGCTGACCGCCGTACCGACGCGGATGCGACGGGTGCGGCCGAGCAGCAACGCGGCGAGGGTGACGGCCGACGGGCAGGTCCCGTACGGCACGAAGTGGTGCTCGGCCAGCCAGACCGCGTCGAGCCCCGCCTCCTCGGCGACCTCCGCCGACCGCACCGCGCGGTGCAGCGCCTCCCCCTGACCCTGTCCCGGGAACTGGGCCGCCAGTACAAAACTTCCTACGCGCATCGCACTCCTGCCTCCTTGTGTCGACGCGACTCCCCCACCCCGCATAACCGTCTGACACGTGCCAAAGACACGGCCTGGCGGGGAGATTGGCAGATTTTCTGCAGAATGAGCCGGTCGTGCGAGGAATCTGTGGGGGCCGGCGTAGTACGCCTACCCATAGGCGCGCCGCGTAGGCTGGACACGGCCCGTGCTCCCTGTATAGCTCCGTGAGGTGTCCTGTGTCCCCGCGTCGCAACCGTCCCAATGGCGCCGGTGGCTCCCCCCGGAGCGCGTCCGCGGACTCCGACCCGTCCGACCGCTACGGAGGCTGGCAGTCCTCGGAGAGCTGGCAGGGCGAGGCATGGAGCGTGCGTCATGTGGCGGGTGGCAGCGCGCAGGGAAAGACGTACCGCTGCCCAGGCTGCGACCAGCAGATTCCCTCCGGGGTTCCGCACGTGGTGGCCTGGCCCGAGCACTCCGGCGTGGACGAGCGGCGCCACTGGCACAAGTCGTGCTGGAACGCGAAGGACCGCCGCACCACGCGGGTGCAGCGGCCCCGGAACGCGCCGAGGTTCTAGGCACCTGAACCCCCGGCCCTCGAACGCCTACACGTCCCGCCTCTCCAGCAGCGCGTAGGCCCCGGCGATCGCCGCGGCGGTCACGCCGGCGAGCAGGGCGAGCTGGGAGCCGCCGCCGCCGTTGTCGCTGTCGAGCTGGAAGATCTGGGCGAGCGCGTTGGGGGCGTTGTACTCCTGCATCTTCTCGCCGATGGTGCGCATGCTCTCGGACATCATCAGGAACGCGGGCAGGATCGCGGGCACCAGCACGACACCGAGCATCGAGGTGATCGCGCCCGCCGAGTGCCGCAGCATCGAGCCGACCGCGAGTGCGAGCACGCCCAGCAACGACACGTACAGCGCGCCGATCAGGACGGTCCCGCCCCACTCGTTGTCCGACGCCCCGCCGTGCATGCCCGACGTGACCAGTCCGACGAACCCGATGGCGAAGGCCGACACGACGAACGCGACGACGAAGAAGATCAGCAGCTTGGCGGTGAGCACCCGGTAGCGCTGGGGCGACGCCGTGAACGTCGTACGGATCATGCCCGTGCCGTACTCCGACGAGACCACCAGCACGCCCAGCGTGATCAGGCAGATCTGCCCGAGGATCAGACCGAAGAAGGCGGGGATGGTGTACGGGACCTCCGCGTAGTCGGCGTCGCTCGTCTGGGCGGCGACCAGGAGGCCGATGCCGACGACCAGGAGCAGGAAGACGCCGAGCGTCCACATCGTGGAGCGCACCGACTTGATCTTCGTCCACTCGGAGGCGAGCGCGTGTCCGAGATGGGTGCCCGTGACGGGAATCGGCGAGGTGTACGAAGTTCCGGGCGCCGCCTGCCAGTTGGGGGCAGGGGCGGCCTGCTGCTGCATCTGGTGCTGGGGCGGCGTGCTCATCGGGCGTCCTCGGGCTTGGTCAGGTCGGGGGCGGCGGGCTGGGCCGATGCGGCCTGGGCGTACGGGTTCGGCTGGGGGCTGCCCGCTGGGGCGCCGGGAGCGGCCTGGGCGCCGCCGTACGGGCCCGGGGCGCCCTGAGCGCCGTACGGGCCCGCGGGCGGCTGTCCCTGCGGCATCGCGAACGGCTGCCCGCCCTGCTGGGGCGGCGGCGGGGCGTACCAGCCCGGCTGGCCCTGGCCCGGCACCGGCATCTGCTGCGGCGGCATCATGCCCGGCGGCAGCTCCTGCTGCAGCCCGGCCCGCTGGTCGATGGTGGAGCGGTAGTCGACGGCGCCCTGCGTCATCCGCATGTACGCCTCCTCCAGCGAGGCCTGGTGCGGGGAGAGCTCCCACAGGCGTACGCCGGCGTCGTGCGCGAGGTCGCTGATGCGGGGCAGCGGCAGGCCGGTGACGCGCAGCGCGCCGTCCTGCTCCGGCAGCACCTGGCCGCCCGCCTCGGTCAGCGCCGCCGTCAGCTTCTCGCGTTGCTGCGGCTCGGTGTCCGGGACACGGAGGCGCGCGAAGTCGGCGGAGTTGTGCGAGATGAAGTCACGCACGCTCATGTCGGCGAGCAGCTGACCGCGGCCGATCACGATGAGGTGGTCCGCGGTGACGGCCATCTCGCTCATGAGGTGGGAGGACACGAAGACGGTCCGGCCCTCCGCGGCCAGGGACTTCATCAGGTTCCGCACCCACAGGATGCCCTCGGGGTCGAGGCCGTTGACCGGCTCGTCGAAGAGCAGCACCTGAGGGTCGCCGAGCAGCGCGGCCGCGATGCCGAGGCGCTGGCCCATGCCGAGCGAGAAGCCCTTGGAGCGCTTTCTCGCCACCTCCTGGAGCCCGACGACACCCAGCACCTCGTCCACTCTGCGGGCCGGGATGCCCGACAGCTGCGCGAGACACAGCAGGTGGTTGCGGGCGTGCCGGCCGCCGTGCACCGCCTTGGCGTCGAGAAGCGCACCGACCTGGCGGGGGGCGTTGGGCAGCTTGCGGTACGGATAGCCGCCGATCGTCACCTGCCCGGCGCTGGGGTTGTCGAGTCCGAGGATCATCCGCATAGTCGTCGACTTGCCCGAGCCGTTGGGCCCGAGGAAGCCGGTGACGGCACCGGGCCGCACCTGGAAGGAAAGGTCGTACACGGCCGTCTTGTCGCCGTAGCGCTTGGTCAGGCCGACTGCCTCGATCATTCTCCGCACCCATCGAAAGCTTCAGGACAGCAGGGCACACGCCCCCGTAAGGGTTAGGAGGATAGCGGGGCGCTGACGGTTCCCTTCAAGAAGCGGCAAAACCTCAGGGGGCCGAACGGGCGATGCCGACTGTGCGGGGGCGCGGCGGGTGCGGGGCTAGGCATCTCGTCTCTTGAGGAGGGTGTAGCCCCCGATGAGGGCCGCGGCCACCCACAGCACCATGATCGCGAGTCCGCCCCACGGGCCGTACGGAGTGTCGTCGTCGACCGGGGTCACCACCTGCATGATCTTGCTGCCGGCCTGGTCGGGGAGATAACGGCCGACCTTCTCGGTCGCGGAGACATTGCCCAGGATGTTGGAGATCAGGAAGAAGAACGGCATCAGGATGCCGAGAGAGAGCATCGGCGAGCGCAGCATCGCGGCCACGCCCATCGAGAACATCGCGATGAGGGTCATGTAGACGCCGCCGCCGATGACCGCGCGCAGCACACCCGCGTCACCGATGGACGCCTTGTGGGAGCCCAGCATGGCCTGTCCGAGGAAGAAGGCGACGAAGCTCGTGACGAGGGCGACGGCAAAGGCCAGGCCGGTCGCCACCACGATCTTGCCGAAGAGGAAGGTGCCGCGCTGCGGGACCGCGGAGAGCGAGGTGCGGATCATGCCGGTGCTGTACTCGTTCGACACGACCAGCACGCCGAACACGATCATCGCCAGCTGACCCAGACTCATGCCCGCGAAACTGGTGAACGTCGGATCGAAGGAGAGCTTGTCGTCCCGGCTCAGGCTGTCGAACTCGCTCTTCGACAGGGCCGAGATCAGCATGCCGAGGGCGATCGTGACGACCACGGCGAGACCGAGTGTCCACACCGTGGACGCCACCGACCGGACCTTGGTCCACTCGGACCGGACGACCTGGGTCGCGGCCATGGTTCAGCCCTTCTTCCAGTCGCTGCCCCACTGCTGGGGCGGCGGCGGGGCGGCAACGGCACGGGGATGGCCATCAGACGGTGTGGCGGAGTGCGCGTGGTACTCCACCGACTCCGCCGTCAGCCCCATGAACGCCTCCTCCAAGGACGCCTGTTGGGGACTCAGCTCGTGCAGCACGAGCTGGTGCTGCGCCGCGAGCTCACCGATGCGCTCGGGCTTCCCGCCGTCCACTTCGAGCGTCCCGTCGCCCGTCTCGACGACGGTGATCCCGGCCCCGTACAGCACGTCCAGCAGCCGCTCGCGCTGCGGGGAGCGGATCCGTACGTACGAGCGTGAGTTCCGCCGGATGAAGTCGGCCATGGAGGTGTCGGCGAGCAGCCGGCCCTGGCCGATCACGACGAGGTGGTCGGCGGTCAGCGCCATCTCGCTCATCAGGTGCGAGGAGACGAAGACCGTACGCCCCTGCGCCGCGAGCGACTTCATGAGGTTCCGGATCCAGTGGATGCCCTCGGGGTCGAGCCCGTTGACCGGCTCGTCGAACATCAGGATTTGCGGGTCGCCGAGCAGCGCGCCCGCGATGCCCAGCCGCTGCCCCATACCGAACGAGAAACCCTTCGCCTTCTTACGGGCCACCGGAGTGAGACCCACCGTGTCGAGGACCTCGTGCACCCTGCTCTTCGGAATGCCGTTGCTCTGCGCGAGACACAAGAGGTGATTGAAGGCGCTGCGGCCGCCGTGCATGCCCTTGGCGTCGAGAAGGGCGCCGATGTACTTCAGCGGGTCCTTGAGCCGGTCGTAGTGGTGCCCATCGATCCGCACGTCCCCGGCGGTCGGCCGGTCGAGCCCGAGCATCATCCGCATCGTCGTGGACTTCCCGGCGCCGTTGGGCCCCAGAAACCCGGTGACTATCCCCGGCCGCACGGCGAATGTCAGACGGTTCACCGCCACTTTCTCGCCGAACCGCTTGGTAAGCCCTTCAAGCTCGATCATGCGCCAACGCTAAAACGGCACAAAGCCCCCTGCCACTTCAAGGCAGGAGGCTTCGCGAGGCGCCCTCAAGGGGCGCGGGGAACTGCGCGACCAGTCACAACGGACCCGCAGATCCCCACAAACAGCACTTACCGGGTCTGCTGCGCCGGCACACCACGCGAGATCGGCTCGTCCTCGGCCGGCGTACCCGCGGCGGCGACCGCCGCACCGGTGAGCGTCGCGAGCATCTCGCGCACGTTCGTGAGCTGCGCGTTGATCGAGTCGCGACGGTTCGTCAGAGCCGCCAGCTCCCGCTCGGATTCCGAACGGATCCGGTCCGCCTTGGCGTTCGCGTCGGCCACGATGTCCTCGGCCTGGCGCTGAGCCGTCTCGACCGTCTGACGGGCACGACGCTCCGCGTCCGTACGCAGCTTCTCGGCCTCCAGGCGGAGCTGCTCCGCGCGGTGCTCGATCTCCGCGAGGCGCTTCTCGGCCTTGGCCTGACGCGAAGCCAGGTCGCGCTCGGACTGCTCGCGGCGCTTGGCGAGGTTCGTCTCGAAGTCGGCGGCGGCCTGAGCGGCCTTCGCGCGGGTCTCCTCGAAGAGGGCGTCCGCCTCCTCGCGCTTGGACTGCGCGTCCTTCTGCGCCTCCTGGCGCAGCTGAGAGGCGTCGGACTTCGCCTTCTCGACGATCCGGACGCCCTCGTCCTCAGCCTTGGACTTGCGGTCCGCAGCGAACGATTCTGCGTCGTTACGCACCTGCTGGGCCGCCGACTCGGCGAGCTCACGGTGCTGTTCGGCCGCGCGACGGGCCTCCTCGCGCAGGTCCTTCGCCTCCTCCTCGGCGAGGCGGAGGATCTTCTCGACGCGCGCGCCGAGACCCGCGTACGACGGTTCGGCGTCGCTGACCTGGGCCTGGGCGTTCTGCGTCTCGAGGTGGAGTTCCTCGATGCGCTTTTCCAGGGCGGTGATGCGGGCCAGAGCGCTGTCACGGTCGGAGACGAGCTTCGAGATGCGTTCGTCCACCTGAGCGCGGTCGTACCCACGCCGCACAAGCTCGAAGCCGTAGGGGGAAGTGTCGCTCATGGGGTTCCTGTCGAATGAGACCGGTGAGGTGATAGGTGGAATCCTAGGGGTCAAGGCGGCGTGTCATCGAGCAAAGGCCCGATTGATATGGAGAATGACACCCTTTTTGGTGGCTGACCGCCGGAGCGCTTGCCAGAGACTTTGCTGAAGTTCCGTTCAAGCGCGGCTGAAGCTCCCTGACAAGCACGGAAGTCGTGCCTTTGGCTAGCCCTCCGACGGTTTGCCACCCGAACGAGTCGCACCGGCCGCAGCACCCGCCTTGACGCCGCCGTCCTTGCCACTCGACGGGGCCTCGAAAGACTCCAACGCCTCAAGAACGTCCTGGACACGGGAGATTTCGGCATTGATGTCCTGGCGGCGGCGGACCAGCACCTCGAGCTCGCGCCTGCCCTCCTCGACCGCGGCCCGCGCTTCGCGCACGGCCTCGGACCTGATCTCCTCGGCCTCGGTGATGAGCGCGGCCTTCTTCTGCTCGGCCTCCTTGAGGAGCCCCTCCGCCTTTCGTACGGCGGCGATACGGACCTTGCTCGCCTCGGAACTGGCCTCGGCGACGAGGTCCTTGGCCTTCGCCTCCGCTTCCTTCAGCTGGTCCTCGGCCGCCTTCACCAACGCGTCGCAGCGCTCGCCGGCCGCCTTCATCGTCTCGGCGGACTCGCGGCGGGCCCGCTCGTGCAGCTCCTCGATCTCGCCGGTGATCCGGTCGCGCAGCTCCTCCGCGCGCTCCCTTATCGCCGTGGCGTCCCGGCGCGCGCCGACCAGCAGCTCGTCCGCGTCCGTACGAGCCCGCTCCACCAGGGAGTTGCCCTCGACGGTCGCCTCGGAGACCAGCCGCTCGGCCTCGTTGCGGGCCGCGCCCACCATCGTGTCGGCCTGCGCCTCGGCGTCCGCGGTGGTCTTGTGCGCGGTCTGCTGGGACTCCGTCATCAGCTTGTCGGCCTCGGCGGTCGTCTCCGTGATCAGCTTGTCGACCTGCTCGGCCGCCTCGGAGCGCCGCTTGTTGGCCTCCTTGCGCGCCTCGTCCAGCGTGCTGTCGGCCTCGTCGCGCGCGTTCGACATGAGCCGGTCGGCCTCCGCCGCCGCCTCCGTCTTGACGCGCTCCGCCTCCGAACGCATCCGCTCGGCGTGCTGCTGCGCGGAGCCGACCGTCTCGGCCGCCTCGGCGCGCAGCCGCTCCGCGTCGCTCGTCGCGTCAGAGATCAGCTTCTCGGCCTTCGCCACGGACTCGGTGCGGACCCGCTCCGCCTCCGCGTTCGTCTCCGAGGCGAGCCGCTCCGCCTCGGACGTCGCCTCGGTGATGAGCGTGTCCGCCTGCGTCGCCGCGTCGGACCGGATGCGGTTGGCGTCCTCGCGGGCCTCGGCCCGGCTGCGCGACGCGTCCTGCTCGGCCGACGCGATGGTCTCCGACGCCTCCGTGCGAGCCCGCTGGGCGTACTCGGAGGCGTCCGAACGCAGCCGCTCCGACTCGGTGATCGCCTCCGAAACCGTGCGTTCGGCAAGGGCCTTGGCGGCCTCCGCCTCCTCCCGCGCCTCGCGCCGGACGCGGTTGCCGTCCTCGGTGGCCCGCTCCCGCTCCGCGTACGCGTCGGCGCGGACCCGGTCCGCCTCCTCCTGCGCCTCGGTACGGACGCGCTCCGCCACGTGCTCGGCGGCGTTGCGCAGGCCCGCGATCTACTCCTGGG
>NZ_JBQQCG010000097.1:0-42142 GCF_052245575.1 Streptomyces sp. 2A115 | reverse complement strand
CAGCGGCCGTTCTTTCGTGCTTCGTTACTCGACATCTCGAAGCGTGAAGAACGGCCGCGTCACGTGCCGCCGGTTTCCGAGGATCTCAGCAGGTCGAGTGACCTGCGACGTTAAACGCCAAGCTGAGGATCACCATGAGTCTGAGCAGACCGCGCTGAGGAGTCGCCTGCCCCGCTTCCGCTATCGGGCCTTGGCGGGCACGATCAGGTACATGAGGCTTTTGATTATGGGCGGAACGTGGTTTCTGGGCAGGTGCATCGCTGAGGGGGCGATCGCCCGAGGGTGGTCGGTGACCACGTTCAACCGGGGCCGCTCAGCGGAAGACATCGCAGGGGCGGAGACGGTACGTGGCGACCGAACTGTGCCCGGCGACATCCACGGCCTGGCCGAGCACGGACCGTGGGACGCGGTGATCGACACCTCCAGCTCGGATCTCGCGCCGCGTGACGTCCTGCTCGCCTCGACGGTCCTTCGCGAGAAGGTTGCGCGATGGGTGCACATCTCCACGGTCTCCGTCTACGCCGGCTGGCCTCACCAGCACCTCACCGACAACTCGGCGCTCCTGGAATGCCCGTCAGACGCTGATGAGACGTACGGCTACACAGGCGAGGACGGAAGTCCTACCAAGTACGGGTTCCAGAAGGCCGGCGGGGAACGAGCGGTACTCGAAGCGTTCGGCGAGCGAGCTGTCTTCTTGCGCCCGGGCGTGATCCTCGGCCCTGGGGAGTACGTCGGCCGCCTGCCGTGGTGGCTGACCAGGACCAAACAGGGGGGACCCATCCTGGCTCCCGCTCCAGCCGACCGGCGCATCCAACCCGTCGACGTCCGCGATGTGGCGGTCTTCGCCTTGGACCAGGCCGCAGCTACGGGCAGCGGCGGTTACAACGTCACCCATCCGGAAGGGATCACCTTCGGCGACTTCCTGAGGGAGTGCGTGTCCGTGACGAGCAGCGTGGGGTCTTTGGAGTGGGTGCAGCCGGAGATCTTGGCGGAGAAGGGGGTGGCCCAATGGACCGAGCTGCCCTTGTGGCGTACGCACGCAGGCGTGTGGTCGGTTGATTCCAGTCGAGCGGCAGCTGCCGGTCTGCGATGCCGACCGATCACGGAGACGATCCGAGACACATGGGCGTGGTTGGCTGACGAGGGGCGTCCCGTGGACCACCCAAGGTGGGGGGCACACGGGATCGCGGCGGAGAAGGAGGCGAAGATCCTCGCCTCGTTGTGATCAGGCTTCTAGAGCAAGCAGTCCTACGTGCGGACCGAGCCGGTACGGCGGGGAGACGCGTGTGAAGTCCTCGATGCGCTCACACAATTGCCGAGGGAGCTGAGCTCCGTGGTACGTGGGTTGAGAAAGGTGCAGGCGCACTCGAGCCGTGCGTACCACGATGCCGGTCATGCGCTCGTCACCGGGGATGTCCCATACCGGCTCCAGTGCCTCGGCCGCGCCTTCGACGTCGTTGGACGCAAGGCGTGCCAGGGCAAGGTCGGCGGCTGCGCTGCCCAGGACGTGCGTGGACTGCGCTTCCTGCGGCTTCTGGGCGAGAAGCACGAGCGCGCGGCGTGCTGAGGCTTCGGCTTGGCCGCTGTCTCCGATGAGGAGTGCTGTAGTGCTGTTGGACATGGCCAACCGCTCGGCAGAGAAGCCGAACTCTCCGCCCACCGTGTCGTGTAGATCGTCACGCTGGTCGCGGCCCGCCTCCTCGGAGAGACGGATTGCGTGCTGCGCGGATTCCACGTCGCCCAGGTGAGCGTAGGCGCGGCCTTGGATCGCGTACAGGCGATGCCGCGCAACGTCACCAAGACCGCCGTGCACGAGAGCACGATTGGCCTTGGCCACAGCCTCGGTGGTCTCACCTGTGTGGTACGCGATATAGGCCAGGGCACCGTCAGCGAACGCCTGCAACGGGTCAAACCTCGAGGTCTCCGCGTACATCGCAGCGGTCCGAGCGAAGCTCCTCGCGCTCGTGAGGTAGCCCAAGTTGAATGCGGCCGCCGACAACAGTGCCGTTACCTGGCCGTTCAGGATCAGTAGCTGCTGTTGCTGCGCAGGGACCTGCGTCCTGTCCCGTTGACGCTCTACTTCCTGCCGTAGCGCGTCGGCCTTATCGAACGCCTTCAGCGGGGTGATGCTGTGGTACCCCCGGGCGAGGGTCACCACTTGGTCGCGGATCTCGTCAATGGTGTTGTCGGAGATGGAGGCCGTAGCGGTCGCATCGGCGCTCTCATGGGCTTCACGTGCGGTCATTTGGATTCGTTCTTCCAGGTTGTACGCGGGTGCCTGGGGATCGACGGCCGTGGACGGGGGCCCGAACAGCTGGTCCGCGGTATAGCCGGGGAACATGGCCTCAAGAATCTCGCAGGTCTCGGCGCTGGGCAGGCCCACGAGCCTGCCGCCAGTCCAGCGCCGGAACTGGCTCTCACCGCAGGTCGGGTTGTCTGGGCTCCTGCCAAAGAGCTTGACCCCGATGTCGGTGAACTCCTTGTTGAACCGGCGGTAGGACGTTTTGTCCCGATCGACCAGCCACTTCAGCAGTGTCTTCGGCCCATCGCCCATATCGCCCCCAGTGTTCGGTGCCGCCGTCCTGCGGCGTGCCTGCGGATCGATCCCTTCCTGGGAAGGGGATACCGCCAAGCAGCGCCGTCACAACAAGGCCTGGATAGAAGCCATTTCAAAGCTACCCCGAGGCCACTCCTGTCGCTCAGAAGTGGTCCAGAGGCCACCCATTGAGACATGGCGGAGCTACCTGGGCCGGGGGAACGCTGAGCGCCAACCTTCGCTGAGAGTGCAAGTCCGAGCACAATCGTGAACCAGGGAGTCCCCCATGCCGCCCAGACCTGACGGAACAACCAGCTTGATGGAAGCGCCGTCGCGTCGACCTCAGCATGGGCCCACGGACGTAATCCCGTCCTTCGACGTCGCGATCCTCGCTGAGCCATCTCGCGTTGAGCTCGCACGGCGCATCGCGACAGCATGGTTGAGGCACGTCTGCCGGATGCCGGCTCCCCGGGTGGAAGCTCTTCGCAGCGTGGTCTCGGAGCTGTGCACGAACGCAATCCTGTACGGCGAAGCCGGGTCGATCGGGCTCCGAGGCCGGATGCAATCGCATGACCGGGTCCGCCTCGAGGTCCTCGACTGGTCGCCCTCGGCCGTTCCTTCGCCACAGCCGGTCGGCCCGGAGGCAGAAGGCGGGCGCGGACTGTTGCTGGTTGACCTTCTTGTCGCGGACCTTGGCGGCACCTGGGGTTTCAGCAAGGACGGCACCGTCTCCTGGTGCGAGGTTCCCATCCACGCTCGACGCCGACACTCGCCCCCGCCCACGGCTCCCTCATCGACCCCGGAGATCCCCCGATGTCCTCGTCCGTAGCGCGATTCCCAGCGCGCTCAGCTCAACCGGAGGCCCCGTCCGAAGCCTCGGCGGCCAGCGAGCAGGAAGACTGCGCGGTCCTGATTCCGCTACCCATTCCCATCCCTGAGGACCCGGTGTGGGCGTGGACGACGTCCTTCGACGCGACTCCGCAAGCCAGCCGGACAGCACGCATCCAACTGCGGTGGCGCCTGACCGCCGCGAGCTGTTTCGCGCATATCCACTCAGCAACCGAGGTGCTCAGCAAGCTCGTTGACAACGCCGTCCAGCACTCGGACACGTACACAGGCGACAAGATCAGGGTGCGCGTGTTCATCCTCCGGACGAACGAACTCCTTCTTGAAGTGAGCGACAAGCGCAAGGACTTCCCGAACTTCCACGAGGCGATCAGCTGGGAGCCTGACCTGAATGGGCGTCCTCGGGGCCTGTGGTGGGCGCGCTACTTCGGAGCTCGTATCTCCTACGGCCCCGCAACGGACAACGACGGAGGGACCCTCCCGGGCAAGTCCGTCACAGCCCTGCTCCCGCCCACTCAGGCGGTGCCGGAGTGATGGCGACACAGCTCCCTCGCCGCGACGTTGACCCGGGCCGGGAGATACCGCCCGCGGAGGCAGTTCGGTTCGAGCCTCGCGCCTTCACGATCCGGCCTGACGAGGTCAACCGCGAATTTGCTGATCTCGGCACTCGTGTCAGAGGCCTCCAGGACCTGCAGCATGGGAGCCCCCTTCAACTCCCGCTGGGCGGAAACCTGTTCGATGCTGTGATCACCGCGAACGGCCCCGACGCGTGCTCAGTCGTGAACGCACTAGACGAAGTGCAGCGCGAAGACGGCGGCCCGGTCGATGCCTGCGGCCCGGTCTTCGAGGACCCCGCACGGTCGTTGTTTGTATGGCTGGTCGCGCCTGGCACGAGTGACCGGTGGCAGCCGCACCGGTACGCCGCGTGTCTGGGCCGGCCTCGCCAGGTCGTGTTGCCGCCGCTGGACCAGACGAGACCGCCCGGCGCGTACTGGCTGCGGCCGTTTCGGCGCGACCGGATCGTGCCCCCGGCCCCTCTGCGGGAGTTGCTCGACCATTTCCGCCCCGGGCCCGTGCCTCACGAAACGCTCCTCGGAGCGGCGTCGAGCGCAACCTTCTGATCTCCGCGCGCGACGACGGTGATCACCTCGGACCCGTCGTCGCGCGCGGGCACCACACCCCGCCGTCGAGGCCTGGCCTTGGCTCCCCGCTCGGCGGCGGGGGCGCGACATGCAGCACAAGACCCCCCTTCGCTCCCCGGGGCATGACGGTGGCCCGGGGAGCGAAGGGCCCAACCACACCGACCAGACCAACCACTTCTTGACAGGACCACCAGTGACCGTATTCACCATTCTCGCCGCCACCCGCCGCCACTCCGACCTGGGCGAACGGATCTCTGCGATCCTGCATACGGTGGCCCCGATAGTGGAGGAGACCACCAGTCTCTGTCTCCCGCCGGAGGTCCGTTTCCGCCTGGTGACCCCGACGATGTGGCGGGACGAGTTCCGGCAGAACCGGGAGCGCGCCCTGGCCCGCGACGTCGCCGACCTGGTGGATCTACCCGAGGAGATCAACCGCGTACGTGCCGCTCTCAAGGTCACCAGTGTTGTCCCGGTCCTGGTCTGGCCCTTGATGCTCGCCATCACCGTGAAGGCTGCCGACGGCCAGAGCGAGACGATCATCGCACCCCGGGCCCTGCACCACGGCGGGGTGGCCGACGAGCCCCTTCTCCACCAGGTGGTTGCTCATGAGCTGGTCCACCAGCTGCAAGCCGAGGCCCGGAGCGGCGTGGTGTGGCGAACCTACTTCGCCCGCCTGAGGGAGATCAGGCCGAACGGCGTCGTGGCCATCGCCGAGGGACACGCCCAATGGGCCGACCAGCAGGTCACGGAGCGGTTATTCGGTGAGCCGACCGATCACCGCACGCAGGCCCGGCGGTCCTTGCGCTACCGGCTCCACGAGCGTACCCCGCGCATCCGCCGACTCCGCCCGCCCCGCGCACTGTACGAGCAGGGAGCCCGCCTCATCGCACACACCGTCGAAGTGGGCGGCACCGACCTGGTCAATCGGGTGTGGAAGGACGCAACTCTGCTGCCCACCGACGGGGAGATCGCCGACCCCGATGCCTGGACCGACCGCCTCTCCGGACGACAGGAACGCATCGGGACGGAGCAAAACGGATCCGGTGGTCAGGGCTGTGTCCACTGTGGCACCACCACGGGTGGCTGTACCGACCCGAATCGCCACGGCCTGATGTAAGGCCGTGTGTCCCGCCCGGACCCGGGGCTCTGCGTCGAGCCTGCCGGACGGCAGATCGACCCCCTCAGCCGCTATCTCGGCCCCGACGCGGCAGCGTTCGCCGAGCAGAACCTGGAGATCACCATGCGCATCGCCCCCTTCCGCCCAGACGAGTTCACCCAACCCGTTGCCGTGGTCACCGGTGGCTGGTCACAGGAGCGCGATCGTTCCCTCCTGTCCGGCACCACCGTCGCCGACACCCTGGCGGACATGGGCATCAAGACCCGCTCCCTCGACCTCGCGGAACGCGAGGAGCTGCTCGATGGTCTGGACGGCGTCGGCGTGGCGTTCCTCGCCATTGCAGGCCGCGGAGCGGAAGACGGCCGTCTGCAAGGGCTACTGGAGACGCTCGGCGTCCCCTACACCGGCTCCGGCGTACTGGCCTCCGCCGTCGGCATGAACAAGCTCCACTCGAAGACGTTAGTCGCGGCCGCCGGCGGCCGTGTTCCCAGAGGGGTCAGGATCGCCCCTACGGCTACGGCCGAAGACGAGGCCGCACGCATCGAGCAACTCGTCGGCCTGCCAGTGATCGTGAAACCGGTCAGTGAAGGCGGCTCGATCGGGTTGCAGGTGGCCACGACCGTGGAAAGTCTCGCCGTCGCGCTTCTGGACGTCGCCGAGGGAGAGCTGATGGCGGAAGCGTTCCACCCGGGGCGGTCCGTGAGCGTCGGCGTCCTGGAGGACCCCCTCGGTGCTGTCCACGTGCTGCCGCCCCTGGAGGCCCAGACACCCAACGGCGTGTACTCGTACGCCGCGAAACGTGGCACCGCCGCGTGCGACTACCACTGCCCGGCGCGGGTCAGCCCCGAGACTCTGAAAGATCTACAGCGCCAGGCCGAGACTGCTCACCGAGGACTGCACTGCTCCTCGCACTCGCGGCACGACTTCGTCGTCAGCGATGACAATCAGGCGTGGTGGCTGGAGGCCAACACACTGCCCGGCCTGTCGCAAGGAGGGAACTTGGCCCGCATGGCGCGCGCCGACGGCATCTCGTACGAGGAACTGCTGCTGCACATCCTGCGCGGCGCGAACATCGACCGCCGCGCACGCCCGTAGAAGACGAGGCCCCTCCCGTGACGATGACGCTCACTCACGTCCTGCACGCCGTTGAGTCCCTGCGCGGTGTCACCGTACGCACGCCCATGCTCACCTCGACGGCCCTGGACCAGCAGGTGGGCCGCAGGGTGTGGGTGAAGGCGGAAAACCAACAGCTCACCGGCAGTTTCAAGGTGCGCGGCGCGTACAACGCGCTGACTGCTCTGGGCGCCAAGGACCGGCGTCGCGGTGTCATCGGCGCCTCCTCCGGCAACCACGCCGCCGCCCTCGCGATGGCTGCCCACCTGTACGAGGTGCCGGCCACCGTGGTCGTCCCCGAGGACGTGCCCGCCGTGAAGAGGCAGGCGATCGAGGCCCTCGGGGCGCGCATCGTCACCTACAACCGGTACACCGGCCGTCGCGAAGCCCTGGTCCACGAGCTGGCCCGCCGTCACGGCCTGGCGATCGTGCCCTCCGCGAACGACGAACGGGTCATCGCCGGGGCGGGCACGGTCGCCTGGGAGATGCTCCAGGAGGTCCCCAACCTGGTGGCGATTCTCGTACCCGTGGGCGGGGGCGGACTCGCAGCGGGCACCGCGCTCGCCGCGACCGGCCACGACCCGCAATTCCAGGTGTTCGGGGTCGAGCCGACCGTCGCCGACGACACCCACCGCTCCCTGCGCATCGGCCGCCGCATCCGCATCCCGCCGCCGGTCACCATCGCCGACGGGCTCGGCCACGCGGAGCCCGCCCGCATCCCCTTCGAGGTCAACCAGCGCCTGCTCACCGACATCATCACCGTCCCCGAGGACGCGATATCCGAGGCGATGGCCTACCTGTGGCACCACCTCCGCCTGGTGGCTGAGCCGTCCGGCGCGGTCGCGCTCGCCGGACTACTGCAGGCCACCGACCGCCTTCCGGATGGCCCGATCGGCGTGGTCGTCTCCGGCGGCAACGTCGGCTGGACCACGTACCGCACCCTGTTGGACATCGCCATGAACCGAATGGAGACCCCGCCCCATGCCGCCCCTGTGCTGCGCTGACACGCACACCCCCGCTCTCATCCACCATCCGGTGCCGATCGTCACCCAGTACGCCACCGCCGATCTGATCGGCCCGATCGCCTACGACGGGTACGACCCCGCCGATGACCCGAACTGGCAGATGACCGGCGCACCCTCCCAGGCGGCGTATGGCCGCTGGTGTCGCCACATGTGCGGTATCGCCTGCCTGCGCATGGCACTCCTGCACCGCGATGGCCAGGCGCCGAGCCTCTTCCAACTCCTGGCCGGCGCCCGCCAGTACGGCGGGTACGTCAAGCAAGACGACGGCACGGTGAAGGGCCTGATCTACGCGCCGTTCGCGACGTACGCGCACGACACCCACGACCTGCCGGTGACGGTGCACGGCACGCTCGACCTGGGCGAGCTCGTCGACCTGCTCGATTCGGGGCGCATGGTGATGGCCTCGGTCTCCAAGGAGATCCGCCGCCCCGAGACCGATCCTGAGCGGCGCGGCGGCCACCTCGTCCTCGCCATCGGCCGCCACAAGGACGACATCACGTTCCGCAACCCCTCCGGCCACACCCCGAACGCCCGCGAAGCCACCCTGCCCACGGGCCTGTTCGGCGACTTCTTCGGCGGCCGTGGCCTCTCACTCGAGCTGCGCCGTCCCCCACGGCACACCCCCACGCACGCCCCCGTCGTAACGGGCATTGCGTCCGCGGGACCGGTAGCGTCCACACCGATCACTTGACCAGGGAGAACACTGTGCAGCCCATGCTCTTGTCGACCATCGCCGAGGCCGTCGATGGACGGCTCGCCGACGCCCCCGACCCGCATGTCGTCGTCGACCAGCCAGCCGTGTTCGACTCGCGCGAAGCCAGGCCGGGCGCGCTGTTCATCGCGCTGTCGGGGAACACCGCCGACGGCCACGACTACGCTCATGCCGCCGTCAAGAACGGCGCCATCGCGGCCCTGACCACCCGCCCGGTCGGCGTCCCCTCCGTCGTCGTCGACGGCGACGTCCTGGCCGCCTTCGGGCGCCTGGGCCGCTACCTCGTGCGCCACACCCTCACGAACACACAGGTTGTGGCGATCACCGGCTCGGCGGGCAAGACCTCCACCAAGGACCTCATCGCCCAACTCCTGCCCGCCGCTGGGCCGACCGTGGCCACGCCGCAGTCCTTCAACAACGAGATCGGCCTGCCGCTGACCATCACCATGGCCGACCCGACCACCCGCTACCTGGTCCTGGAAATGGGCGCACGCGGCATCGGCCACATCCGCGACCTCACCCGCATCGCCCCGCCCCACATCAGCGTGGTCACCAACGTCGGCACCGCCCACGTCGGCGAGTTCGGCGGCCGCGACAACATCGCCCAAGCCAAGGGCGAGATCATCGAAGCCCTCCCCGGCGGCGGGCTCGCCGTCCTCAACGCCGACGACCCTCTTGTGCGCGCGATGGCCAACCGCACTCGCGCACGCATCGTCACCTACGGCCTGGCCCCGGAGGCCACCGTCCGCGCCGCCGACGTCACCCTCAACGAGCAGGGCCAGCCGTCCTACACCCTGCATACTCCCGAGGGCAGCGCCTACGTGCACCTGAAGTTCGTGGGCCGACCGCAGGTGCACAACAGCCTCGCCGCGGCTGCCGTCGCCCGCGAAGCCGGACTCCCCCTCGGCCAGATCGCCGAACTCCTGTCCGCCGCCACCACCCAGTCACCCTGGCGGATGGAGACCCACACCCGGGCCGACCACGTCACCATCGTCAACGACGCCTACAACGCCAACCCCGACTCGATGCGCTCCTCGCTCGACGCCCTCGCCGCCATGGCCCGCGGCCGCGACCAGCGCGCGATCGCCGTGCTCGGCCGGATGAACGAGCTGGGCGACGACGCACGGACCGCGCACGAGGACATCGGCCGCCACGCGGCCACGCTCAACCTGGACCAGGTCATCGTGGTGGGAGGGGACGAGGCCGGATGGATGCAGCAGGCCGCCAGCGACGCCGGGGCTCACGCCGTACACCTGCCCGATCAGGAGACCGCGCTGCAACTACTGCGCTCCACCCTCCAGCCCGGCGACGTCGTTCTCGTCAAGGCAAGCCGCGGGGTCCAGTTGCAGCAGCTCGCCCAGGCACTGCTGCAACCGGACCCCGGGACGGCGGGCGCCTAGACCGCCGCGGCGGCCAGCTCCACCAGCGCGGCCCTGAGCACCGGACCGGACTCGATCAGGTCACCGGTGCCGATGAGCACCACCACGTCGCCCGGCCGTGCCGCGTCAGCCGCCCAGACCACCGCCTCGGCCCGGGCCATCTCCACCGCCCGGACCGTGCCCCCGGCCTCGCGGACGAACCCGGACAGCGCCTGCAGCGACCTCTCCCGGACGCCGCGGGCGCTGCCCGTCAGCACCACCTCGTCGCAGCCGGCCAGCGCCGTCCCGAACTCGGCACCGAACGCGTCGAGCCGGACCTCGCCGGAGGGCTGGAACACCGCAAGTACCCGGCCCTGCCCGCCGACGAGGGTGCGTGCGGCCGCGAGATCCGCCGTCACCTCGTCGGGGTGGTGGGCATACGAGTCGTACACCCGCACCCCGGCCGCCTCACCGGCCGAAGTCATGCGCCGCCGCACACCCTCGAAGGAGCCCAGCTGCTCCACCGCCACGTCGCAGTCCTGGCCCAGCACGTGCAGGGCGGCCAGGGCCCCGGCGGCATTCAGCAACTGGTGCACGCCCGGCACCCGCACCGCCAGCTCGAACTCCAGCCAGCCCGGCCCGCACAGCACCGCCGTACTACGCCCGCCCGCGCTGACCACGTCCGCCAGCCGCCAGTCCGCCGACGCCGACACCCCGAACGTCACCATCCGCGGCCCGTCCCCGGCCATCACCAGACGGGACGCGAGCTCGCGGCAGCCGGGCGAGTCACCGTTGAGCACCAGCGTGCCGCCCGGCCGGATGCCGCGCACGCACGCCTCGTACGCGTCGACGTGATCGATCTGCGCGGCGTAGTTCTCCGGGTGGTCGTGCGTGACGTTCGTCAGGACCGCCACGTTCAGCACCATGCCGATGTGCGTACGGTCCGACTCGTCGATCTCCGCGACGAAGAACCCGCTCCCGCCCGCGCGGCCGCCGCTGGCCGGGCCCTCGAGGTCGGCACCCACCATGTACGACGGGCTCTGACCCATCCGGCTCAACGCGAACGCCAACATCCCGGCCGTACTCGACTTGCCGTGCGTCCCCAGCACGCCGATCGCCGTCCTGTCGGCCATCAGGGCGTTCAACGCCGCCGACCGGTGCACCACGGGCATGCCCCGCCGCCGCGCCTCGCGGATCTCCGCGTTGTCCTCACCGACGGCGTGCGTGAACACGACCGCGCTCGCATCCACCGGCACCTGCGCCTCGGCGTGCCCGGTGTGCACGGTGACGCCCAGACCGGCGAGCACCTCCAGTCCCTCGCTCGTCCGGGCATCGCTGCCGGAGACGGTGAATCCGCGCTCGGCACACACCCGCGCCACCGGCAGCATCCCCATGCCGCCGATACCGACGAAGTACGCCCGGCTCAGGTCGACCGGCAAGCCGGTCGACACACTCGGAGTGATCTTCGGGACTGCGGTTTCTGCCATGAAACAGCCTCCTCGGGAACGGCTCGCGCCGCCTCAACTCGCAACCAGCACCGCCTCGTTGGGCGACGCACGGCCACCGTCCCGCCCCGCCTCGTGTACCGTCTACGACCTGCGATGTTGCGAACGCCTTCGCAACACCACCCCACGCCTCAGCCCAGCCTCGTGCGCCCCACGGGCGCGCTATGAGCACTCCGAACTACCCGCTCGCCCTCGCCCTGGCCTGGGCCGGCTGGGGCAACAGCGAGACCGCCCGCCGCATCAACGCCCGCGCTCAACAAGAAGGTCACCGCAGCATCGCGGTCGACCGCTCCCGCGTGGGCCGATGGATCCGACACGGGGAGAAGCCCCGTCCGCCCGTTCCCGCACTGATGGCCGAACTCCTCACCGAGCGCCTGGGCCAGCCCTACACCCCAGAGTCGCTCGGCCTTGCCCCCGGCCGTCGCGTGCACGTCCTTCTCGACCCACTTGAACACGATGCCCTCATGGCGGTCGCCGCAGCCGCGAATATGCCGGTCGAGGCATACGTCCGCGCCCTGCTCCGCTCCGTCCTCGCCCCACACCACGAGACGGCCCGATCACCTCTTCTTCCAGGTCGACGCGCCCCGTCCCGGCGCGCAGACCGCTTCCAAGCGCAGTAAGGCGGGCTGCAGTCATCGACCTCGGGTTGCCCCGCGCTGTGATGGCGGTGCCGTCGAAATCAGGCCGGTTGCCGGAACTGGGGGGCGGCGACGCCCGCGCGGACACCCCCGCACCGGTCCCCTACCCGGCCGCCTGCCGGCCACAAGCCTGGTCAGCGGCAGCGGCCATCGCCCTCATGACCGCGCTGACCGGACTGGAGCCCGACGTACCCGCGGGCCGCCGCCTCCTCCTCCGCCCGACAGGCACACTCCCCGTCGGCGCACTGACCGTCACAGGACTCACCCTCGCCGGAGAACAACTCGACGTCGCCATGGGCACCGACGGCCGGATCGCATCGGTTAGGGCACCTGCGAGACTGATCGTCGAGGAACACACGGCGCCGCGCTCCTGAGGATCACGCCGGCAGACCGGTGCCACGACCGTTTCGCCGGAGTCAGCGGCGACTCGGCGGCGGACCTGCCGCCACAGGCAAGGCCCAGTTGCCCAGCCTGAGCAGCGAGGATTAGCCGTCTGCCTCGCCGGGGGGCTAGGGCCTGCCCGGCCAGCGGGGAGTGACACCGGACAGACCCTGGCTGATTGAGGGGCCGTTACACCCTGCTACGGGCTGCTATGCCCGGACCCAAGCTGCCTGGTCGGGTGCCAGCAGGCCGTCCTGGACGGGACTACTGGCCAGCAGGACCGAGGTGTGGTCGGGCAGCTGGTACGGCTCACCGGAGAGGTTGACCACGCAGACGAAGCCGGGGTCGCGGCTGAAGGCGAGGACTTCTGCGGGCGCGTCGAGCCAGGTCATGGTGCCGTCGCCAAGGGCGTCGTGCTCGCGGCGCAGCTTCAGGGCGGTGCGGTACAGCTCCAGCATCGAGGTCTCGTCGCCGGTCTGTGCCTCCACGGTGCACTCGCTCCAGTCCGCGGGCTGCGGCAGCCAGGGTGCGGCATAGGCGTCCTCGGGGCTGAAGCCGAACGGCTCCACTTGTCCGGACCAGGGGAGCGGGACGCGGCAGCCGTCGCGGCCCCGGTCGGTGTGGCCGGAGCGTTCCCAGATGGGGTCCTCCAGGACGGACTCGGGCAGGTCCTCGACTTCGGGCAGGCCGAGTTCGTCGCCCTGGTAAATGTAGGCGCCGCCGGGGAGAGTGAGCATCAGCAGGGCTGCGGCGCGGGCGCGGCGGGTGCCGAGTTCCAGGTCCGGGGGGCCTTGGGGCTGGTAGCGCTCGTTGGGCACCCACCGCGCAACCGTCTTGCGGGCGTAACGGCTGGTGTGGCGCATGACGTCGTGGTTGGACAGCACCCAGGTGGCCGGCGCGCCCACGGCCCCGAGCATGGCGAGGGAGTCGTCGATGACCGCGCGGAGGTCCTTGGCGTCCCAACTGGCCGTCAGGAAGTCGAAGTTGAACGCGGTGTGCAGGCCGCCGGGGCGGACGTAGGCGGCGAGGCGTTCGGGGGTGTCGGCCCAGGCTTCGGCGACGAAGGCCCGGTCGTCGGCGAATTCGTCGGCAACCGTGCGCCAGGTGCGGTAGATGTCGTGGACCTCGTCGCGGTCCCAGTGCGGGTGCGGGTGCGCGGTCTGTTCCGGTGCCAGGTCGGGCAGTCCGGGGTCCTTGATGAGTCCGTGGGCGACGTCGATGCGGAAGCCGTCGACGCCCCGGTCGAACCAGAACCGTAGGATCGACTCGAACTCGGCGTGCACGTCCGGGTGTTGCCAGTTGAGGTCCGGTTGTTCGGGGGCGTACAGGTGGAGGTACCAGTCGCCGTCGGGCAGCCTGGTCCACGCCGGGCCGCCGAAGGACGAGACCCAGTTGTTCGGGGGCTGGGCGCCGTCGGGGCCGCGGCCGGGCCGGAAGACGTAGCGGTCGCGCTCCGGGCTGCCGGGGCCTGCGTCCAGCGCCGCCTGGAACCAGGCGTGCTGGTCGGAGGTGTGGTTGGGCACGATGTCGGGGATGATGCGGATCCCGTGCTGGTGGGCTTCCTCGATGAGCCGCTCGGCGTCGGCGACCGTGCCGAACAGCGGGTCGATGGCCCGGAAGTCGGCCACGTCGTAACCGCCGTCCGCCATCGGGGCCTTGTACCAGGGGTTGATCCACAGGGCGTCCACGCCGAGCGACTTGAGGTAGGGCAGGCGGGTGCGAAGGCCGGCGATGTCGCCGACGCCGTCGCCGTCGGCGAAGCTGCGGCGACAGCGAGTCCAAGGCGTTCTGGACGAAGTTCCTGCGGTCCTTACGGGCCCGCGGCCTGGAGAATGTCCAGCTGGTCATCTCCGACAGCCACAGCGGACTGGTGGCCGCGATCCGCACCGTCTTCCTCGGCGCCGCCTGGCAAAGGTGCCGGGTTCACTTCGTGCGAGACGTCTTCAGCGTGATCGAGAAGGGTTCCGCGGAGATGGTCGCCGCCACCATCCGCACCATCTTCGCGCAGACCACCGCCGAGGCTGTCCGCACCCAGCTGGACGTGGTCGCCGACATGCTCGGACGACAGTTCCCCCAGGTCAAGACGATGCTGCTGGACGCTGCGACGGACATCACCGCGTTCGCGGACTTCCCGCCGGCCCACTGGAAGAAGATCTGGTCCACCAACCCGCTGGAGCGGCTGAACCGGGAGATCAAACGCAGGGCCGACGTCGTCCAGGTCTTCCCCAACCCCCGCGGCTCTGGACCGGCTCGCCGCCGCGGTCCTGGCCGAACTCCACGACGAGTGGCAGGTCTTCGACCGCCGCTACCTCTCCGAAGGCTCCATGGCCGAACTCTTCACCGCCAACCCAACCGAGGACGACCCGCAGCTTCCCCCGACCGAACCCAACCAACTCGGCCAGTGACTACACCACTGCAGGGCACATGACCCAGAGTTCAACGAGGAGAACCATGCAGATCACGCCTGATCACGGTTGCGGGAGCTGGTCTGCTTCTTCGGTCGCCGCTTGCTCGGCTTTCCACCCTTTAGTACGGCCTTTGGAGGCTTTACCTCGGTCGGCCCAGCCGACCTGCCACCCATGCGCGAGCTGGTCGCAAGAACTTCGTTAATGATCTGCTGCCGCACTTCCGTCGCACGCTCGGCATCTAGGCTTTCAGCGAGTCGTTCGGCCGTCAGATAGTAGCTGTTCAGAACGGGCTGATCGAAGTATCGGTTCAACTGGCCAACCGACTCTTTATACATGGCCAAATATGTTTTGGTGAGATAGCCAGACAGGAGAGTGGTGAACGCGGCGAGAGCACCGATGAACCAGCGGATCTCCTCCAATGGCACGTAAACCCCTCCGAAAGCAGCACACACCAGGAGGAACAATCCAACACCCATCGCCACCCGGGAAGACTTGAATGCCTTGTCGGCTTGCTCTGTAACAATCCGGTGGTAGGTGCCAATCTGCCCTTGGTTGAGTTCCATGAGGGTGGCCAATTCGGTGGCCTTCTTTAGCTTCTCTATAATATTGCGTTCATACTCCTTCTGCGCCTTCAAGGCTTCCGCGAAGCGCGCATTCTGATTCTTCATATACTGCCGTCGCGTGATCAGCCACGGAACGCCGACGGCGAGCAGGACGAAAGAGCTAAGAGCCAGGATGCCCACAATCCAGGCCACGGGCAGTTTCTCCGTGTCGCCCTGAAGTCTTTCTGAACCAGTCGATGAAGCAGTTAATAGAGTGGCAATGATGAAAATTGCATAGGTAGTGCACGCAACCCCTACAACAATGCCCAGCCTCCTGAAGCTGTTCGGCACCCCGGTGTACTCATTGACCTGAACGCCACGAAATGGTCCGCTAAAAGTTCCACCCCTGAAATCGAGGTGATCATCGTCAGTCATTTTAAGCCCCCTGATCAGCAGCGAGAGCCTAGCGCAAGACGGACGGCGAGGGACTCGGTTCCCGGCACAGGTGGCATCTAGCGCGGTGGCGTTGTGTTGCGCCCTCAAGCCGCCACTGTCGAACCGATCCTCTTGGCGGGTTAGGCAGGGCGCCATCTTGATCACCTTGCGTCAGAGTCATCGCGGACATGGAGGCACCGCACTTACCTCGGACAACTCCATCAACGCTCAGATGCCCAACTATCCGGCTAGATCACGGGCCTGTAGAGGGTGTGACACTTTGAAGGAGCCGGAGGCAGCCCTTACCAAATCCAGTGAGGATCCACTGTTCTTTGTCAGGTCCGCCCCCGCCGAATACGCCGATTGCGCCGTCAACAGCAAGCCCTTCGGCTACAAGCAGGGCAATCGACGCGTCCAAGACGTCATCAAAACCGGGGAGCTGCCCAAGTATCTCGGTCCTCGGCCAGCCCTGCCAGCGCCCATTCCCAGGGATGTCTCGCTGGGTGTCAGCGGGCCTCAGACGTGGTTGCCCGTTCAGCAGCGCCATGAGCTTGACTTCTTGCGCCTCAATTCTCGCGAGGGCGCGAACGCGAATCCGCTCCGCGTCAACTTTAGTGTCGTCCTGGACTCCACTGGCGAGACAGCGTCCCAGCGCGTAAATCTTGGCCTCCAGGGAGGTCTCCATAGCGGCTTGAACCGTTTCGGAAAGCAGGGCAAGCAGTTCAGGGCTGGTCTCTATCGTTTCAGAGAAGCGGTCGATGCTGGCATTGGCAATATCAGCCGCGACGACCAAGACTTGCGCCGCCTGCTCTTCCCTGCGCCTGACTATCAACCCAATCAACCGCCGCGCTGTCTCGCTGATCACTTCCTGCGTGATAGCACCAGCGACTGCGCCAACAGGCCCTGCCACGGCTCCGCCGACGATTGCTCCGCTTGCGCCGGCCGACAGTCTCACAGCCGCCTCAGCGGCTTGTCTTCCCCTCGACTCCTCTGCCACGCAAGTACCCTAGGACTCAGGGCACTTGGTCCGCTGGTGATCCACACTTTCGCCCCCCGGGGACTGCACAGGGGACGATTCCCTCGCTGCTGCCTTTTGCGTGTGAGGGGCGTGTGTATCGAAGAAGATCAGACACCCAGCAAGACTCCCCCGCAGGTCAGAGACCCAGATAGACATGGCATGAGCATGCTCTCCGGAGCCGTGTGCGCAGGTTCGAATCCTGCCGGGGGCTCGAACCTGTGCAGTTCCTGGGATGCTGCGGTGTCAGTTCCGAGCCATGGCAGTTCGAAGAGCGGCCTTAAAGCTGCCTTAAGCGCGTTATCGAAAGCCGTGAGCAGGCGACCCGAGCTGCGCTTTCGGTACCTTCCGGCCACGTGGCGAAGGCGGGGGTGTGCATCCAGGCGACGGCCTGGACCACGCGGGAAGAGACGCCGGCGCGCTGCCTGCAATAACGAGGGACGTGCAGGCCTTCATCCTGGCGAAGGTGTGCTCGACGCGGACCCGCATCTTGCGGTGGGCGGTATCGTCCGACTCCTCGCCCTTCAGCAGCCGCCGTCCGGGGCGGTTAGATCCTGCCTCAGCCATAAGTCGGCAGATCAGCAGCTACTAAGAAGTTACTAAGCCGCTACTAAGCCCCTTGCAGCAACCATCCAGTTGGCGTGACGCCGTGCCCTCCACGTGCCTTGGTCGGCGGCGATGAGCCTGAAACAGCCGACCGGCAGGCACTGCAGGCCACACGGCCCCGGTCTCCGCACGGCCTGCAGTTGCCCCTAGCGGGGCACAGCGTGGAGCCCGTTTGCGACTTCCGATGCGCTCCCTGCGCGTAGGACGGCGACCAGTGCGCGGGATCGTGCGGCGCCGATATGCAGGCGCTTGCGGAGCGTCTCAGCGGAGATCGGCCGCCGGTGGGTCTGCCAGTGCCGGGCATCTTCCGCCCGGGCGCGCTCGAGAAGATCCTGACCCTCGCCAGCCCGGACGGCAGGCTCGCCCGCCTGCACCCTGCGCAGCCGCCCGCCTGCGGGGCCAGGCCCGCCTGCCGGCGCACTCGGCGCATCGGTGGCGACAGCGCGGATACCGCTGATGGCCTGCAGCAGGCCGGGGCCGACCCCTGCCCAGCCGATCAGCAGGAGCGGGCCGACCGCGTCGAAGCCCGCCCGCCCGTACGCACCGACGAGCAGCGGTTCGGTGACGTTCAGGGCGAGGGTAAGCAGGCTGGACAGGAGCAGCAGCCTGCGGGCCGGGCGCAAGGCCGCGGCAGGGGCGTCATAGAGGGCGAGGTAGCGGATCGCCAGCAGTAGCGCCAGGACCGACAGGTCCACGGCCGGCGCGACAAGCGGGGCCACCCAGGCGGACACCCCCAGCCGCAAGGCCAAGGTCCACACATTGCCGAAACCGAAGAGGAAGGCCAGGCCCACCACCGCTCCCGCAATCACGGTGACAGCGCGGAAGGCCAACTGCTGCTCGCGCACCGCGCACCGCCGCACCGGCATCACTCCGGGCTCAGACATGATCACCAACCCCGATCCGCTGGTGGGTTTCCTGGGCCCGTTCGGCGGCGGCGCTGGCGCCATAGCGGCGGGGCATCTCCTGCGAGGTCCAGCCGAGCAGCAGCATCAGGTCGCCGGTGTCGGCGCCGGCGCGCTTCCATTCATGGGCGAAGGTGTGCCGCCACCGGTGCGCATGCACCTTGGCCAGCCCGGCCGCGAGGCCCCGCCGCTTGAGCATGATCTTGATGCCGTTGGGGGCCAGCGGCCGCATCCCCCGCTCGGCCAGCCACAGATCCGGCAGGTCGGCCGCCTTGTGCTTGGCGCGGGCCCGCAGATAGCGGCTGACGGCCCGCGCGGTCTTCGGCCCGAACCGCACGCGCCGGTCTTTGCTGCCCTTGCCGTGGTAGTGGACGGATTCGGTAGTCAGGTCGATGTCGTCGAGCATCAGGTTGCCGACTTCGGACAGGCGCGCTCCGGTGTTGCAGTACAGCCGGATGATCGCCTCGTCCCGCAACTGCACGAAATCCCTACCCTTGCAGGTGCCGAGGACCTTCGTGGTCTCCTCGTCACGGATGACCGGGACCAGCTTCTGCGGCATCTTCGGCTGCCGGACCCGCTCCATCGGCGACCGGTCGATCTCGCCCTCATCCAGCATCAGCCACTTGAAGAACTGCTGCAGCGCTTTGTGCTTGTTCAGCGCGGTCGACGCCGAACGCGTCTCGATCATCCACGCCTGGAACGCCTCGACGTGCGCTCGCGTGACGTCGACCGGATCCTCGGCCGCGTCATCGGCGTCCGGATCCGGCGCATACTCCCCCAGGTAGCGGCCCAACTGCGCGGCCGCCAGCAGATAGTTGTACCGGGTGGTCTCCGGATAGTTCCCCGACCGCAGTGAGCGGTCCCAGTCGCGCAGGAAGCCCGACCAAGTCGTCGACAGCTCCGCAGTGATCTTGTCCAGGTCCAGCAGCGGCATCCTCGCAAACCTCCGAGTAAAGGCGCCTATGAGCGGCGTGCTCAACCTCGAAGATCGGAAACGACCCATACGAAAAGGGCCCCCACAGGCTTTCACCTGCGAAGACCCTTCACACTGTCGGGACGACAGGATTTGAACCTGCGACCCCTTGACCCCCAGTCAAGTGCGCTACCAAGCTGCGCCACGTCCCGATGTGCCCGACCGTGGAGTTCCACGTGAACACGCAGGTAAACCCTACCGTACGTTGACGAGAGGACACTCATGCCGCTCAGCCTCGAAGACCGTACCGCCATCACCGAACTACTCTCGACGCACGGTCATTTGTTCGACGCTGGAGAACTGGATCGGCTGGACGAGCTGTTCACGGCTGACGTCATCTATGACATCAGCGATTTCGGACAGGAGCGGCCCTTGGCGGGAATCGCCGAGATCCGGGAAGCCTCGCTCGCTCTGGGGTCGGCGAATCCGGTCGGGCATCACGTCACGAACGTTGTCCTCGCCGAGTTGGACGAGGGACGCGTACGCGCCCTGTCCAAGGGGATCGGCATCAACGCGGACGGCACGAGCGGCAGCGTGACGTACGAGGACACAATCGTGGCCGGCGACGGAGGTTGGCGCATCAGCCACCGCAAGGTTCTCGCGCGAAGGGTTCCGTTGGGCGGCAAGTGAAGCGCCCCCACCCTCCATCCCCCACTCCGCACCACAACTGGCCCTTCACACTTTCATCACAGTTAGGCCACCAGTTGCCCATGCGGCCTGCCGTGCCCGGTCCGCCCCCATACGTTCGTCCCTTCTGGGCAAAACCTTGGGGGATTCGTGTCGCAACATCCGCACTGGGCTCCACAACCACAGCCACAACCGTCGGTGGGCCCGAGCCCGAAGTGGGCGCGCAAACGCTACGTACTGCCCGCCCTCGGTCTCGCCTTCTTCATCGGCATAGGCGCCGGCGCCGGTAGCGGAACCGACTCCGACCTCGCGGCAGCCAAGCCGAAGCCGGCCGTCACCGTCACTGCCACGGCGACCGCGACCGCGACGGAGACCGCCGAGCCGGAACCCGCCGCCACGGTCACTGTGCGGGCGACGAAGACCGTGAGGGCGACCGTCACGGCGCAGCCGGCCGCGGGCGGCGGTTCCGACGACGACAGCGGTTCCGGCGGGAGCGGCGGAGACGTGTACTACGCCAACTGCAGCGAGGCGCGCGCGGCCGGCGCCGCACCCGTGCATCTCGGGGAGCCCGGCTACGCCTCGCATCTGGACCGCGACGGGGACGGCGTCGGCTGCGACACCTGACCCTGGCTCTGCCCCTGTCCCGCCTGTCCTCCGGTCCGGTACGAGAGGTCAGACGCTCAGTTGACGAACAGTCCCCGTGCCGCCGCCCGCGCGTCGAACTCCTCCAAGCGGGCCTGAGCGTCCGGCAGACCGTCGCACATGGCCTCCAGGAGGACCTGGCCGAGCAGCATGGGGGCGCTCACCGTGTCGAAGACCAGGCCGGTGCCCACGGCGGCCGGGAGGAGCAGGTCGCTGTGGGCGGCCACCGGGGCGAACGTGCCGTCGGCGACGGTCACCACGGTCAGCCCTGTGCCACGGGCGTGGTCGAGCGCGTCGAGGACCTCGGTCGGATGGCGCGGCAGCGCGAAGCACAGGAGTGCGCTCGCGCCGGCGTGCCGGGCCGCGTCGATGCGGTCGGCGAGCAGTGAGCCGCCCTCGTCGAGCAGACGCACGTCGGGGTGCACCTTTGCAGCGAAGTAGGCGAAACCGCGTGCCTGGGCGGCGGAGGCGCGCAGTCCGAGCACCGGCAGCGGCCGGGAGGCGGCGAGCAGTCGGCCCGCGCGTTCCACGGGCCCGGGGTCGGCGAGCAGGGCCGCCAGATGACTCAGATTGTCGATCTCTGCCTGTACCGCTTGCTGATACTGGTTGGTCGACCGTCCGTCCGCGGCCGTACCGACGGGTGCGAGGTCCCGCAGGTGTCTGCGCAGCGCCGGATAACCGTCGAAGCCAAGGGTGACCGCGAAACGTGTCACCGACGGCTGACTCACCCCGGCCAGGTGCGCCAGTTCCACGCTCGACAGGAAAGGTGCGGCCGCCGGCTGCCGGACCAGGCAGTGGGCGATGCGGCGCTGCGTCGGCGTCAGCCGACGCCCCTCGAAGAGCTGGTGCAGCCGTGCGGACGCGCCGACCCCATGGGGCGTACCAACGTCAGTACCGCGGCCAGTACCAGTACCAGCACCAGGGCCACCGTCGACACCGACGTCGGCTCCGGCTCCGTCCGTATCGCTCACCTTGATCCCCCAGCCTGTCGTACGAGTCCCGAGCTCCCCCGCGTGGTGCCAGTAGTGCCAGGAGCGCTGGGGCGGACGGTGATCGTGCGGCCGAATCCACCACCGGCACCGTCCGCCCCGGACACGAATGCTCCAAACAGGTCCGGACAACCGGTCCGGACAACCGCCCGGTCAGCTCGCGAGGCCGGCCTTCGTCAGCCATTCCTCGGCGACGGCGCTGGCGTCCTCTTTGTCGTTGACGAGCTTCTTCATCATTTCCAGCAGGTCCTCGGTGGTGAGCTTGGCCGAGATGGCGTTGAGCGCCGACTTGGCCTCGTCGTTGACCGCGGACTTGTAGACGAGGGGCGTGACGTTCTGGGAGGAGAAGAGGTTCTTCGGGTCCTCCAGCACCACCAGCTTGTCCTCGATGATGGCGGGATCGGTGGTGTAGAGGTTCGCGGCCTGGACCGTGTCCTCCTTGAGCAGCTTCAGCAGTGTGCTCTGGGCACCCGCGTCGAGCGGCTGGAACTTCCCGAACTCGACTCCGTAGATCTTCTTCAGGCCGACCAGGCCCTGATTGCGGGTCTTGAACTCCGAGCCGCCGCCGATCGTCATGTCGCCCGCGACGGGCTTGAGGTCGGCGAGGGTCTTGAGGTTGTGCTTGGCGGCGATATCAGCGGTGACGGTGACCGAGTCCTTGTCCTCGGCCGCGGCGGAGTCGAGGATCTCCACCGACTTCGGCAGCTTCTGCTTCAGCTCGGCGTTGATCTCGTCGGTGGCCGTCGCGGTGCTCTTCGGGTCGACCGCCACCGCCAGCAGCGCGCCGTTGTACTCGGGGAAGACGCTGATGCCGCCCTTGACCACCTGGTCGTAGTAGACCTCGCGGGCTCCGATGTCGAATTTGCGGGTCACCTTCAGCCCCTTGTCCTCCAGGGCCTGGGCGTATATCTCCGCAAGCAGCTGGTTCTCGGGGAAGTTCGCCGAGCCGACGACGATGGCCTTGCCGTCGCCACTGTCGCCGCTGCTGCCCGTCAGCGGATTGCTGTCGTCGTCACTGCTGCCGCAGGCGGTCAGCGCGAGTGCGGTGACCAGGGCGAACGCGGCACCGCGGTACATGTTTCTCATGGGTGTTTCCTTTCTCAGGAGCTCTCAGGAGCCGTCACGAGCTATCAGGAACGCGAGCTCAGGAATTCAAATACTCAGGATCTGGTCGCCGAACCTTGCAGACCCGGCGAGACGATGACGCGCCGCAGCGCGGTGAAGAGAGCCTGGACGATGAGCGCCAGAATGACGACGACGGCGGATCCGCCGATGACCAGTTCGTAGTTGTTGCGGGCGAGTCCGTCCACGATGAAGCGGCCCAGACCGCCGAGACCCGGATACGCGGCGACGGTCGCCGTGGCCACCACCTGGATCGCGGCGACCCGCAGCCCGAGCAGGATCAGCGGCAGCGCCATCGGCACCTCGACCTTCAGCAGGACCTCCCACCCGGTCATGCCCATCCCCCGCGCGGCGTCCCTGGCGTCGGGGTCCACGCCCCGGACTCCCTCGAAGGTGTTGATGAGGATCGGCGGGACCGCCAGCGCGACCAGGGCGACCAGTACGGGCGTGGTGCTGAGCCCGGCGAGCGTGACGACCAGCACGACCAGGCCGAAGGTGGGGATGGCCCGCGCGAGGTTCGCCACGCTGGCGACGGCGAACGCGCCACGGCCGGTGTGCCCGACCAGCAGCCCGAGCGTCAGCCCGATCAGCGTGGCGAACAGCAGCGACAGGCCGCTGTAGGTGAGGTGCTCCAGGAGCCGGTTGGGGATGCCGTCGTCCCCCTTCCACTGCTGGGACGCCGTCAACCAGTCGCCTACGAGCTGGAGTTGGTTGAAGAGATCGTTCATGCCTTCGCCCCTTTTCCGCGGGCCCATGGGGTGAGCAGCCGCTGGGCGAGTACCAGCAGGGCGTCGGTGGCGAGGGCGAGCAGCATGATCAGTACGGTCGCGGTGATGATCGGGGTCGGGAAGTCGAGCTGGAGGCCACGGGTGATGTAGTAGCCGAGACCTCCCTGGCCGATCAGCTGCCCCACGGCGACCAGGCTGATGGACGAGACCGCGGCGACCCGCACGCCGGCGACGACGACGGGTACGGCGATCGGAAGTTCGACCTGGACGACACGGCGCACCGTGCCGAATCCCATCGCGGTGGCCGCCTGCCGTACCGGTTCGGGGACCGACGCCAGCCCGTCCACGACATTGGGTATGAGGACCGACAACGTGTAGAGCGTCAGCGGGATCATCACCGTACGTTCGGTCAGCCCCGTGTACCGGACGAAGATCATGAACAGGGCCAGTGACGGGATCGAGTACAGGATGTTGGACGCCGTCAGAGTCGGCGGGTAGAGCCATCGCCAGCGGTGGCAGAGCATGCCCAGGGGCACGGAGATGATCAGTCCGAACAGCACCGGCAGGAGTCCCAGCCGCAGATGGACACCCGTGTAGTCGGCCAGCTCGCCGAGATGATCGCCGATCCATGCCCACCGGATCAGCGGTTCGCCGTCTCTCATCGCTCGCCACCGCCCGCGCTGCCGGTGGCCGCGTCATCCGTGGCCGCGTCATCCGTGGCCGTGTCATCCGTGGCCGCTTCCGCCTCGGCCGCTCCCACCTTGGCCGCCTCGGCCGCCGAGTCTTCGACGGCCTCCGCCTCCGCCTTGGCCACGTCGGCCTCGACCGCCTCGTCGCCGACCGCTTCCGTACCCGCCGCCTCGGTCTTGACCGCCTCCGTCTTGACCGCACCGTCTCCCGCCATCGCGGCGGACAGTTCGTACGCGTCCGCGACACCCATGACCGCGCCTTCCGCGTTCACCCCCACCGCGAGGCGGGAGGGCGACAGGAGCGCCGAGTCGAGGGCGGCCCGCGCCGAGTCGAGGGCGAGGCTGAAGGTGTGGCCGAGCGGTATCAGGGTCGCGTCGGCGAGCGTGCCGCCGTCCGGCAGGTCGGCGACGGCGGCCCAGCCCAGCGGTCGCCGGTCGGCGTCGACGACGAGCACCCAGGGCTCGTCGGCCGCGCGGGCCTGCGCCGTCGGGGAGGTCGCCGACAGCACCAGACCGTCGCGCAGCGGCAGATCGGCCGCCTTGACGAAGGACAGCCGGCGGATGCCACGGTCCTGGCCCACGAAATCGGCCACGAAGTCGTCGGCGGGGTGCGCGAGCAGACGCTCCGGAGTGTCGAACTGCGCCAGCTTGCCCCCGGTACGGAACACCGCGATATTGTCGCCGAGTTTGATCGCCTCGTCGATGTCATGGGTGACGAACACGATCGTCTTGTGCAGCTCCTTCTGCAGCCTGATGAACTCCGCCTGCAGCTCGCCTCGCACGATGGGGTCGACCGCGCTGAACGGCTCGTCCATCAGCAGCACCGGCGGGTCGGCGCCCAGCGCCCTGGCCACCCCGACGCGCTGCTGCTGTCCGCCGGAGAGCTGGTACGGGTAGCGCTTGCCCATCTCGTTCGGCAGCCCCACCAGCTCCAGCAGCTCAGCCGCCCGCGACCGGGCCTTCTTCCGGCCCCAGCCGAGCAGCAGGGGCACGGTCGCGATGTTGTCCAGGACGGTCCGGTGCGGAAAGAGCCCGGCGTGCTGGATGACATAGCCGATGCCACGGCGTAGCTCGGGGGCGGCGACCTCCCGGATGTTCTGGCCGCGCAGGCTCACCGTCCCGGCCGTCGGATCCACCATGCGGTTGACCATGCGCAAAGTCGTGGTCTTGCCGCAGCCGGAGGGACCGACCAGGACCGTGATGCCGCCCTCGGCCAGCTCCAGGGACAGGTTGTCCACGGCGGTGGTGCCGTTGGGATAATTTTTGCTCACTGCGTCGAATCTGATCAAGGCTGCCCCTTACCCGGCTGCATATCTTCATGCAGAGTTGTGGGTGGCTGAATGAGAGTCAATGTTCTTACGTAAAGGGCACGTTACGTTCGCCCAACGAAGCGAAAAAAGCGCCCGGAATGCACGCGTTTCCCAAGTGATGCCCCTTTCCGTGTCCGTCGCCGCCGACCCGACAGCCGCCCTCGGCAGACACGCACTCCGGTCACGCCGCCGGCCTCGTACGTCGCCATTTCGGATGTTGTCGGACATAGCTAGACGCATTCAGACGCAGTGAGACATGACGCAGTGAGACATAGGGAGACACTCATGGAACCGATCTGGTTCACCTTCCTGAACGGCTCGGACGTCGACCGGCTCGAACTGTCCGACACCGAGGTGCTCGACGCCGTCGAGCAGGGGCTGCGTGCCCAGGGCCTCGGGCAGACGGTCATCGAACCGCGCGTCCACCTCATGCCCGATCCCGCGTTCAACGGTCACTTCAACGTCCTCCGCGGCTATGTCGCCCCGCTCGGGTTGGCCGGAGTCAAGATCGTAGGCGACTACGTCGGCAACTACGAGGCCGGGCTGCCGTCCGAGATGGCGCTGCTCAACCTCTTCGATCCGCGTACCGGGATGCCGGTCGCCGTGCTCGACGCCACCGCCATCACCGAGATGCGCACCGGTGCCATGACCGCGCTTGGAGCACGCCATCTGGCCCGCCCCGACGCCAAGGTGCTCGGCCACATCGGTGCCCGCGCCACGTCGTACTGGAACGTCCGCCTCCTCGACCGGATCTTCGACCTCACCGAGATACGCGTCCACTCGCGCCGCCCCGAGAGCCGTAAGGCCTTCGCCGAGCGACTGGAACGAGACCTGGGCAAACCCGTGATCGTGACCGAGGACTGGAAGACGTGCGTCGAAGGCGCGGACATCGTGGTGGAGGCGTCCCGGCTGGACCGTCCGCAGCCGCTGCTGAAGACCGAATGGATCGCCCCGGGGGCCCTGGTCGTACCGTACGGAACGATGAGCGCCGTCGAACTCACTCTCACCGACATCATGGACAAGATCGTCGTCGATGACTGGGGCCAGTGCCGGTCCGGGCAGTTCGGTGCCCTGCGTGCCCACGTCGAGTCCGGCAGGCTCAGTGAGGAGACCCTGCAAGGCGAGCTGTGCGAGATCGTGGTCGGTGACAAGCCCGGCCGTGAGCGCGCCGACGAGACGACCCTGTTCTGGCACCGTGGACTCTCGCTGTCCGACATAGCCCTGGGAGCCGCCATGCTCAAGAAGGCCGAAGAGCGCGGCCTCGGTCAGAAGCTGCGGTTCTCATGACGGGCACACTCCCCGCTCCCCCGCCCGCCCCCCGCCCCGCCGCCGGTCCCCCGGTCGTCATCGACGGCCGGACGCTCACCTGCGACGACGTCATCACCGTCGCCCGACACGGCGCCCGGGTCGTGCTGGCGGACGAGGTGCTCCCCAGGCTGGCCCGCGACCGCGCCGTCGTCGACGACATCGTCGACCGCCAGGTGCCGACCTACGGTCTGACGACGGGGCTGGGCAGCCGGTCGTCGTACGCGCTGCCACGCGACGAACTCGGCGAGTTCAGCGTCCGTACGGTCCGGGGCCGGGCCAACGCCGTCGGCGATCCGTTGCCCGTCCCCGTCGTACGCGCCGCCGTGCTCGCCCGCGTCAGCGGCATCGCGGGCGGTGGCAGCGGAGTGCGGCCGGAGCTCCTGCGGCTGCTCGTCGCCATGCTCAACTCGCGCGTGCATCCGGTGGTACCCGAGGTGGGGTCGATCGGCGCCTCCGACCTGTGCCAGATGGCCCATGTGGGCCTGGTCGCCATCGGCGAGGGCCGCGCCGAACTCTCCGGCGAGGTCCTCGACGGCGCGGAGGCACTGCGACGGGCCGGTCTGGCCCCCGCCGAACTCGGCCCGAAGGACGGCCATGTGCTGTGCAGCGCAAGCCCGTTGGCCGCCGGTCAGGGTGCCCTCGTCCGCCATGAAGCCGCGGCCGTGCTCACCCTGGCTCAGGCGGTCACGGCGCTCACCTTCGAGGGCTTCCGGGCGAACACCAGCCCGCTCGACGACCGGGTACTGCGCACCCGTCCGGCACCCGGGCAGTCCCGGGCGGCCCGCGAGCTCCTCGCCCTGCTGGACGGCGGTGAGCTGAGCGATCCCCGGAACGCGCGTCGAGTCCAGGACCCCGTCAGCCTGCGCTGCTCGGCCCAGGTGCACGGCGCGCTGCACGCCGCCCTGGACTTCACCGGTGCCGCGCTCGAACCGGAACTCAACGGCTGCGGCGACAATCCGGTGGTGCTGGCCGGCACCGGCGAGATCCTCTCGTCCGGCAACTTCCACACTCCGGCCCTGGCCCTCGCCCTCGACACGCTCGCGCTGGCCCTGACCCAGACGGCGTCGATCTCCGCCGAGCGCATGCGGCGGCTCCTCGAACCCGGCGTCAGCGGACTGCCCGCCAACCTCTCGCCGTACGGTCCGGAGCGTTCGGGCTTCGCGCCGCTGGCCAAGACGGCGCAGGCCCTCGTCGCAGAGATCCGTATGCTGTCCGCTCCCGTCTGCACCGACCCCCGCCACGGCGCGGACGCCGTCGAGGACGACTCGACCAACGCGGCGCTCGGGGCACGGCGGTTGACGACGATGCTAGTCCGGCTGCGGCAGCTGCTCGCCGTGGAGGCGGTGGCCGCCGCCCAGGCCGTGGACCTGGCCGCACCGTCCGCCCTCGGCCGCGGCCCCGAACTCCTGCACCGCGCGATCCGCGAGCTCGTCCCGGGCCTGGACGACGACCGGCCCTGCGGAGTGGACGTGGACCTGGTGAGCCGCGACGTTCTGGGCTCCGACGACGTACGGAGCGCACTGCGCGCCTTGATGAGAGGAGCATCGTGACCAATGTCGACGTGCACCAGCATCTGTGGAGCACCTCGTTCGTAGCGGCCCTGCGAGCGCGTAAGGAGCCGCCGTTCCTGGACGGATGGACCCTGCACATCGCCGGTGAGCCGCCGTACGAGGTCCCTCCCGCCGACCACGATGTCGCCCGTCGTACCGAACTCGCCGCCACTGACGGTCTCGACCAGGCGCTCGTCTCACTGTCCGCCCCGCTCGGCGTGGAGTGGCTGCCTGCCGACGAGGCGCGTCCCCTGCTCGACGCCTACCACGAGGGCGCCGCCGAACTGCCAGACCCATTCGGCGCCTGGGCGGCCGCCTGTGTCCGGGACATCGACGCCGACGCGACAGACCAGGACCTCGACCAGGGGTTCGCCGGCCTCCAGCTTCCGGCCAACGCCCTGGCCGACGCCGCCGGTTACGCCCGGTGCGCCCCGCTGCTCGATCTGCTCGAGGCGCGCGACCTCCCGCTGTTCGTCCACCCGGGTCCGGCGACGAGCGAGCCCCTGGGGCCCGGCTGGTGGCCCGCGATGGTCCCGTACGTCCAGCAGATGCACTCCGCCTGGTTCGCCTTCCGGGCCTTCGGCAGGCCGCGCCATCCACGACTGCGGGTGTGCTTCGCGCTGCTGGCCGGGCTCGCCCCGCTGCACGGCGAGCGCTTCGCCGCGCGGGGCGGAGGCGAGGGTCGGGGGGAGGTGGATCCGTACGTGTTCGTCGAGACGTCCTCGTACGGTCCGCGCGCCGTCGACGCGATCGTCCGCGTCCTCGGCAACGACGTCGTCGTCCAGGGCTCGGACCGGCCCTACGCCGAGCCGCCGCAACGTCCCGGCTTCGGTTTGGGCGGAGCCGCCGCGTACGCCTTCCGCATCGCCAATCCGCGGCGCCTGCTCACCGGAAAGGTCATCACTGGAAGGGATTGACCGTGTCCCGGTCGAGGCCGGTCTCCCGGCCTTCCTGGTGGCCTCGTCGTTGGTTCTGGCGAAAGCGTCACCCAGGCCTTGTCGGGCCGGCCAAGACAGCCCACCGCACGCATACCCAGCACAAAGGGATGACCATGAACTCGCCCCCGATCGACACCGCCGCCCTCGCCCGACTCGGCGCGTCCGACCGCCCGTTCCAGCCCGACGAATGTGCCGACCGGGCACACCGCGCGGCGGCCTTCGTCGACACGTCCGCGCTCGACCGCTCCGGCCCCGGCTCGTATCTGCTGCTGTGGCGGAACGAGCACTCCGAAGCGTGGCTGAACACCTGGTGGGAAGCGCGCGACACCGGCTACCACGACCACCAGGGTTCCAGTGTCGGCGTGCACGTCGTCGAAGGCACCGCCTGGCAGGAGGGGTTGCCGGTGGGCGGCCCGCGCCGCGCCCGCCGGTACGGGCCCGGCGAGTCGTTCTCGTTCCCCGGGTCGGGCGTCCACCGGATGGATCACGACGCCGGAGCCGTGACCATCCACGTCTACTCGCCGCCGATCCAGGCCATCGGACACTACGAGATCATCGACGGCGAACTGCATCGCACGGCGGGTGATCCCGACGAGGGCTCACCCGCGAGCCCCCGGCTGCTCGAAGCACTCAACGCGATCGAGCGCTGACCTGGCGGCGGCGGAGCCGTCATGAAGACGCCGTACGGGTCCGCGGTGCCGCGGGGCGAATGCCCCCCGGAACATGTCACCCGAGGGCCGGGGCACAAGCCGCTCATGATCTTGGTGTACGCCGTACCGGCACGGGTGTCTCTTTACGAGTACGAGACACCCGTGCCGGTAAGAGAGGCCGCTCGCCTGCCCCGGCCACGTCACCGGGTGATCAGGCGGCGGCCGGAGTCGGCCCCACCAGCTCCGTCAGGACGTCTTCCATGGTCACGAAGCCGAGCACGGTGCCCGTCTCGCCGGTGACCGCGGCCAGGTGGCTGCCGTCGGCCCGCAGCGCGGTGAGCGTGTCGTCCAGCGGGGTGTCGATACGGACCCGCGTGACGGGGTGCAGGACGCCGCGCGGGAAGGGCTGGTCCCGGTCGGTGACGCCGAGGGTGTCCTTGATGTGGAGGTAGCCGAGCAGGGCCTTGTCCGGTCCGGTGACCGGGAATCGGGAGTACCCGGCACGCGCGGCCGTCCGCTCCAGCTCGGCCGCGGTGATCGTGTGGTCGACGGTGTGCATCCGCTGGGCCGGGACGAAGATCTCGCCGACCGGGCGCGTACCCAGCTCCAGCGCGTCGCGCAGCCGCTCGCCGTCGGCCGGCGAGAGCAGCCCGGCCTGGCTGGAGTCGAGCACCATGCGAGCGAGCTGGTCGTCGGTGAACACGGCCTCCACCTCGTCCTTCGTCTCGACCTTCAAGAGCTTCAGCAGGGCGTTGGCGAAGGCGTTGATGCCGAAGACCACCGGCTTGAGGGCACGGGTGAGGGCGACCAGCGGCGGTCCCAGAACGAGCGCGGTCTGCGCGGGCGCGGCGAGCGCGATGTTCTTGGGGACCATCTCGCCGATCAGCATGTGCAGATACGTCGCCACGGTCAGCGCGATCACGAACGCGACCGGGTGGACGAGACCGTGCGGGATGTGGGCCGTCTCGAAGGCGGGCTCCAGCAGATGGGCGATGGCGGGTTCGGCGACCGCGCCGAGGACCAGCGAGGAGATCGTGATGCCGAGTTGGGCGGTGGCCATCATCGCGGAGATGTGTTCCAGGCCCCACAGCGTCATCCTGGCCCGCTTGTTGCCCTCCTGGGCGCGGGGTTCGATCTGACTGCGACGTACGGAGATCAGGGCGAACTCCGCGCCGACGAAGAAGGCGTTGGTCAGCAGGGTCAGGGCGCCGATGGCGAGCTGCAGGACGGTTGTCGTGCTCATCGGGAGTCCTCCATGACCTGCTGTGGAACCTTGACCGGTTCCGTGATGCGGACGCGGTCCGCGCGGTGGTGCTCCACGTCGAGGACGTCGAGACGCCAGCCGTCCAGGTCGAGCACGTCACCCTTGGCCGGTATCCGCGCGAGGCGGGTGGCGACCAGGCCGGCCACCGTCTCGTACGGCCCCTCCGGCGCGCGCAGTCCTATCCCGGCGAGCTCGTCGATCCGTACACCGCCGTCCGCCTCCCACGCGGCCCGGCCGTCCTCCCCCACGGGTGCGGGCAGCAGGTCGGCCACCTCGATCGGATCGTGCTCGTCCCGCACCTCGCCGACGACCTCCTCGACGATGTCCTCCACCGTCGCCACGCCCGCCGTGCCGCCGTACTCGTCGATCACGACGGCCATGGTGCGACTCGCCCGCATCCGCTCAAGCAGGCGGTCGGCGGGCAGGCTGTCGGGTACCAGCAGGGGCGCGGTGGCCAGCTCGGTGACCGGGGTGACGGCCCGCTTGCCGGGCTCCAGGGCGAGTACGTCGCGGATGTGGACGGTCCCGACGACCTCGTCCAGGCTGTCGCGGTAGACCGGGAAGCGGGACAGCCCCGTCGCGTGCGTGAGGTTGGCCGCGTCGGCGGCCGTGGCCTGCGCCTCCAGCGCCTTCACATCGACCCGCGGAGTCATCACGTTCTCGGCGGTCAGCTCACCCAGGTGCAGCGTACGGACGAAGAGCTCGGCGGAGTCCGCCTCCAGCATGCCCTCGGCGGCCGAGTGCTGGGCCAGCGCGACGAGTTCCTCGGGGCCGCGGGCAGAGGCCAGCTCCTCGGCGGGCTCCAGGCCGAAGCGGCGTACGAAACGGTTCGCGGTGTTGTTCAGATGCCGGATGAACGGCCCGAACGCGGCCGTGAAACCACGCTGCGGTCCCGCCACCACCTTGGCGACGGCCAGCGGCCGGGAGATCGCCCAGTTCTTGGGCACCAGCTCGCCGACCACCATCAGGACGACGGTGGAGACGACCACGCCCAGCACGGTCGCCACGGTCGACGCCCCGCCGCCGAGCCCGATCGCCTCCAGCGGGCCGTGCAGGAGCACGGCCAGGGACGGCTCGGCGAGCATGCCGATCACCAGCGAGGTGACGGTGATGCCCAGCTGCGCCCCGGACAGCTGGACCGTCAGCCGCCGCACCGCCTTCAACGCACCCTCGGCGCCCCGCTCGCCCGCCTCGGCGGCCCGCTCCAGGTCACCGCGCTCGACGGTGGTCAGGGAGAACTCGGCCGCCACGAACAGAGCGCAGGCCAGCGTGAGCAGCAGGGCCAGCAGAAGCAGCAGGACCTCGGTCACCGTGCCACCTCCGCTTCCTCACGCGTGTGCGGCAGGCGGGTCATGGCACGGCTGGTACTGGGAGGCTCACCCATTGCGGGACGTGGCTCCTTCTCGGCTCGGAGGGTCGGGCAGACCCTCGGGGGTCGCGAGGGCGGATACACCCTCACGTTCATCGTAAAGGACGGGCAAAGGCACCTGGTCAAGTCCCTGGCCGACCATCAAGGGCGGCCCCTTTCGGACTTTCCCTCCTCGAGCGCCGGGCACACGGCCTGCGCCGCCCCGAAGGCTGTGCTTCTACTCGCCTGTAGAGGGAGAACGTGAGGGCGTCCAGGGTTGTTCCCGGGCCCGCACACGAAGGAGGGGGCCGAGCCCCGGAAGCTTCGCCGCCTCTCACGGCGGCCGCCGGTCATCCGGTGGCCAAAGCCATGCTGGAAGGGTGCGAAACAGCGTCGGCGTCCCGGATTCGGTAGCGCCGGAGCAGTACCTGCGCACTTCTACGGCGTCAATCAAGACCTGGCGGGTCAATCAAGACCTGTGGACGGGAACCGCGCCGACCCAGCGGTGATACGCGTCCACGTCGACGTTGCTGCCACACACGATGGTGACCACGTGCCGGCCGACGAAGCGGTCACGGTCTTCGAGGATCGCCGCGATGCCAAGCGCGGCCGACGGTTCGACGACGAGGCCTGCGTGGTCGAGGAGCATCCTCATACCGGCGATGATCGACGCCTCCTGGACCAGGACGGCGTCGTCCGCGACCAGGAGGAGGTCGTCCAGGACGGCCGGGATGGGACGCCGGCCGGCGACGCCGTCAGCGATGGTGTCGGTCGAGTCGGTGGTGACGACGCGCCGCCTGCGCCACGAGTGTGTCATCGCCGGTGCGCCCAGCGGCTGGACGCAGATCACCTCGGTTTCGGGTGCCACGGTCTTCACCACATGACCCACGCCGGTGGCCAGCGCCCCGCCGCCGAGGGCGATCAGGACGGCGTCGACCGACGGCAGGGTGTCCACCAGCTCCAGGCCGATGGTCGCCGCGCCCTCGCAGGTCTCGATGTCGAGGCTGTCTTCGACCAGTCGGATGCCGTCGTACCGCGCGATGGCCGCCGCCCGCTCGCGAGCCATCTCGTGGTCGCCGTCCACCAGCTCCAACCTGGCGTCCAACGCGCGGATGCGATCAAGCTTGGCCACCGTCGCGAAGCGGGATGCCACGACGGTCACGTCGAGCCCCCGGACGCGACCGGACCAAGCGAGGGCTTGGCCAAGATTGCCAGCGCTGGCGCACACCACGGCTCGCGAGCCATTGTCGGCGAGCAGGCTCGCGACCACCTCGGTGCCGCGGGCCTTGAAGCTGCGGACCGGATTCGCCGTTTCGAGCTTGATACTCACCGTGCACCCGAGGTCGGGCTCCAGCGCCTCGCAGCGGTACAGCGGAGTGTCAAGAAAAGCCGGGTCGATTACCCGGCGAGCCGCCCGGATCCGAGCGGTGTCGAGGCGCGTCTCCTGCACGACACAGCAGCGTAGTGCCGTCGGCCCCTGTTCCATCGAGCAATTGTCAATCCCGGCTGGTCGGTTGAGGTTGATCATGCTGGGTGAGCCTCGGGGCGTTCGACGAGGTGGCCGCGTTCGAAGCGGGCTCCTGCGCGGACGAGGGCGACCAAGTGCTCCGCTGGAAGAACGGTGATGCTGTATCGATTCGCGGCTCCGCCACGGGCGCGGGCCGGTGGGGGCTGGTCGCGCCCCGCGACGGAGCCGCATATGTCACAGCCCCGCGCCCCCTTACGGGGCGCGGTACCGCACCGACCTCAACCAAGGCCGCTCAGATGGGGGTGCGTGCACGGATCGCCGGCGTGCCTGAGAGACGCAGCCGCCTCGACCGAGTGAACAAGCTCGGTCGCTCAGGGCCGAGCAGTCGACTCTTGCTTCTCGGCCTTCTCGGCCTTCTCGGCCTTCTCGGCATCGGGCTGACTCATCAGTTCACGCAGCAGCCGTTCGTCCTCCGGGCCGAGCATGGTGACGAAACTGGCCAGCACCGCCCCCCGGTCGGGCTCACTGTCCAGCACCTTGCGCATCCTCCGCGCGGCCAGCCCGGCCACGCCCGAGGCCGGTGTCCACACGAACGACCGGCCCGTACGGTCACGGGTCACCGCGCCCTTGGCGAGCAGCCGGGTCAGGATCGTGATCACGGTCGTATAGGCGAGATCCCCGCCGAGCCTCTCCCGCACCCAGCCCGCGGTTGCCGGGCCCTCCGCCTCGCTCAGGGCCGACAGGACCTGCGCTTCCAGCTCGCCCTGCCCCCGTCGCCGGGGACGCTGCCGCTCCATCACGCCCTGTCTCCCTTCGACTGGCGGGCCCGTCACGTCCACTGCCGGGCCCTTCACGAGCGGTCACGAGCGGCACATCGTATAGACACCCGACCGCGCCCGACCGCGCCCGGCTTCGCTTCGGCTCGCGTTCGCAGCGGGCACCGGCACGGCTTCTACATAAGCGTAGAATCTACCTTGCCCACAACGCGGTCATACGTCACGCCCGCGCAGCGCTCCCGCCGCGACCAAGGGCAGCGCCGCCGTATATCCGGCGGCGAGTGCCGGCGAGGGCCACGGTCCGAGGCTGCCGACGGTCTCCGGGGTCGCGCCGGAAGTCTGCGTCAGCAAGCAAAGCGAACGGCGGCTCCGGACGCGGAAAAGCGACGGCCCCGAACGGGGAAAAGCGGGAATGACACCCAGGCCACGAGAGGGTTACCGCATCAGGTCGGCAGGGTGGAATCGCTGGCAGGGTGGCGCGCGGATTCCAGCCGGTTCAGGACAGTCGGCCCTCGCCCGCCAGGTGATCAAGGGCTGCGAGGATCGGCGACCGCACGTGCGCGCCGACCGCGCCGCAGAGAGTCCGCGGGGTCTTTCATTCCGTCAGGTCCGGGGTTACCGGGTGACCGGTTCGCCGAGCGTGGGCGGGTGTCTCGTCCCGAGACGCCCGCCCACCTCATGGCGGTTGGCGGCCGACGGTCAGACAGTCACGCCGTCGATCTCGAAGGTCTGCACGGAACCGGCGGCGAAGGGCACGCTCAGGCTCTTGCCGTTCAGACGGGCGTCCGTGCGCGCGGTGTAGAGGTCGCCGCCGCCGGAGGTGACGGTGTTCCAGCGCCGTACGAGCCCGCCGGAGCCACCGGTGACCTGGCCGAAGCGGGACAGGTCGAAGGTGAGGGTCTGCGCGGCACCGGAGTTGACGGCCACGATGACCAGTCGCTTCGCCGCCGCGTCGTGGGCCGCGACCGCGTATCCGACGCCGGTGTCCAGGATGGTCATCCCGGGGCGGATGTGGCGGCTGAACTGGGCCATCACGTAGTACTTGGGCTGGACGGTGGTCGGCTGCAGGCTGCTCGCGTCGTACGCGATCATCGCCCAGCCCGTGGAGGGGTCCATCACCTGCCAGTAGACCCAGGCGGTCGGGTGCAGCCAGCGGAAGTCCAGGCACAGGTTGCTCGCCATGGTGAGGCCGGTGGCATCCTTGTCGCCGGTCTCCGAGTTCCAGAGTTTCTTGCCCGCCGTCGTCACGACGTCCGTGTAGAGGAGGTCGCGGCGGCCGCCCGAGCCCTGGTAGCCGTGCACGTTGAACTGGTTGACCAGGGCCTTCGTCGATGACCCGAAGGAGTTCCAGGTGGTGCGCGCCAGGTCGTAGCTCGTCTCGTCCGACGCGGAGATCCGTGTTCCCGTCAGACCGCGCTTGTCGAGTTCGCTGCGCATGTGCGGGAGTACGGCCGCCTGGACGGAGGCGTCCATGTGGCAGCCCTCCTGCGTGCCGGTGGCCGTCCACCAGCTGGACGAGGGCTCGTTGAAGGGGTCGACGGTCGCGAAGTTCACGCCCCAGTTGTTCTTCGCACGCAGGGCCACGGCGGCCAGGTGGGAGGCGTGCTGGCGGTAGTTCCACGTCTGGAGGTTGTTGCCGCCGCCGGACGCGCCCGAGGGATTGTGGTTGAGGCACATCCACCACATCGGCGAGTTGGCGAACAGCTCGCTGACCGCGCCTCGTTGGGTCGCCTTGACGAGGGCGGCGCGCTGGGCGGCGTCCGCCGTCCAGTCCCAGGCCGAGGACGTGGGGTCCTCGTTGTTCCAGTCCTGCCAGAAGCCCTCGATCTGCTTGAAGGCGGGGATGTTGGGCGAGGCCACCATGCTCTGGCCCTCCACGCTGTTCCAGCTGCACGCGCCCAGGTTGTAGCGGGCGATGTTCATGCCCAGGCCCGGCAGCGTCCGGCCGTTGTACGCCACGGACTTGGTGGTGAAGAAGATGTCGGCGAAGTCGTCCCGCGCGCCGAACACGTTGGCCCACCACGCCAGCGAGGTGCCCCATCCCTCCCAACGCCCATAGTTGGTCCCGGGGTTGACGCCAATGGTCGCGTCGGCGCGGGCGGTGCCCGTCGCCAGGGCGCTGCCCAGCAGCGTGCCGCCCGCCGCCGCCAGCAGCGATCTGCGCTTGATCATGGAGTCTCCTGTCGCGATCATGCCCCCACCTCACTGAAGAATGAGGTGGGGGCAAACGGTTGTCGAGACGCATGACAGCGCTTTCTGTTTCGATTAACCTTGCGAGCCTCCGTAGAGCCGCTTACTGAACCCCCGCCGTCCGCACGGAGCGCGGGCTCAGCGCCCGCCGCGCAGCGGCTGTCGGACAGGAGGCGTGCCGGGCGTCGGGGCGCAGGCGGGGGTTCAGGAACAGGCTCTGGGCCTTGCGGACTCCCGTGTCACCAGCGAGGGAGCTTGTACTCGTACTCGGGGTGGATGCACCGTCCGGATCGCGACGCCCGCCGGGCAGTTCGGTGGCCACGGCCACCTCCTCCACATACCGCACGAGGCCTCGCCGCGACGCGCTCACCAGGTAGGACGGCCAAGGGCCGCCGGCCCCGCCGATGGCCCCATGGGCACGCCCCGCCCAAGTTCACATGCGTGAACTATCTTCAGCAAGCCAAATATGCGCAGCCAGCCAAGAATCGCTTCAGCCGTATGTCAAGACATGCATTGGAGTCTTCACCGTTGCCACACGCGCCCCAGAAGCTCTCCAGGCCGAGCCGCGCGGGCGGCGGCCGAGCGAGCATGGCTCTGCCTCTGGGGGGTACACCGCTACCAGTCCTGGGCTAGCCCAGGACGGATACCGAGAAGGAATTACCGACGACGGATGTGAGGTGCTGGTCGATGAAGTTCGGGGTGTCGACGTTCGTGACCGACGAGGGCATCGGGCCCGCGGAGTTGGGTCCCGCTCTGGAGGCCCGTGGCTTCGACGCCTTGTTCCTCGCGGAGCACACGCACATCCCGGTCGCCCGCGAGACCCCGTATCCAGCCGGCGGTGATCTGCCGCGCGTGTACTACCGCACCCTGGACCCCTTCGTGGCGCTGGGTGCGGCCGCCGCCGTCACTCGTGAGCTGCTGCTGGGGACCGGCATCGCGCTGGTGGCCCAACGGGATCCGATCATCACCGCGAAGGAAGTGGCCACCCTGGACCGGATCTCCGGTGGCCGCGCGGTCTTCGGGGTCGGGGCCGGCTGGAACCGCGAGGAGATGCGCAGCCACGGCACGGACCCCGGTGAGCGCGGCCGTCTGATGGACGAGCGGATCCGCGCGATCATCCGGCTGTGGACGGAGGACACGGCGGAGTTCCACGGCGACCTCGTCGACTTCGACCCGGTCTTCTGCTGGCCCAAGCCGGTACAGCGACCGCGTCCGCCGATCTACGTGGGCGGCGGCAGCGACCGCGCCTTCGCCCGGGTCGCCGAGTACGGGGCGGCGTGGATGCCCAGCGGCGTCCACCCCAAGGAGCTGGCCGGCCAAATCGACCGCATGCGACAGGTGGCCGGTGACCGGCCCGACGTGGTCGTGTACGCCGCCCCGCACGACCGCGAAGCGCTCGACATCTACGCGCGGCTCGGCGTCGAACGCGTGCTGTTCTACCTGCCGACCCAGCCGGAGGACCAGACGCTGAGCACGCTCGACGAACTGGCCGAGGCCGCGTCCGCCTATCGCTGACGGAGAGCCCGCCCGTCACGGCTGACAGGGCCCACAGGGCCGACAGGGCCGACAGGGCCGACAGGGCCGACAGGGAATCGTCGGGGAATCGGAGTTCATCGTGCCGGACATGGACGAGGAAGAGGCGCGGCGCCGGTTCGTGGAGGCCCGCGTGGCGCGCCTGGCGACGGTGGACGCCGAGGCGCGGCCGCACCTGGTGCCGGTCGTGTTCGCGCGGCACGGTGATGAGATCGTCACGGCCATCGACTGGAAACCGAAGACCACCCAGCGGGTGAAGCGGCTGCGCAACATCACCGTCCACCCGTCCGTCAGCCTCCTCGTGGACGCGTACGACGAGGACTGGGACCGGCTGTGGTGGGTTCGCGCGGACGGCGACGCCCGTATCGTGCCGCCGGACGAGCCCGAGGCGCGGGACGAGTACGCCACGGCGATCGCCCTGCTGCGCGAGAAGTACGCCCCGTACCGGCAACGGCCCCCGGACGGCCCGGTGATCGCGATCACCGTCCGGCGATGGCGCGGCTGGCGGGGCGGCGCCTCGCCGGCCCCGGGCCTGTGAGGACCGCGTTTTCCCGTACGCGCGTGGGGCACCCGTAAGTCTCGTTCCCTTTGGAGACGTACGTCTCGTCCTCCCTTCGGAGATACGGAGATGGGGTGGTCCCCGTGCCTGGACAGCAGGAACTGCCGTCAACCCTGGAGCGGTCCCCCAAGGAGGCACAGCGCACCTGGGTCAAGGCCCACGATTCCGCCGTCGAGCAGTACGGCGAGGGCGAACGGGCGCACCGGGTGGCGTTCGGCGCGCTCAAGCACAAGTACGAGAAGGTCGGTGACCGCTGGCAGCGCAAGGAGGGCGGGCGCAAGGGGCCGTCCGATCCGCAGTCGGCCCGGCCGCGTCAGCAGGAGGCCCGCAGCGGCGAGGGTGTCGACGAGCAGGCCTCCAAGGAGCACCTGTACGAGATGGCCAAGCACCTGGACATCGACGGACGTTCCCGCATGACCAAGTCCGAACTGCTCGACGCCATTCGCAAGGCGAACCGCTCGAAGACGCGAGAGGCCAGGAGCTGAGCTCCCGGCTGGGGAGCCGAGCGCCCGGCGGGCCCGGCGGGCGGGTGGCTGCCCAAAGGCCTCAAGGCCTCAAGGCAGGGTTCAAGGATTCAAGGGCAACGGTACGGCTCAGCCGATCAGCCGCGACATCGTGACATGCCGATCAGCCGACGCCGATCAGCCGACATAGCGGCGAGCCGAGGAGTCCCGCTGCGCCGGCTCCAGGAGCCGCAGCCGGGCCTCCACCTCGGCCGGTACGACCCGGCGTTCCCGCAGCACCCACGGAAGACCGGCGAACGCCTCCCCGAAGGCACGCACCGACGCGCCGTCGCGTGGGACCGTACGGGCCAGCCGGAACGTGCGCCGCAGTGCGGCCCACGTCGGCCTGCGCAGCCAGGTGAACCAGAGGGTGTTGCGGATTCCGTGGATCCGCCGACGCGTCGAGTCCCCGGCCCGCGACGGCTGGTGATGGATCGTCAGCTCAGGCGCGTACACCAGCCACCAGCCCCGCACGGCGAGATCCGTGGCCAGGAGTTCCTCCTCGCCGCCGAGCCACAGCCGGGGCGAGAATCCGCCGACGGCCCGGAAGGCGTCCGTGCGGATGACGGTCGCCGCCGCGAGGAAGGATCCGAGAGCGGGTCCGGGCAGCCAACTCGGACCTGGCAGTGGGGACTCACGCAGCTCCCGCACCACCGGGTCCTCAACTCCCTGCGGCTCGACCACGATCCGGGCGGTGACCGTGGCGAGCCGTGGATGCTTGTCCAGGAGGTCGGCGGCGCGGGCGAGCGAACCCGGCTCCCACCACGAGTCGTCATCACAGAACGCCACATACGGCGTACGCACCTCACGCACCGCCACATTGCGTCCCACCGCACCCAGATTCCGCCCCGCACGCAACAACCGCACACCCGGATACCTGCGCGCCACCGCCTCCACCGTCCCGTCGGACGAGGCGTTGTCCGTCACGATCACCGACGGACCCTCCGGCAACCGCGCCAACTCCCCCAACGTACGCAACAGTTCATCCCGCCGATCCCGAGTGATCACCACCACCGTGACCCGCCCGTCACTCATGAGGACGGTCCGTCCGGGCGATCGCGTCCAGCACCTCGTCGGGCTGGATCAGGAGGAGTCGGGGGTCGGGGTGGTGGCCGTGCGGGTCGCCCTTCGGGCCGGGGTGCCACAGGGCCTGGTGGCGGGGCAGTGGGGGCGGGCCCCACAGGCGTGGCGGGACCGGTCCGAAGAGGGTGACGGACGGTGTCGCGTGGGCGACCGCGAGGTGGGCGATGCCCGTGTCGCCGCTGACGACGGCCGTCGCCTCGGCGACCAGGGCGGAGAGCTGTGGGAAGGGCAGGCCGTCACCGAGCACGTCCTCGTCGGAGAGGCCGGCGAGCTTGGCGACATGGGCGGTCGGTTCGTGTTCGTCGGCGCCTCCGGTGACGACGACCCGGTGTTCCCCGCTGCGCAGCTCGGCCGCGACGGCCGCATAGCGCTCGACGGGCCAGCAGCGCGAGGGTGCGCCCGCGCCGGGGTGGACGACGATCGCGCCCGGTGCGGGGGAGGGGGTGGGCGGTCGGTCGAGCAGCAGGTCGTACGGGTCGGCCGGGATTCCGTACGCGGTCAGCAGGCGGCACCAGCGGGCACGCTCGTGTTCCTCCTCCCGCCAGACGGGGCCCTCGACTTCAGGGGTTTCCGGGTGGGCGAAGGCGAGCAGTCGGCGCGGGCTCAGGCCCAGCAGCAGCCGGTGGCTGGGCGGGCCGTTACCGTGCAGGTCGACGGCGATGTCCGGGGGCGGCCCGGACCAGTCGAGGGTGTGCGGGACGGCGCGGCCTGGAGCCGAGGCGGGCAGCAGGGTGTCGACCGCGCCGGTCGCCTCGGCTGCTTCCGCGAGGTCTTCGGGGGCGGCCAGGACGATTTCGTGGCGGGGGAAGGCGCGGCGCAGCGCGCGGAGAGCCGGTACGCCGGCGAGGAGGTCGCCGAGTCCGAGGGCGCGGAGCACGAGCAGCCGTGGCGTACCCCCTGTCCCCACTGTCCCGCCTGTGCCGCCCGTCATCGCGAACCACCCACCGCCGCGGAGGCCCGTTCGGCCAGGCGTGTGCTGGAGCGGCCGTCGAGGTAGGGCAGCAGGACCGCCTGGCCGCCCCACTGTTCCAGGAGGGCGGCTTCGGGCAGTTCGGCGAGGCCGTAGTCGCCGCCCTTGACCCACACGTCCGGTCGCAGGTGGGTCAGGAGTCGCTCCGGGGTGTCCTCGTCGAAGACGGCCACGGCGTCGACGCATTCCAGGGCGCTCAGGATCCTGACCCGGTCGGCGAGGGGGTTGACGGGGCGGCCGTCTCCCTTGAGGCGGCGGATGGACGCGTCGGAGTTGAGGCACACGACGAGGCAGTCGCCGAGCCGTCGGGCGGCCTGGAGCAGGCCCACGTGGCCGGCGTGCAGGAGGTCGAAGCAACCGCCCGCGGCGACGACGGTCCCGCCCCGCGCGCGTATGCGCTCGACGACGAGAGCGGCGTCCGGGTTCCGTGGCACGTCGGGCTCCGGCTCCCTCGGGTTGTCCAGGGCCTGTGCGCCGCTCGTGGCGACGTATGCCGTTGCCTCCTCGACGGCCGCGCGCACCGCCTCCTCGACCAGGGCCCCGTCGCCGAGCAGGCCGGCGGCGGTGGCGGAGAAGCGGTCTCCGGCGCCGCACGCGTCGCCGCGGTGTGCGCTCTCGACGGGCACCAGCAAGGGGTGCGC
>NZ_JBQQCG010000096.1:0-43421 GCF_052245575.1 Streptomyces sp. 2A115 | reverse complement strand
GACGACGCCGTCGTCGAGAAGAGCCGCGTCGGCCTGACCGACACCCCCGGCATCGGCTTCGAGAGCAAAGCCGCCTTCTCCAAGGTGCTGCGCGCCCTGCACAGCTGACCGCCACCCCACCGCGGACTCGCCCGCCACCGGGCGGGCCCCGTCGGCCGGCGCCGCCGGATACGTGCGCCACACACGAGACCGGGGACGCGCGAGCCGCGTCGCGTCCCCCGCACCCCCCACGGGACAGGGCTACACACAATCGTCGTGCAAGGGAGCACCAACGATGACAAGCACCACCACCGACGCCGGCCGCCCGCAGCGGTCACGGCTGAGCCGTCTCATACGTGAGCTGTGGTTCCAGGTCGTACTGGCCGCCGTCCTCGGCATCGCCGTCGGCGTCCTCACGCCCGGGCTGGGTGAGGACCTGAAGCCGCTCAACGACTGGTTCATCGCGCTGGTCAAGATGATCGTGATCCCGGTCGTCTTCTGCGTGGTCACCACCGGCATCGCCTCCATGGACAACCTGCGCAAGGCGGGCCGGATCGGCGTGAAGGCGATCGGCTACTTCCTGGTGCTGTCCCTGGCGTCCATGCTGATCGGGCTGGTCGTCGCCAACATCTTCCAGCCCGGCTCCGGCCTGCACGTCGACCCCTCGTCACTCAACGCCGACGACGTGCCCAAGACCGCCACCGAGCACGCCACCTTCACCGGCTTCGTCTCCTCCCTCATCCCCGCCTCCCTACTGGGCGCGATCACCGGGGACGCGATCCTGGCCGCGCTGATGGTCTCCATCGTCTTCGGCGTGGCCCTGAACATGGCCGGCGAAGAAGGGGCACCACTGACCCGCGGCATCAAGGCACTGTCGGACGTCGTCTTCCGCATCGTGGGCTGGGTGATGCGGCTCGCGCCCCTGGGCACCTTCGGCGCCCTGGCCACCGTGGTCGCCACCTACGGCGCAGAGAGCCTCAAACAGCTCGCCTACCTCATCATCCTGTTCACCGCGACCTGCATCGTCTACGTCCTGGTCGTCCTCGGCGCCATCATGCGGGCCTGCCGCCTGAGCCTGTTCGGCCTCATCCGCTTCCTCAAGGCCGAACTACTCGTCGCCCTCAGCACCTGTTCCAGCGAGGCCGTCCTTCCCCAACTGGTACGCAAACTGGAGATCCTCGGCATCGGCCGGCCCGTGGTCGGCATCGTCATCCCCTCCGGGTTCTCCTTCAACCTGGACGGCTCCGCGGTCTACCTCACGATGGCCTCCCTCTTCCTGGCCCAGGCCATGGGCATCGACCTGTCCTGGCAGCAGCAGTTGATCATGGTCGGCGTCATGATGCTCACCAGCAAGGGCACCGCCGGGATCGCGGGCGGCGCGTTCATCGTCCTCGCCAGCACCGTCACCGCGGTCGGCCACATCCCGCTCGCCGCCCTCTCCCTGATCGTCGGCATCGACCGCATCCTCAACGAGGGCCGCGTCTTCATCAACGTCCTCGGCAACGCCGTCGCCACCATCGTGATCGGCAAGTGGGAGAACGACTTCGACACCGAACAGGCCCGCAAGGTCCTGCACTCCCGCACCACCACGCCGCCGCAGGCCGAGTTGGACACCACCAAGGCCGGCGCCGACAAGTAGCCGTGCCCGTCGAGTGCGGTCACCCCTCGACGGCGTATACCTCACCCACCGGCGGCATCCTCCAGGCCGCCGTGAACCAGGACAGATGAGGACCCTTCCCGTGAGCACGCCCAGCGTCTCCTGCTCGATGACCGTTCGGCTCGAAGTCCTGCGGCAGGCAACGCGGTCTTTCAGCTGACAGTCCCGATGGAGGCGCTGGGCGGTTCGGTCACCGCCCTCACCGTCGTCAGCCGACGCCGACCGTCAAGGTTCCGATGCGCCACACCGGCAGGCCCGAGGACATCGGGTCGTAGACGCCTTGGAGGGGGTGGGTGTGGAGTTCGAGCTGGATGTCGTGGTGGCGCAGGTTCTCGGGGACGGCCAGGAGCTCGGCGGCGCCGCGGCCCGGCCGCTTCATCTCCGTGGTCGGACCGCCGATTTGACCGGATGCCGCCTCGTTTTACTCTCGAATGCGTACGGAGGCGGCATCCATTTTGATGCGGCCGCAGGATCACGGCAGGCAGGAGGGCGTGTGAGCGCCGTCGAACAGCGGGGACGCAAGCCCCGCGCGGACGTCCAGCGCAACCGTGCGGTCCTCCTGGAAACCGCGCAGCGGCACTTCCTGCAGCACGGGGTCGGCACCTCCCTGGAGGCGGTGGCCAAGGATGCGGGCGTCGGGCCCGCCACCCTGTACCGGCACTTCCCCACCCGAGAGGCACTGCTGGCGGCCGTACTGCAGACCCGCTCCGAGGAACTGGTGGCCCGCCAGGCCGACATCGACCACCTCGCCGACCCCACCGAGGCGCTGGAGCAGTGGCTGCGGGCGATGGAGGAGTACTTCAGCGCCTTCAGCGGGCTGCCGGACCCGCTCATGGCCGCGGCCCGAGCTCAGGAGCCGGACAACCCACTCACCATCCCCTGCCACATCCTCATCACCGCCACCGACCGGTACGTGCGCGCCGCGCAGCTCGCGGGACGCGTGCGCGCGTCGGTACAGGGCAACGACCTGTTCCTCGCGGCCTGCTCCATCGCCTGGATCAAGGGCAACGGCGCCGACAAGGAGCCGCTCGACCGGCTCCGCACCCTCATCGCGAGCGGCTACCGCCAGCGGAACACCCAGGCGTAAACCGCCGGACGCTCCGCCCCCGGGCCGCTCGGCGAATACCGGCGGTAGGCGGGGCGATGCGTTCACACATACAGCGCTCACCAAGGCAGGCGCAGCACAGCACGTGGAGAGGGCTGACCTTGCGCACACTCCTCGCTCGGTGAGACCGGGCATATGTGCCGCGCCTGGGCGTCGTCGTGCCACTCAACGGCACACACACTCGGCATACCAACATCTCCGTGCTGGACTGACAGCACCGGAACGGCCCGCAGGAGGACCGGTCCGATGAGCCTGCACCCACCGGAGCTGACGGCCGACGTGACCGGCACCCTGCCACCCTTCGCACCTGCTGGCTCTTCGCCCGCCTACGACGAGGACATCCGGCTCCACTTCGCGGTACAGCTTCTGGGTGCCGTCGAGGCACAACTGCTCGACCAGCACCGCTACACAGACTGCCTGGCCCTGCTCGCCGAGGACCTGCACCGCGGCAGCCACCACCAACAGGCCGACGAAGGACTCCACCAATGAACCTGCGCAGTCGATTCATCGAGCGCATATTGCACCTTCCCGCGCCCTTGACCAGGGATCTGGTCGTCGAACGCGATCTGCCGGTGCCAATGCGCGACGGGGTCGTCCTGCTGGCCGACCGCTGGACTCCGAGAGGCGGGGCCGACGGCTTGCCGACCGCGCTTCTCCGCAGTCCCTACGGTAGGGAAGGCATGGTCGGCGCGATGATGGGAAGGCCGCTGGCCGAGCGCGGGTTCCAGGTGCTGATCCAGAGCGGGCGCGGAACGTTCGGCTCCAGCGGCGACTTCGACCCGCTCCGGCGCGAGCGCGAGGACGGTCTCGACAGCCTGGACTGGGTGATCAAGCAGCCCTGGTTCGGCGAGTCGATGGTGCTGTTCGGGGCCAGTTACCTCGGCTTCGTCCACTGGGCGGTGGCCGACCAACTGCCGCCCCAGGTCAAGGCGATGATCCCGGCGGTTACGGAATCCGCCCTCACCCTGGAGTTCCTCCGCAAGGACGGATTCTCCCTGGAGGCACCGTTCGGCTGGGGCAGCGTGGTCGCCAGCCAGGAACGCCGGTGGGCGATGACGCGCCAACTGCTGGGGGCGAAACGGGTGCAACGTGCCATGAACACGCTCCCGCTCAACCAGGCCGATGTCGCCGCCACGGGTCAGCGGTCCGACTACATCCAGAACATCCTCGCCCATGACTCCGACGCCCAGCACTGGGCGGCGGTCGACCACAGCCACCGACTGGCCGATCTCACCGTGCCGGTGAGTTCGATCGCCGGCTGGTACGACATCTTCCTGCCCGGCCAGCTCCGCGACTACCAGGCCCTGCAGACAGCTGGACAGCAATCCCGTCTCACCGTCGGCCCGTGGTCGCACATGTCCCCGGTCGGGACGCAGAGCACGCCAATCACCGAGGCCCTGGACTTCGGGCTGGCCCACGCCCGCGGCGAGCAGCCGTCCGACCGTGCCCCCGTGCGCCTGTTCGTCATGGGCGAGGAGACCTGGCGCGACGCCCCCTCATGGCCGCCGCCCGGATACGCCCCACAGCGCTTCCACCTCCACCCGGCCGGCACCCTTGCCGCCGACGCGCCGGGCGAGTCCGCACCGGACGGCTACCACTACGACCCCGCCGACCCGACCCCCGCCGTCGGCGGGGTGCGCCTGGCCACCGGCGTCAAAGCGGGCCGGGTCGACAACACCGCCCTCGAAGCACGGCCGGACGTGCTGACCTACACAACCCCCGCCCTCGAGACGGACGTCGAGGTGATCGGCGAGGTCAGCGCCGAGATCTGGTTCCGCTCCAGCCTGCCCCACGCCGACGTGTTCGTCCGACTGTGCGACGTGGACGAGAAGGGCCGCTCGTCCAACGTGTGCGACGGACTGACCGGCCTGAGCGGCGCCGACGAGATCTCCCGCGCGACGGTGCAGCTGTGGCCCACGGCATACCGCTTCAAACGCGGCCATCGCATCCGCGTCCAGATTTCCAGCGGCGCCTTCCCCCGCTACAACCGCAACCCCGGCACCGGCGAGCCCCGGGCCACCGCCACCACCCTCCGCGCCGCGGACCAACAGGTCTTCCACGACCCCGCACACCCGTCCGCGGTCATCCTGCCGGTCCGGCAATACGAAAAACCTCAAACCATCTTGAATGGCGTTTCCGCAAAACGCGGCGGCCCTCAACCTCGGACCGAGGGCGAGGGCCGCAACCCGTTTCACCTGCGCGGATGGCCAGCCAGCCGCCCTGGGGGATGTCGTCGAGCGCGGCGACACGGATGCCGTCAGCCATGGGAGGTCTCCTCGTGCCAGGCGGTGGTGTTCATCAGTTCGCGCCAGCGCCCGTAGAAGGCCCGGCCGGCGGCGTCGCTGTACAGCTCGCTGGTCGTGCCGGGGTGACGGCCGTCCTCGCGTTCGCTGCCCATGCCCATCTGGTAGTTGAGGGCGACCCCGTTGGTGATGAAGCCGTGCGAGATGGCCTGCACCTCGCTCCAGTTCTCGCCGTCGTCCTGCTCGAAGATCCCGCTCGGTCCGAACGTCCGCAGGCTGTACAGCCGTTGGGCCTCGCGGACTTCTTCGGGCATGGACTTGTCGACGATGATCCAGGCCCAAACCTCCATCTTATCGGGGCCCTTGGGGTGCCAGATCCGGATGGATCCGTCGACCGGCAGGTAGGAAAAGTTGGGGAAGACGGTGGCGTGCCCGTTCGTCAGCGGGCCCTCGACGCGGGCCTCGCCGAGCCGCTCCCGCAGGGCGTCGCAGTCCGTCCACTTGTGCACGGTCTGCGCGTCGAAGCGGTTCTTGGGGTGCACGGGGAAGTCGGCTCCGTGCCCGTTCGGGTCCCCGTGCTGGCGGCCGGTGCGGTGCACGACCTCAGCACGAAGGCGATTTCCGCCTCGGCCTTGGGCTGGTGCAGCCGCCCGGACGGCACCTGGGGCAGACCCGAGACGTCCATGTCGGCGAAGAGCACACCGAAGTCGGGCTGTTCGACACCCAGTTGGCGTTGTACGGCCGGAGACGTCAGGCCGATCTTACGGCCCACGACGACCGCGCCGTCCGCCAGCCTGCGGCGGGTGAGCTCCTGTTGCACGGCGTAGGCGGCGGCGATGTCGTGTTCGCCGAGGAGGTCCCGTACGGGTGCGACGAGCCGGCCCTCGTCCCGAGCGGCGGCGAGGAGGGCGGCCGCGCGGGCAATCACGCGGGCGTCAACTGACCTGTGTGTCATGCCAGTTACCGCCCCTCTGCCGTGGCCACGGCGAACCCGGCGATCCACGCGGGGATGGCCTCGTAGAAGCGGGAGGTCATCTTGTACGGCCCGGTGGCGGCCAGGGAGGCGAACGCGGCGATCCACGTGCGGACTTCGTGAGCGGAGCCGCCGGCCTCCTTGGCCATCGCGTCCACGGTCCAGGAGTCGAACTCCGCCAACTCGCCCTGTTCCAAGTGGTCGAGGAGACGGTTGTCCCAGGCAGGGTTGATCGGGATCATCGCGCTCGACCCTGCGGCGTAATCGCGACCCGCCTGGACGACCCGGTGCTCGCCCTTCGCGCGCTGCTCGGGCGTCGGCGGGTGGCCCTCGATGAGCGCGTCGGCGACTCGTGGCGGTGCCCCGTCCAGCACCGGTACGGGCGGATCGTGCGAGAGGCCGCCGGAGGCGAGGAACAGCACCCGCCGGTCGAGGTCGGCGGAGGCCTGCCCCAGCGCGGTCCCCAGTGCCCTGATCCGGCTCACTGGACCCAGCGGTGTGGCCACGCCGTTGACGAAGACGGGCACGACCGGCACTTGGTCGATGCCACCGAAGAGGACTTCGAGCGGCTGCGCGAAACCGTGGTCGACAGTCATCCGTGCGGAGACGGTGAGGTCGACCCCACGGTCGAGCGCGCCCTGGGCCAGAGCCTTCGCAGCGGCGGTGTCGACCGACAGCGGTCCGGCGGCCGTGCCGAAGTCACCCACCGCGTGCGCCTCGGTGGCAAGGCAGAAGGGCGGCATCTCCTTGTAGAAGAAGCCGTTGTAGTGGTCGGGTGCGTAGAGCACGACCAGGTCCGGGTCGAAGGACCGGATGAAGGTCCTCGCGGTGTCCACGGCCTCGTCGACACGGGCCAGGACTTCCGGATCCGGGTCGTTCTTGCCGATGAGGGGCGAGTGGGACAGCCCGACGGCTGCTGCGGGCATGGGCGTTCCTTACTGCTGGGGCTGGGGGCGGGAATCCGACGGGTGGATGACGAGCTTTCCGGTCAGCCCGCCGTCGATCATGAGCTGGAATCCCTTGTGGATGTCCGTGAGGGGCAGGGTCCGGTCGATCACCGGGCGGACCCCGGTCGCGTCGAGCATGCGGAGCATCGCCACCAGCTCGGCGCGGGTGCAGCCGGTGGAGCCGAGGATGCGCTGCTGGAGGTAGAAGACTCGGCCCAGGTCGGCGGGCGGGTTGGTGCCGCTGGTGGCTCCGGCGATGACGACCGTGCCGCCGGGCCGCAGTGACTTCAGCGAGTGCGACCAGGTCGCCTCGCCGACCGTCTCGATGACGACGTCGACCCTTTCGGGCAGCCGCTCACCAGTCGGTACGGCGGCCCGGGCTCCCCAGGTAAGGGCCTCGGCGCGCTTGTCCTCGCTGCGGCTGGTGGCGTAGACGACGGCGCCCGCTGCCACCGCGAGCAGAATCGCGGCGGAGGCGACCCCGCCGCCGGCGCCCTGCACGAGGACCCGGTCGCCGGCGGTGATCCGGGCCTGGGTGAACAGCATGCGGTAGGCCGTGGTCCAGGCGACCGGCAGACAGGCGGCCTCGTCGAACGACAGCCACGCGGGCTTGGGAACCAGGTTGCGGGTCGGGACCGTGACGTACTCCGCGAAGGCACCGTCGTGCTGCTCGGACAGCAGTGCCCGGTTCGGGTCCAGCGTCTCGTCGCCGCGACCGGCGTCCGGGTCGCCGAGCACCGGGTGGACGATCACCTCGTTGCCGTCCTCGTCGTACCCGGCCGCATCACAACCGAGGACGATCGGGAGCCGCTCCGGAGGGTGACCGACGCCCCGCAGGGTCCACAGGTCGTGCATGTTGAGCGAGGAGGCCACGACACGGACCCGGGACCAGCCGGGCTTCAGGTCGGGCTCCGGTACGTCGCGCAGGACCAGCCCGGCAAGCGGGTCGGCGGCGCTCTGGGAGATGGCGATAGCAGCAAGCACGAGATCACGGTGACCCCGACCCGGCATCGGGCCATAGCGCGCGTGCCACATTGCAGCACATCGGCGGCGTCGGTGACCTCACGTCACCGCTCAGTGCCCGGCTCGGTCGGGTGAGGACGCCTGAGACCGCCGATGGCCGACGGCCCAGGTCGGGTACCTGGGCCGTCGGCCATCGTGGGGCGGGAGCGGAGTCAGTGGGGCATGTCGTCCAGTGCGGTGGGAACGTCGGCGATCCAGGCTGGTTCCGCCGTGAACAGGACGACGCTGCCGTTCGGCAGGTCCGCTTCGGCGACCCGGCGGAAGCCGCCCGCCTCGAAGGCGCTCTGCGCGGCGGTGTCGTCCTCGGCCGGTGCCGCGACGACACGGCGGCAGCGCGGGTCGGCGGCGAACAGCGCGGGGACAAGGTCGCTCAAAAGCCGAACAGCTGTGTCCTCAGGGGCCTCGACCAGGACCAGCCCGACGGCAATGTCGTGCGCGCCGTACGGATAGCACGCACGCACGGGATGGTGCTGAACGCGGTGCAGGCGCAGCTCGACCGGCGTGCCGCCACCTCGCGGAACGGCAGCGTACGCACGGACGCCGTGACCGGCGTCGGCGAGTGGGCGCAGCATCCAGTCGGCTCCTGGGGAGGGCTCGGGCAGCGGCGGCACGTCGAGGGATGTCATCACGGTGGGCTCACATGGTGTCGGCGGCGGGTTCGGCCTCGACCAGTCGGCGCAGTTCGCCCTTGGCCAGCTTGCCGCTGGCGTTGCGGGGCAGTTGATCGACGAGCAGGAGCCGGGTGGGGAGCTTGTAGCGGGCGAGGTGCCGGCCGGCGAACTCCCGTACGTCTCCCAGCGTGAGCAAGGTTCCGGGTGCACAGGTGAGAACGGCCTCGACGGTCTCGCCCCACTTCGGGTCGGGTACGCCGATGACGGCCGCCTCCAGGACGCCGGGGCAGGCGGCGAGGACACGTTCCACCTCGGCCGGGTAGATGTTCTCACCCCCGCTGATGATCATGTCCTTCAGCCGGTCGACGATGTAGTAGAAGCCCTCCTTGTCGCGGTGGGCGATGTCGCCGGTGTGGAACCAGCCGGCTTCGTCGAAGGCGGCGTGGGTCGCGTCCGGGTTGTTCCAGTAGCCGGGGGTGACGTTGGGGCCGCGTACGCAGATCTCGCCTCGGGTGTCGGCCTCGGCGATCCTGGCGCCGGTGACAGGATCGGCGAGACTGATCTCGGTGTACGGCATGGGGGCGCCGGCCGAGCCCGCCTTCTCCAGCGTCAGCCCGGCGGGAAGGTACGTGGCGAAGGGGGCCGTCTCGGTGAGCCCCCAGGCCTGCTGGAGCAGGATGCCGCATGCGGCGTAGTCCTTGATCAGCTGTGGCGGGACGGGTGCGCCCGCGACCACCGCCGAGCGCAGGGTTCCCAGGTCGGCCTCGGCGAAGCCGGGTGTGCGGGCGAGGGCGGCGTACATGGCGGGGACCGCGAAGAAGGCAGTCACCCGGTGCCGGAGGAGGTCCTCCAGGCACTTTGCGGGGTCGAAGCCGCGGTGCAGGACGACCGTGCCGCCGCGCAGCAGGGTGCGCAGGGTGAGGGCGTTGAGGCCGCCGATGTGGAAGAGGGGGGCGGCGGCCAGGTTCACGTCGTCGGAGCGGGTGTCCACCATGCTGTCGACGTTGACCGCGTTCCACCACAGGTTTCCGTGGGTGAGCATGACGCCCTTGGGGCGCCCGGTCGTGCCGGAGGTGTACATCAGGGCGCCGAGGTCGTCGTCGTGCAGCGGCACCGGCTCCCGTTCGGGTCGGCCGGGGCCGAGCAGCTCCGACAGCGGCGTCCACAGGGCCTCGGGCGCAACCGCGGCGGGGCAGGCGGGGTCGGTGTCGACCAGGATGTGGCGGCGGGCGGGGATGTCGCCGAGGACCGACTCCACCAGTTCGCGGTGTCCCTCCTCGACGACCACGGTGTGGGCTCCGCTGTCGGTGAGGATGTGGCGTACCTCGTCGGCGGCGAGACGGAAGTTGACGGGAACGAAGACAGCCCCGAGGTGGGCGGCGGCGAACAGCGCATGGAAGAACGTGACGCTGTTGAAGCCCAGGTAGGCGATCCGGTCGCCGCGGCGCAGTCCCTGCTCGGCGAGCCCGGCGGCCAGTTCGATGGCGGTGCGGCTGAGCTGGGCGGCGGAGAACTCCTGGCCCTCATAGACGAGGGCGGTGGGCGTGGGGTACTTGGCTCTGCGGTGCAGGGCGGCTGCGGGGCTGATGTCGACGGCGGCCATACGGCGGCTCCTTCGATGGCTGTCGTACGAAAGCGGAGGGTGTCGTACAGGGGGCGGAGGGTCTCTACAGGCCCGCGCCGCCGGCGGCGGTACGGAAGCCGCGTACAGCGATGCCACCATCGGCGGGGATGACCGCGCCGGTCACGGTGCCGCTGTTGGCGCGGGAGGCGAGCAGGACGTAGGGGCCGGTGAAATCCTCGGGCTCGACGCTGCAGTCGTACAAGGGGACGAGAGGCGGCTGCTTCTCGCCGGACGCCTCGTTCTTCGCGAAGGAGGCCTCCAGCGTACGGTCCTGCAGGCCCAGGCTCTCGGGACCGCGCAGCTTGGTGCGCATGCCGCCGACGGCGACACCGTTGACGCGGACCTTCGGTGCCAGCTCGTAGGCGAACTGGCGGAGCAGGCCGAGGCAGGCGTGCTTGCTGGCGGTGTAGAGGGAGCCGCCGCCGTCGGTGTGGAGAGAGGCGTTGGAGAGGGTCATGACGATGCTCCCGCGGCTGCGGACCAGTTCCCGCCAGGCGGCCTCCACGGCTAGGACGTATCCCTTGACGTTGATGCCGAAGACCTCGTCGAAGGCCTCGGAGAGCTGCTTGCCGTCAAGCCGGGTGACGCTGCGGTGGTAGTCCCAGATTCCGGCATTCGGAACCAGGATGTCCAGCTTGCCGAAGCACTCCACGGTGGCCTCAACCGCACGGTGCAGATCGTCCGGGGAGCGCACATCACCGGCGACGGACAGCACCCGCTCCCGCAGGTCCCCTGCGGCCTCGACGACCTCCTGCAGCTGGTCGGCATTCCGGCCGAGGACGACGACGCTCGCGCCCTCGGCGAGATAGCGCAGAGCGACCGCGCGGCCGATGCCGGAGCCGCCGCCGGTGATCAGGGCGACCTCGCCCTCCAGCCAGCCGCCCATCACCGGGCTCCGAGGAAGTCGGTGACCAGCCGCTCGAACTCCTGCTGCCGCTCCAGCTGTACCCAGTGGCCGCAGCCGCCGAATACGTGCAGTTGGACGTCGCGGATCTGCTTGAGCATGAGCTGGGCGCCGTCGAGGGTGATGGTGCGGTCGTCGCGGCCCCACAGCAGCAGGGTCGGCGCCTTGATCTTGTGGACGCGCTGCCAGAGCGGGTCCATGCCGTGCCGCTTGGCGAAGGCGGCGTTGTAGGCGTGGTAGAAGGCGATGTGGGACTCGTCGAGGGAGGCCTCGTAGCGGGCCTGGACGGTGTCCTCCCAGCGCTTCGGCTCGGCGGTCATGACGCGGATGAAGTCCCGCATCTTCTTCACCGTCGGGCCCTCGCCGTTGTAGTAGCGGAACATCGCCTTCTGACCCTCGGTCGGGGTCGGCCCGAACGGCAGCCAGCCGCCGCCCGGCGCCATCAGCACCAGCTTCTCGACGCGCTCGGGGGCTTCGAGTGCGGTGGCGATGGCGGCCGCGCCGCCGAGGCTGTTGCCCAGCAGATGAAACCGGTCGATGCCGAGGGCGTCCAGGGTCTGCAGCAGCGCGTCGACCGTGATCTCGGTGATGCTGCGGGCGTCGAGGTCCGCCTCGGTGGGCCGGTAGCTGTCGCCGAAGCCGGGCTGATCGGGCAGCACGACCCGGAAGTGCGGGGTGAGGGCAGCCAGGTTCTGGTGGTAGTTGGCCACCGCGCTCGCACCGGGCCCACCGCCGTGCAGCATCACCAGCACCGGGCCGTCACCGGCCTCGCTGACCGCGACGGTCCCGAGCGTCGTCTGCACCATGTGCTCGACGAGCTTCGGCTCTTCAGTCTGTGCAGTGCTCACGTGGGTCTCCGGTCGGTCATCACAGGAAGGTGCTGATGTTCTTGGCGAGCAGGACGTTCTGGTCGAGCAGGATCGTGCGGCGGGCGATCAGCAGGGCGCCGTCCTCGGTGCGGCGCAGGTGGTCAGTGCGACCGCCGGCGTACAGGTCGACCTCACGCTCCAGCCGGTTGCGGTAACAGAGGAACGCCGACTCGGCGACGTACTCGCCGCTCTCCTCGCCCGGCCGTACCGTCACGTTGGTGATCAGGTGCCGGGTCCGTGAGGGCGGGTCCTCGGCCCAGGCCATGCCCGAGTCGAAGCGGCGGATCCGCCAGGCCAGACTCGCCTTGGTCTCGTCGAAGATCGCCACCTCACCGGGTGAGCCGTCGGCCAGGGCCTGCTGGCGGCGCAACCGGTTCGTGCGCACCGGCGCCCAGTAGTGCAGGTCGTCGGCGAACAGCTCCAGCCAGTCGGCGTACCGATGCTGGTCGAGCAGCTGCGCCTCGACTGCGTACAGTCTCTGCACCTCGAAGTGGAGCCGGATGTCGTCGTAGGAGACCGTCGAGGCCTCGTTGACCGCCGGCTCCGGGTGAATACTCATCGGTGGGTCCTCCAGCGGTCCGCGCTCGGTGCTGTCATTCCAGCGCGGAGAGGGTGGTTCGGGGAGCGCGTGTGCCGGTCTGCGGCACGGCGGGGGTCAGCGCCTGAGCAGCGCGCGCAGGTCGGTGCTCTCGTCCGCCAGGTGCAACGGGTCGACCACGACGCGGCGATCGACGACACGGCGAGCGGCCTTGATGTCCCGGGCGCGGTTGATGGAGGCCGCAGCCACCACTCGATCACCGCGCAACCCGAAGACGGTGAAGGCACCGCTGTCAGGCGAGCCCCGCAACACGGTCCGCTCGGCGTCAGCCATCGTGCCAACCGATTCCAGGCGCGAGCCGTGCCGGTCGGACCAGAACCACGGCGCGCCGGGCTCCGGAACAGGGCGGCCGAGGATGCCGTGGGCGGCGGCCTCGCCGCCCTGCTGGGCGGCCTCCCAGTGCTCGTGCCGTACGCGATGCCCCTCCCGGCGGGCCACATCACCGACGGCGAAGACGTTCGGGTGGGAGGTGCGCTGACCGGCGTCGACCACGATGCCGTTGTCCACGGCGAGACCGGCGGCCTCGGCCAGTTCGGTGGCCGGCCGGATGCCGATGCCGACCACTACCGTGTCGGCGGACAGGGAGCCGCCGTAACCGTTGAGGTGCAGCAGGACACCGAGACCGCCCGGGCGGCGTTCGACACGCTCGACACCGGCGGTGACCACGTCGATGCCCTCGGCGGAGTGCCGGAGGTGCAGGGCGCCCGCGATGTCGTCCCCGACCACCGCAGTCAGCGGTACCGGCACCGGGTCGATCAGGGTGACGCGGCAGCCCAGGGCACGGGCGACGGCCGCGGTCTCGGCGCCGATCAGCCCGGCCCCGACCACGGCCACCCGGGCGCCGGGCAGCAGGCGTTCCCGCAGCCGCTCGGCATCCTCCCAGGTGCGCAGCAGGTGTACGGCCGGGTCGTCGCCGCCGGGCACGGGCAACGCGCGGGGCGTGCCACCGGTGGCCAGCACGATCCGGTCGGCGCCCACGACCGACCCGTCGATCAGCTCCAGGCCGCCCTCCTGCGGGCGGATCGCCACGACCCGGGTGCCTTCGCTCAGGCCGACGTGCTGCTCCTCGTACCATTGCTCCGGCCGCAGCTGGACGTCGTCGTGCCGGGCCTTGCCCAGCAGTACGTCCTTGCTGAGCGGCGGACGGTCGTACGGCAGCCCGCGCTCCGCGGAGTACAGCACGAGCTCCCCGTCGTAGCCCTGGGCGCGCAGGGCGTCGCAGGCCGAGACGGCCGCCAGGCCCGCGCCGACGACGGCGATGCGCCGCAGGCCGCTCATGCGGTGGCCTCCTGGCCGGGATAGAGCCAGATACCGCCCTCGCGGACCTCGACCCGATGGGGTCGTACGGCGACGGTGGCGGGCATGCACTGCGGCTGGCCGGACTTCAGACAGAACCGCGCGCTGTGCAGCGGACACTCCACCTCGCCGCCCTCGATCCAGCCCTCGGACAGCGAGGCCTGGCCATGGGAGCAGGTGTCGTCGAGGGCGTAGTAGGCGCCATCGTCGTGGAAGACGGCGATCGCGTCGCCGTGACCGGTGGTCGCGGCGGGCACCTTCAGCGCCTCGCCCTCCTCGATGTCGCCCACCTCGGCGACGCGCATACCGGTGCTGGTCGTGCTCATGGAGTGTCCTTCTCGTGCCAGGCGGGCGTGTTCATCAGGTCGCGCCAGCGGGTGTAGAAGCCGCGGGCTGCGCCGTCGCTGTAGAGGTGGCCGGTGGTGCCGGGATGGATGCCGTCCTCGGTCTGAAGCCCCAGGCCCATCTGGTAGTTGAGGGTCATGGAGCCGGACACGAAACCGTGGGCCGTCGCCTGAACCTCGCTCCAGTTCTCGCCGTCGTCCTGCTCGAAGATGCCGGTCGGCCCGAAGGTCCGCAGGTTGTAGATCCGCTGGGCGTCCTTGGCCTCGTCCGACATCGACCTGTCGACGAGCGTCCACGCCCAGACCTCCATCTGGTCGGGGCCCTTCGGGTGCCAGACACGGATGGAGCCGTTGACCGGCAGGTAGGAGAAGTTGGGGAAGACGGTGCCGTGGCCGGTGGTCATCGGGCCCTCGACACGGGCGTCACCGAGGCGTTCGCGCAGCGCGGCGTAGTCGTAGTGGTCGTGCACGACCCGGTCGTCGAAGCGGCTCTTCGGGTGAGTGGGGAAGCCGTGGCCGTGGCCGAGCGGGTCGGTGTACTGCCGTCCCGGCGTCTGCACGATCTCGGCCTTGGGGCCCTTGCCGGTGGGCGACATGACCATCAGCGCCGAGGCGTGCGAGATGTTGACGTGGTACCAGTCGGAGGCGAACTGCTCGGCGGCCAGCTTCCAGTTGCCCTCCAGCACCCACTTGTGCACCCCGCCGACGACCTCGGTGCCCTCCGGGTCGCGGTCGAGCATCGCGTCGAGGTACCAGGCGAGGCCGCCGAGCGCCTCGCGCAGTGGCGGGGCCTCGGGGTTCCAGGTCGCGAAGACGAGTCCCTTGTACGTGTCGAGCTGCGCGACCTCGATCAGTCCCCACTGGCCCTGGTCGAAGTGGGCCGGATAGTCCTCGCCGTTCGGCACGTTGATCAGCTTGCCGGAGGTGTCGTACGCCCAGCCGTGATAGCTGCATGTGAACGCCTTCGTGGCGCCCGCGTCGGCGCGGCAGACCCGCATGCCCCGGTGGCGACAGGCGTTGAGGAAGGCCCGCAGCTTCCGGTCGCGGCCCATCGTGACGATGACCGGGTCCTCACCCATGTACGTGGTGAAGAAGTCGCCGGGCTTGCTGAACTGGCTCTCGTGCGCGAGGAACAGCCAGCTCGGCGCGAAGACGCGGCGCAGCTCCTGCCGATAAAGGCCGGTGTCGCTGAAGATCGTCCGGTCGATCAGGCCCCGTTCCAGGTCGAAGTACGCACCGACGTCGGCGGACGGCTCTCGGACGCCGGCCAGACGGTCCGCCGGACGGACAGGGGTGGATGTCATCGCTGGGCCTCCTCGCACGTGGGAATCTGCGGCGCTGAGGCGGTCGGGGCCGCGGTGCCATGTCGCTGCATGGGCACAGGAGACGTCGCCCGGCGACGCCGTGCCCAGCCGTCGTGCCGAGATGTGGAACAGCACCGACGCTTCGCCCCGTTTACAACCCCGAAATGGTCACCTACATTGGACATGCGTCCATTTTAATGTGTCGCCTGATCGTCATCGGAGCCCGCCATGCCAGTCCACTCCCCTCCTTCGCCCCACACCGAGCCCGCACCCGGCTGTGAGTCGGACACAGCACCAGAACAGCAGACCGCCGTCGACAAGGCACTCACCCTTCTGAAGTCCCTAGCCGAGCTGGATGGGGAGATCGGCGTGAGCGAGCTGGCCCGCCGCACCCGCTTGAGCAAGTCGACGACCTTCCGACTGCTGGGCATCCTCCAGCGCAACGACCTCGTCGACCGGGTCGGCAGCGACTACCGCCTGGGCGCCCAGCTCTTCGACATCGGCAGCCGCGCCTACGGCCCCACCACCCCGCTACTCCAGGAGCGGCTGCTGCCGCACCTGGCAGACCTGTACGAGCTGACCCACGAGACCGTGCACCTCGCCGTGCTCCACGGCACGCACATCGTCTACGTCAACAAACTCCACGGACACCGAGCGGCCCGCTCCCCCTCCCGGATCGGCGCCCGCCTGCCCGCCTACTGCACGGGTGTCGGCAAGGCCCTGCTCGCGTTCGACCACGACGCCGCCGAGGCGGCCATCGCGGCGGGACTGCCCGCCCGCACCGAGTACACCCTCGCCGACCCCGACCGCTTCCGGGCCGACCTGCGCCGCATCCGCCAGGACGGCATCGCCTACGACCGCCAGGAAGCCGCCCTCGGCCTCACCTGCGTCGCCGTACCGATCATGGGTCCCGCCGGTCGCCCCGTGGCGGCCCTGTCCATCGCCGGCGCGGACCGGCGCTTCGACCCCGCCCGCTTCGCCCCGGCTCTGCGCCGCGTGGCCTTCGAAGCGGGCCGGACGATCACCGCGGCCAAGGCACGGCAGGCGGCACCGAGGCCGCCTTTTGCGAGGGAGCCCAACCCACCAGCTGGCCCGACCTTCCCGTCAGCGGCCACGCTCCCGGTTCAGCCCGTACGAACCAAGCAGACGTGCCTTGATTGACGGCACACCGCCCGGGCGCTCAGTGCCGACCACCGCCATGGGTACGCGCGACGGTAGTACCGCCGGTACCGGGCTGCACCCGCGGCACACTCACCACGATGTGCACCAAGCTCTCGCCGTCCAGTGACTCATACACGTGCGGGCGGTCGCCTGGATAGCGCACGAAGTCGCCCGCCGACAGTTCAACCGGACTATCGGCAGGACCCACACGCACCCTGCCACTGATGACGTACAGGTGCTCCAGGGTTCCCACGGGGTGCGCCTCGGAAGGCTTCCCCGCACCCTCCGCCTCCCGACCGATGCGCACCAGATAGTTCTCGATGACACCGGAACCGTAAACATGGTCCAGCGCGCGGGACTCGTAGCCCCCGTGCCCCTGCCAGACGACCTCGTCACCCCGCTGCACGGTCATCACCTGTTCGCGCTCGGCCACCAGCCTGGTGACGGGTACGCCGAGCGCGATCGCGATGGAGAACAAGGTGTCCACCGTGGGGTTGCCGGCCCCCTGCTCCAGATTCGACAGAGTCTGCTTCGCCAGCCCCGCCTGCCGGGCCAATTCGGCCAGGGACAGACCCCGCTGCTCTCTCAGAAGGCGCACATTGCGCGCCACCACGGCGTTTCCTTCGGACACGCCACCACTCTAAGCGCAGGCCGGAATTCAGCCGAAGCCGGTCAGGGCGGCTCGCAGCGCGCTCCGGACTATGGGGCCCGCTGCCCAGGACGGCAGATCGATCCAGATCTCCTCAACGCGGGCAAGATTCCGGTCACCGAACCTCCTGAAGCGGCCAACTTCCACCACGCGGACTCCTTCGCGATGATGCGAGGCGGCCATCTCGACATCTGTGTCCTCGGCGCCTTCCAGATGTCGGCCTCCGGTGATCTGGCCAATTGGCACACCGGCGAAGCCGAGGCCATCCCAGCCGTCGGGGGCGCCATGGACCTCACGATCGGTGCCAAGCAGGTGTTCGTGATGATGACGCTCTTCACCAAGGACGGTGCGGCCGCTCGTGCCCGAATGCACCTACCCGCTCACCGGAGTCGTGTGCGTCAACCGTGTATATGCCGACCTCGCCACGTTCAGCGTCGGCCCCGGATGTGCGGTCGCCCTTGAGACATTTCGGTGTCACGTACTCGGACCTTCAGGCACACCTGCCCGTGCCCCTCGCAACGGGACACGTCGCCCGCTGATTGGACCACGACAAACCACCGTGCCGCCCCGGCTCCGGATGGAGTACCAGGGCGGCTCGGCGTTCCCCTGAGATCGACATGTGGTTCAGCTCGCGGACTCGAACCCTTCCGCCACCTTGCTCTGGGCCGTGGTCGCGCCGGACGCCAGTCCGCCGGGTACCGAACTGTCCACCTTCAGGACGTAGGTCTCGCGCGAGGGCTGCTCGCCGGCGTTCGAGAAGTCCAGCGTCGGAGTCAGACCGCCGGTGTCGAGGCTCTTCAGCTCACGGAACGCGGCGTTGAGGCCCTCCCGGCTCAGGTCCTTGTCGGCGCACGCCTTCTTGAGCACCTCGGCGTAGACAAGGGCGCTGGCATAGCCCAGGTCTATGGAGTTGTTGGGCTTGGCGGAGGGGAACTTCTTCGGCAACTCCGCAGCGACCGCCTTGGGGCCCGCGGCCGAGGACGCGTAGGACGCGATGGAGGTCATCACCAGAAGGTGCCCCTCCAGGGCTCTCTTGACCGGCGTGCTGAGCAGGGAGGGGTCGAATGCCGGGGTGTTCGCGATCAAGGGCACGTCGTATCCGAGGGACGCGGCGACGCCGGCGACCGAGGCGGTCTGGCGCGGACCGACGCTGAGGACGATGGCCTTGGCGCCGCGAGCCTTGAGGGTGGTCACCTGGGCCGTGAGGTCGGTGTCCGTGGGCTTCACCTGGATGCCGCGCAGCTTCAGGCCCAGTTCCTTGGCCGCGTACTGACTGCCCTGGAAGGCGCTGTTGCCGTAGTCACCCTCGAAGTAGATGTGTCCCAGGACGTCCCCGGACTTCAGCTGCTCGTCCTGCACCAGGTGATCGATGCCGTTGATCGTCTCGACGTCGTATGTGTTGCCCAGCACGATCATGTTGGGGTTCTTCAGCAGCGTCGATGACCAGCCGGTGGCGACGGTCAGTGTCTTGTCGTCGGTGATGTTGCCGTCGAGGGCGGCGATGATCGGCGAGCCGAGCATCTGGACGAACCCGAGCACATCGGGTTCCGTCTCGGCATAGAGGCTGACCGCCTTCTGTACATCGGTGCCGTGGTCCTTGACGACGAGTTTGACCTGGCGGTCGCAGATGCCGCCGGCCGCGTTGAGCTTGTCCAGGTAGAGCTGGTTGCCCTGCACGATGATCTTTCCCTGGGCACCGAAGACGCCCGACAGGTCGGTCAGCGCTCCGAGGGTGATCGTGTCGGCCGTGACACCGGGACCGGTCTTGATCCCGGAGTCCTCGCTCTGGGAATTGGATGCTTTGCCGCTGCAGCCGACGGCGGTCAGGGAGAGCACCGCGACGGCCGTGGCGAGGCCGCGGAGGGGAATGGAGCGCATGCTGTGTCCGTCCTTCTCGAAAGGCTGATCAGTGACTGATCAGGAGGATGTGGTGTCGTGGGGGACGGCTGCGGAGGCGCGGGCAGTGGCCTGCGGCTGTTCGGCCGCCTCCACCTCGTCGACCTCGCGTGGGGGCAGCCGGAGTCGCCGGGCGAGCGCGACGAGCCCGCCGGGTTCCGTGAGGATCACCACGGCCATCGCCGCTCCGAAGACCAGGCGCGCGGCCACGGCCGGGTCGATGCCCGAGCTACCGGGCTCCGCGAGGAAGGAGAGATGACCGCTGTAGTGGTTCAGCAGGATGGGCAGGCCGGTGACGAACGCCGCGCCCAGCACGGATCCCGCAACCGAGCCCAGTCCGCCGATCACGACCATGGCCAGGTACTCGACCGACAGGGTCAGTCCGAAGTACTCGGGCACCACCCGTTGCAGGGCCTGGGCCAGGAGCACACCTGCCACCCCGGCGTACATGGAGGACAGGACGAAGGCAGCGGCCTTGTAGCGGTGGACGGGGACGCCCACCACAGCGGCGGCGGTCTCGTTGTCCCGCATGAGCGCCAGCGCCCGCCCGGGGCGGCCCGCGAGGACGTTGCGTGCGAAGACGTACGCCACCACGACGCAGACGAGCGCCACGTACCACTGCCGCTCGCGGTCGCCGAACGGCACACCCAGGACGGTCAGCTGTGGATCGTTCCCGGTCAGTTCGAAGCCGGCGACGGCCAGGGCGGGGACCGTGCGGCCGTTGAAGCCGCCCGTCACCGACGACAGGTTGAACAGCAGGTGCTGACCGAGGAACACGAGGGCCAGCGAGGCGAGACCCAGATACAGGCCCCGCACCCGGCCCGCGATGGGGCTGAACAGGAGTCCCGCGAAACCCGCCGTCGCCACCGCGAGGACCGCGGCGAGCAGTGGGGGCAGTTGCAGACCGGTCAGGGTGACGCCGCCGCCTCCCGGCCCGGATTCCCCGGCGAACCAGCAGTAGGCGTAGGCCCCGACGGCGAGGAAGAAGGCGTGTGCGAGGGAGAGTTGACCGGCGGTGCCGACCAGGAGGTTGAGGCCGATGGCACCGATGGCGGCTGCCATGATGAGCACGCCGAGCAGCAGCCAGAAGCCGTCCAGGTAGAAGGGCATGGCCAGCACGAGCAGCAGGCCGGCCGCGAGGAGCGACCGCCGAAGGACGGGTGAGCGGTCAGACACGGTGGAACTCCTTGGTGCCGAAGAGTCCGGACGGCCGCCACAGCAGGACGATCATCATGAGGACGTAGGGACTGACGTCTCCGAACCCGCTGCCGAGGAAGCTCAGTTCGTCGCCGTAGCCGGCTGTGAGTGTCTTGGTCACGCCGACGGCTAGCCCGCCGACGATGGCCCCGCGGGTGGAGTCCAGACCACCGAGGATGATCGCCGGTACCGCGGCCAGCGCGATCGCGCCCGCGTGGCTGTCGAGACCGGCGGAGGGAAACGTCGACATGAAGACGCCGGCCACCGCGGCCAGTGCCCCGCCGATCAGCCAGGAGACGGTGGCGACCCTGCTGAGCCGTATGCCCATGAGGGAGGCCGCCTCGGGATCGGCGGATGCCGCCCGCATCGACACGCCCCAGTTCGTATGGCGGAAAAGCACCAGGAGCAGGCCGAGGACGATCACGGCGGCTGCCACAGCCGCGATGCGTGCCTGCGGCACGGTGACCCCGGCCAGGTCGACGGTCGCCGACCTCCACGGGTCGCCCATGGGGAGCACGTCCGGGCCGATACGGCGGGTGAGGTCGGTGAGCAGCACGATGTCGATGCCGATGGTGGCGATGGCCGGGGCCGTCGGGTCGTCGGTGCGTGCCCGGGCCAGCAGCAGCCTGATCAGTACTCCGGCCAGGACCGCGGCCGCCGCACCCGCGGCCGCCGCCGGCCAGAAGCCGATGGACGGGGCGAGCCGGGCCACCACGTACGCGCCGAGGACCAGCAAGGAGCCCTGGGCGAAATTCACCACCCGCGTGCCCTTGAAGATCACCACGAAGCCCATGGCGACCAGCGAGTAGAGCATGCCCAGCGACAGCCCTACGACGAGGAGTTCCAGCAACCGGGTCATGCGTGCTCCACGGGGGTGGTGTCGTCGGTGCCGAGGTAGGCGCGGATCACGTCCGGGTCGGCGCTGACCTCTGAGGGACTGCCGTCGGCTATGCGGCGGCCGAAGTCGAGGACGGTGACGCGGTCGGCGAGGGACATCACCATCGGCATGTCGTGTTCGATGAGGACGACGGTGACGCCGAGTTCGTCCCGCACCTGCCGGATCTGCCGGGCCATCACCTGGGACTCGTGATGGTTCATGCCGGCCACCGGCTCGTCGAGCAGGAGGAGTTCGGGTTCGGCTGCCACGGCCCGGGCCAACTCGATGCGTTTGCGTTCGCCGTACGGGAGCAGGCCCGCCGGGGTGTCCCAGTGGGCCCCCAGGTCGAGGAAGTCCGCGATCTCGCGGACGCGTGCGCGGTGCCGGCGTTCCTCCGCGCGTGCCGACGGCAACCGGAGACCCGTCGCCGCAAACCCGGCACGGGTGAGGTGGTGGCGGGCGACCATCAGGTTGTCGCCGACGCTCTGGCCTCCGGCAAGAGCGAGGTTCTGGAAGGCGCGGGCCACGCCGAGAGCGGCGATGCGGTGCGGAGGCAGCTCGACGAGGTCGTGTCCGGCGTACCGGACGGCACCGGAGGCCGGCCGGTACACGCCGGATATCACGTTGAAGCAGGAGGACTTGCCCGCTCCGTTGGGTCCGATGAGGGCGTGGATGCTGCTTTGGGCCACGGTGAAGGAGACGTCGTCGAGTGCGGTCACACCGCCGAAGCGCAGGGTGAGTCCGTCGACCTGGAGGGCGGGTGCCGTGTTCATCGTGCCCACCTCGTCAGGGCGGCTCTGGCCGGTTGGGCGGGCGGCGGCACGTCGGAAGCGCCGTCTCCGCCCAGGTAGAGGTGCTTGATCTCGTCGCTCTCCTTCAGCCGGGCGCTCGGTCCGGACAGTCGTACGTGGCCGACCTCAAAAACGTAGGCAGTGTCGGCTACGGACAGCGCCATCGCGGCGTTCTGCTCCACGAGGAGGACAGCGGTGCCCTGCCGGTTGATCTCCCGGACGATCTCGCCGATGCGTGCCACGACGAGCGGGGCCAGGCCCAGCGACGGTTCGTCGAGGAGCAGGAGCGACGGCCGGGACATCAGCGCCCGCCCGATGGCGAGCATCTGCTGCTCGCCGCCGGAGAGCAGGCCCGCCTTCTGCTCGGCGCGCTCGGCGAGCCGCGGGAAGAGCTCGTACACCTCTTTCCGGGTACGGGCCCGCGCCGACCGGTCGCGCACGGCGGCGGCGCCCGCGCGCAGGTTCTCTTCCACCGTGAGCGTGCCGAAGACACGGCGGCCCTCCGGCACCTGCACCACACCTGCCGCCACGATGTCCGCGGGATTCATGCCTCGCAGCGCGCGTCCCCGGTAGGTGATCGTCCCGGCGTCGACCGTGCCCCGGTGGTGGCCGAGGGTTCCGGACAGGGCGCGCATCAGCGTCGACTTGCCGGCGCCGTTGGCCCCGAGTACCGCGACGGCGGCCCCGTCGGGTACCTGAAGGCTCACGCCACGCAGCGCCGTCAGTGCCCTGCCGTAGCGCACGACGAGTTCGTCGACGTTCAGCATGCTCAGGCCCCTTCCGAGAGGAAGGCGAGCACGAGCTTGTTGAAGCGCTCGGCCTGCTCCCACTGCGGCCAGTGACCGGCGCCCTCGATGACCTCGAAGCGTGCCTGGCCGATCTTCTCCGCCATCTCGAGTCCGGCGGCGGCGGGGCCTGACGGGTCGTCGCTCGTCCACACCACCAGCGCGGGGCCTTCGACGGCGGCGAGTTCCTCGTCGGTGATGAGGTTGCGGCGACGGACCTCCGGGTCCTGCAGGCACAGGATGTGGCGTGCGGAGTCGGCGTATCCGGGGCGGGCGTAGTGGCTGCGGCGGATGGCCACGAGTTCGTCGGTGACGGTGGCCGGGTCGGCCATCAGCCATTCCAGCCGGGTCCGCACCCGTTCGGGGGTCGGCTCGTCGGCGGCCTGCTGGCTGAGGGTGCGCAGGCGTTCCATGACCTCGGGCCGGGCCATGGTGCCGCCCGGAGTGTTGAGCACCAGGCGCAGCACGCGCTCGGGGTGGGCGGCGGCGAACTTGACCGCGACCCAGCCTCCGAGGGATTCGCCGTTCAGGTGGGCCCGGTCGATGCCGAGTTCGTCGAGCAGCGCCAGCAGGTGTTGCGTGTAGTCGGGGAGTTCGAGATCGGCGGTGGCGTGGGTGGTGCGGCCGTGTCCGGGGAAGTCGTAGGCGATCACCCGGTAGTGCTCCGCGAAGGCGGCGATGTTGTGGGCGTACGCCTCCAGGTGGCCGCCGGTGCCGTGCATCAGGACGACCGGCTCGGCGTCGCTGCGGCCGGCCTCCAGGACGCGGGTACGCCATGGGCCGACGTCCACGTAGCGATAGGTGAAGGGTGTCTCCGCGATTGCGGTCCAGACGGTGGGGCTGGGTGTCATTCGGTGGCTCCCGGACGGAACGGAGGAGAGGGTGAGCGGGGGTTGGGGGGTGACCCGGGATGGTCAGGCGGCGGGTTCCGCGGTGGTGACGGCGAATCCCGCGATCCAGGCGTCGACGGGTTCGTAGAACCTGGAGGTCATCTGGTACGGGCCTTGGGCCGCCAGGGCCGCATAGGCCGCGATCCAGGTGCGGACCTCGTGGGCCGAGTGGCCGCCCTGCTCGACGAACCAGTCGTTGGTCCAGGTGTCGAACTCGGTCAGCCCACCTCGTTCGAGAACATCGAGAAAGGCCGCGTCCCAGGCGGGATTGAGTGACTGCAGTTGTGACGTGCCGACGGCGAAAGCCTTGGCGGCGGCGATGGTGCGGGCCTCCCGGGCGGCGCGCTCCTCCGGGGAAGGATGGCGGTTGTCGATCAGCCGGGCGATCACCTCGGGGGACACGGCATCGGCCATCCTCGGTACCGGCGGGTCGTGGGAGAGCCCGCCCGAGCCGATGACCAGGACACGCTGGTCGAGTTCGGCCAGGGCACTGCCCATCGCCGCCCCCAGACGGCGGGCCCGGCTGGCGGGGCCCAAAGGCTCGGCGACCGCGTTGATGAACACGGGCACCACCGGCACCCGATCGATGCCTCCGAGCAGCAGGTCGAGCGGCTGGGCGAAGCCGTGGTCGACGATCATCCGCTCCGACATCGCCACGTCGACGTCCTGCCCCAGCACCTCCGCCACGAGCCACCTCGCGGTCTGGCGGTCCACCGTGAGTTTGCCGCCGGAGGTGCCGAAGTCTCCGACCGACTCGGCCCCCGCTCCGATGCAGAACGGCGGCATCATGTCGTAGAAGAAGCCGTTGTAGTGGTCGGGTGCGAACAGGACGACCAGTTCGGGGTCGTAGGTGCGGACGAAGGTCCTGGCCCGGTCGAGTGCGCTGTCGACCTTCGCCTGGACGTCACTCGGCGGGTGCGAGTGCTCCATCAGTGGGGAGTGCGAAAGGCAGCACAGACGGACCGGCATGGGGGCCTCCGGGAGTGAGACGAACGGCTTGGGAGAGGTCGGCGAGGAGCTGCGGCGCCCGTTGGGCGATGCTGGCGCCGGCCACGAAGCGGTCCGGGCGGACGACCACCACGGAGACGGGGTGGTCGTCGAACCACTTTTTCAGGCGCCCGGTGACGTCCCCCACGACGGTGACGTCGCCGGTCTGCTCCGGGGCTTTCCAGTGCAGCTGGCTCATGGGCCGCACCTCGACCAGCCGTGCGCCGAGGCGCTCGGCCGTTTCCAGACCCTGCGGGCCGAGAATCGAGCGGGGGTCGTTGGCCCACGTCACGATGGAGAACCAAGGTCCCAGCACCTCGTCCAGGGGCAGCCGTTCGCCCTCACGGCTGGCCACCTGCGGCTGGATGAACAGTCTGCCGACGACCGTGGCGCGCGGGTCCGGTTCGGTCAGGTGTACGACGGCGCCATGGCGGTAGTACGGCATGGGCTTGTACCGCATCTCGGCGAGGTAACGCTTGGCCCGGGGGAAGGCGGTGAGCCCTGCGGCAAGGGCGTCGCGGGCGCCGGCGACCAGTCGGTTGGTGGGCGAGATGACCTTGCCGATCTTGTTGGACACGTCGACCATGGCGGCGGCGTGCCCGCGCCGTTCGGCGTCGTAGGTGTCGAGGAGGCCCTCGTGTGACATGCCGTGGGTGACGGCGGCGAGTTTCCAGGCGAGGTTGGCGGCGTCCCGGATGCCGCTGTTGAAGCCCTGGCCCTGCCACACCGGCATCAGGTGCGCGGCGTCACCGGCGATGAGGACCCGGCCCTTGCGGAAGACGGAGGCCACCCGGGCATGGTGGGTGTAGACCCGTTTGCGGATCAGGTCGACCCTCTCGGGGTGGGGTATCAGCGATCCGAGCATGCGGTGCAGGTGCGCGGGCTCCACGGCCTGCTCATCGGTCTCCGAGGGCCGGAGCAGGAACTCGAAGCGGCGTATGCCGTGCGGCAATCCGATGGAGACGTACGGCCGGCGCGGGTCACAGCCGAGGTAGGCGTTGGGGGTGCCGAGCGGGTCGTTGCGGACATCGACGACCAGCCACCGGGTGGGCTCGGTGGTGCCCTCGAAGGCGGCGCCGATCGACTTGCGGACCGTGCTGCGTCCGCCGTCGCATCCCACCAGGTGCCCCGCCCGGATGGCCAGTTCCTCGCCGTCGGCGTCGGTGACCGACAGCAGTACGTCCTCGCCCCGGTCGGTGAAGCCGGTGAGGCGGTGGGAGAACAACACGTCCACGTGCGGGAAGCGGTCGAGACCGGTGAGCATGGCCCGGTCCACGAGCGGCTGGATGAAGCCGTTGCGCCGTGGCCATCCGAAGTCACCCTCGCCCGGGTCCACTTCGGCCAGAAGGCGGCCGCTGCCGTTGACGAAACGGAGCAGGTGATGGGGAACGGTGTGCGGCAGGACCGCGTCGGTCAGCCTGGCGGTCTGGAAGGTGCGCAGGCTCTCGTCGTCGATGCTCACGCCCCGCGGGAAGTCGAACAGCTCACCTTCCGCCTCCAGCACGAGGGTGCGCACGCCGTACAGACCGAGCAGGTTGGCGAGCGCGAGGCCGGTGGGCCCCGCTCCGACAATCACGACGTCCGCCGACCTCGCGGCAGACCTGGACGGTGCGGGCATGAGTCGAGCCCTTCTCTCAAGGGATTCCGAAGACCACCGACGTGCGTTATGTGATTCACTCGGTGCGTTAAGTGGGAGACTGAAACCTCGGCGTCACCTTGTCAAGGAGTCCGACGCAACAAAGTTCCAGTAGCCCGCGCACCGGCCCGCCGGGGTGAACGCCGCCCCTTGCCTGTCGGGGCATCCGCGAGGCACCATCAGGAATCCTGTTGATCGGCGCGTCCGTTCCGCCCGCTCCCCGAGCCACACCTACGGAAGAACCCCATGGTCAATCGGCATGCCCTCAGAGTCAGAGCGTTCCAGCTCCTCAGCCCACTGATCGTCCGCGTCCACCGCGATCTGCGGTGCACCGACATCCCCCGGAGCACGAGCCGACTGCGGATCCCCACCCGCGCGGGCTCGGTGCGCTGCACCGTCTACCGTCCGTCGTCGCCGCCCGAAGGCACTGCTCCACCGGTCTACGTGAACTTCCACGGCGGCGGGTTCGTCCTGCGCCGGCACCAGACGGACGACCACATCTGCCGCTTCCTCGCCGACCGTGCCGGATGCGTCGTCGTCAACGTGGACTACGACGTCGCGCCGGCGCGTCCGTTCCCGGTCGCCACCACCCAGGCGTACGACGTGACCGCATGGGTCGCGGCACACGGGGCCGAGAACGGCTGGGACGGGACGCGGCTGGCCGTGGGCGGACACAGCGCGGGCGGCAACCTCGCCGCGGGCGTCTGCCTCACCGCCCGCGACACTGGGGACTTCTCACCTCGGCTGCAGATCCTGGACTACCCGCCCCTGGATCTCGCGGCCGATCCCGAGTCCAAACGCCTCTACGGCCCCAGGTCCGTGATCACTCCCGCGCTGTCGCACTTCTTCAACGACGCCTATGTGCCGGACCTTTCGACACGGAGCGATCCCCTGGCCTCCCCCGCCCTCGCCTCCGACCACACCGGCCTGGCCCCCGCACTGATCATCACCGCCGAGTACGACCTCCTGCGCGACGAGGGCGAGGCCTATGCGCAGACCCTTCGGGCCGCGGGCGTACCCGTCACGCACCGCGACTTCGCGGGCGTCGACCACTCCTTCACGCACGCGGGGCCCGTGGAGCCCGCGAAGGAAGCCATGGAGCTGATGGCCGAATCCCTGCGGAAGGCCTTCGCCTGACCTCGCCCGCGCCCGCCGCTTCCGGCGGCCTCGGTCAGAACGGCCTGCCCGCCCGCAGCACGCGGGAGAGCCCAAGCGCCGCGGTGCGCACGGCCGGGGCCAGCTGGGCGGGCCGGAATCGGGCGCGGGGCACCGCGACCGACAGGGCGGCGACCGCCTCGCCGCCCTCGAAGACGGGTGCGGCGATGCAGCTGACGCCCACTGCCGCCTCCTGCTCCTCGTAGGCCAGCCCCGACACCTGCGCCTGTTCGAGCGAGGTGCGCAGGCGTGCCGGATCGGTGACCGAGTAGGGCGTCAGACGGGGCAGCGGCCCGGCGAGCACCTCCTCCACCAGCTCCGTGTCCGAGAAGGCCAGCAGCGCCTTGCCCACACCAGTGCACGTCAGGGGCAGGCTGCCGCCGACGCGGGAGGGCAGCGGAAGAACGTCATGGCCATGGATGCGCTCGATGTAGACGACCTCGTGACCCTCGCGGACGCCGAGGTGGACGGTTTCGTGCGTGGCCCCGAAAAGATCCTGCAGGAACGGCAGGGCCGTCTCCCGCAGGCCGAGTCGGCGCGGAACGAGAGTGCCCAGCTCGAAGAGTTTGCCGCCGAGCCGGTAGGCCGGACCGGCGCGTTCCAGCAGGCCCAGCCCCACGAGCTCGGCCACCAGCCGGTGCACGGTGGTTTTGGACAGGCCGGACCGCTCGACCAGTTCCGCCAGGCGGTACGGGCCGCCGGTCGGACGGAAGCAGTCGAGAACAAGCACGCACTTGCGGAGCATGCCGACCTGGGAGGCGTTCCGTACCACGGAACAAAGCTTGGCCCCCGAACGAGTCGGCGTCTATACCGGAGTTCCGAAGGCCCTGCCTGCGTGCTCCATCCCCGGAGGTACGTCGTGACCTTCGTTCCTCCCCCTACCCCCCGGAGACACTCGTGACCACCTGCCGGAGGTACCCATGACCACGGGCGATGTGCCCGCCGCGGTCGCCAAGACCGCCGACGTCCTCGCCGAGGCGTCCCGTACCGCCGTGCCCTGCCCTCCGGTGCGCGGCCTGCTCCCCGACGGAGACGTCGCGGCGGCCTACGCCGTACAGCGGCTGAACATCGAACGCGCCCTGACCGGCGGCCGACGCGTGATCGGCCGCAAGATCGGCCTTACGTCGCCAGCGGTGCAGCGGCAACTGGGTGTGGACCAGCCGGACTTCGGTGCCCTGCTGTCCGACATGGCGGTCCCCGAGTACGGGGCCGTGCCGGCCGGACGACTGCTCCAGCCCCGCGTCGAGGCGGAGGTGGCCCTCGTCCTCGGCGCCGATCTGCCGCACGCCCAGTGCACCGTGGCCGACGTGCTGCGTGCCGTCGACTACGCACTGCCCGCGCTGGAGATCGTGGACAGCCGGATCGCCGGCTGGGACATCACGATCGTCGACACGGTGGCCGACAACGCCTCCTCCGGCCTCTTCGTGCTCGGCGGCACGCCTGTGTCGCTGACCGGCCTGGATCTGCGGAGCGTGACGATGACCATGACCCGGGACGGGGAACAGGTCTCCGCGGGCACCGGAGCCGCGTGTCTGGGCAGCCCCCTGAATGCCGCGGTCTGGCTGGCCTCGACGCTGGCCGCGATAGGTGACCCCTTGCGTGCCGGGGACGTCGTGCTGACCGGCGCCCTCGGCCCGATGGCCGACGCCCGGCCCGGTATGACGTTCGAGGCGCACATCTCGGGCCTCGGCCGCGTCGGTGTCACCTTCGCCGAGCCGGAGCCGGGCACGGAGACAGCCGCCTCCCCCGACGCCGCAAAGGAAGACCGTTCATGACAAACGCAGCAGCCCAGGCCCGTACCAAGGTCGCCGTCATCGGCTCGGGCAACATCGGCACCGACCTGATGATCAAGATTCTCCGGCTGTCCGAAACGCTGGACGTCGTCGCGCTGGCCGGCATCGACCCCGCGTCCGACGGGCTGGCCCGGGCCCGGCGCCTGAAGGTGGCGACCACCCACGAGGGGGTGGAGGGACTGGTGGCGATGGACGAGTTCGACGACGTGCGGATCGTCTTCGACGCCACCTCGGCGGGGGCTCACCGCCGTCACGACGAGGTGCTGCGCGCGCTCAGCCGCACGGTCGTGGACCTGACCCCGGCCGCGCTCGGCCCGTACGTGGTGCCGCCGGTCAACCTGGACGAGCACCTCACCGCGCCCAACGTGAACATGGTCACCTGCGGCGGACAGGCCACCATCCCGATCGTCGCGGCGGTCTCCGCCGTCACGCCCGTCCACTACGGCGAGATCGTGGCCTCCATCTCCTCGCGCTCGGCCGGTCCGGGCACCAGGGCCAACATCGACGAGTTCACCGAGACGACGTCGTCCGCCATCGCGAAGGTCGGCGGCGCGGCCCGCAGCAAGGCGATCATCGTCCTCAACCCGGCGGAACCGCCACTGATCATGCGGGACACGGTGTACTGCCTGGTCGGCTCCTGCGACGAGGCGGCCGTCGAGGCCTCCGTCGAGGAGATGGTCGCGCGGGTCCAGACGTACGTACCGGGCTACCGGCTCAAGCAGAAGGTGCAGTTCGACCGCGTACCCGCCGACGATCCGATCCGGAGCCTTCTCCCGGCCGCCGACACCGGGGGCGAGGCCCTGCGCATCTCGGTGTTCCTCGAAGTGGAGGGCGCCGCCCACTATCTGCCCGCCTACGCCGGCAACCTCGACATCATGACGTCCGCCGCGCTGCGCACCGCCGAGCGCATCGCCTCGTACCGCCCCCAGGAGGTGGCGTCGCTGTGACCACGACCGAAGGCGGACAGCCCGACCGCGTACCCACCGCCCTGTACGTCCAGGACGTGACCCTGCGGGACGGCATGCACGCCGTCCGGCACCGCTACACCGTCGAGCAGGCCCGCACGATCGCCGCCGCCCTCGACGCGGCCGGGGTCCGCGCCATCGAGATCGCACACGGAGACGGACTGGCCGGCTCCAGCATCACCTACGGCGTCGGCGCCCACACCGACTGGGAGTGGATCGAGGCCGTCGTCGGCGCCGTCCGGCACGCCGTGCCCACCACCCTGCTGTTGCCCGGCATCGGCACGGTGCACGACCTGAAGCAGGCGCACTCCCTCGGCATCCGCTCGGTGCGGGTGGCGACGCACTGCACCGAGGCGGACATCTCCGCCCAGCACATCGCCGCGGCCCGTGAACTGGGCATGGACGTCGCCGGGTTCCTGATGATGTCCCACATGGCCGAGCCCGCCGAACTCGCCCGTCAGGCAGCGCTGATGGAGTCCTACGGCGCTCAGTGTGTGTACGTCACGGACTCCGGCGGCCGGCTCACCATGGACGGCGTACGCGCACGTCTGCGCGCATACCGTGACGTGCTCGACCCGGCGACCACGCTCGGCATCCACGCCCACCACAACCTCGGCCTCGGGGTGGCCAACTCCGTGGTCGCCGTGGAGAACGGGGTCACGCGCGTCGACGCCTCCCTGGCCGGACAGGGGGCCGGAGCCGGCAACTGCCCGCTGGAGGCGTTCATCGCGGTGGCCGACCTGATGGGCTGGGACCACGGCTGCTCCCTGTTCCCCCTCATGGACGCCGCCGACGACCTGGTACGGCCACTCCAGGACCGGCCGGTGCAGGTGGACCGCGAGACCCTCACCCTCGGATACGCCGGGGTGTACTCCAGCTTCCTGCGGCACGCCGAGGCCGCCGCCTCCCGTTACGGACTGGACACGCGTTCCGTGCTGGTGGAGGTGGGGCGCCGCGGCATGGTCGGCGGCCAGGAGGACATGATCACCGACATCGCCCTGGACCTGGCCTCGCGCACCCCCGGCTCCCCCAGTACAGCGTGAAGAGGCCCCGAACCCCGGTCGGCCGGCGTCTGTGCCCCGCGATCAGGGCCCGGAAGGCGACACAGGCGAACGCGCCGGGCGCCCACGCAGAAGCGCCCGGCTGGGACTCCTCAGCCGAGCGCTTCTGCGCACTTCGTGCACTCGCCCGTCGGCAAGGCCGATCAGGCGGTCACGACGCCGTCCGGGGTCCGGGGACGAGAGACCGCCGCCCTGCTTTCCTAAGGCGACTAGGAGCACGGCAACTCCGGCCGGCCCACGGTCTCAGCACCCTGCCAGGATGCCCCTCCACGACCAGCGCGCTGCGAGCATCGCCGGAATCCGCCCGAGAAGCCGGGTGTTCCGTGCGACCACGGCGATTACGGACGACAGTCGCTTCCGCTCGACAAGTGAGCACAGTCCCTTCCGCCATGGGACACCGTTCCGCGCCCCTGGGCCACCGCCGCTCCGTGGACCGGCCCGGCCCGGCCGCCGATAGACTGACGTCATGATCAAGGAGCCCGGCGGGGAGCGGACACCCATACGCAACAGCGGATCCCAGACCCTGGCCCGTGGCCTGACGGCTCTACAGATGATCACGGACGCGCCCGAAGGGCTGAGCGTCCAGGAGATCGCCGAGCGGCTCGGCGCCCATCGGACCATCGCATACCGGCTGCTCGGCACGTTGGTCGACTTCCATCTGATCACCCGCGGCGCGGACGGACGCTACCGTGCCGGTGCGGGCACCGTGGCCCTGGCGCGCAACTACCAGACAGTACTGCGGGATGCGGCCCTCCCGGTCCTGCGGCGACTGGCGGACGAGCTCGGTTCGACCGTCGCCATGCTCGTCGCCGAACTCGACGAGGCGGTGGCCATCGCCGTGGTCGCCCCGCAGTCGGTCGACTACCACCTCGCCTTCCGCGAGGGCAGCAGGCACCCACTGCACCGAGGGGCGGCCGGACACGCCCTGTCCTCTCTCCATGCGCCCACCCCCGCCGATACCGAAGCGGTGGTCCGCGCCCGGCGCGACGGGTACGCGATCACGCACGGCGAGGTGGAGCCGGGGGCCTACGGACTGTCTGTCCCGTTGCCGCTGGCCGGTCAGTCCCCGCCGACCTGCATCAATGTCATCACGTACCGCGAAGGCATCGTGAAGGAGTCCGTCGAGCGGGTTCGGAAGGCAGCGGAGGAGATCGCGCGGGCCGTACGCAGCTGACGTCCCGACTCGTGCCCACCATGCGCCGGTCCCAGGCAGTAGCCGTTCCGGAGGGTGTGACCGTTGGACGCCGGCCTGAATTCCGCTGTCACCGAGAAGTTGGGCGTGGACGCGTCTTCGCCCGCAACCGGTCACGCTGTCACCGACTGGCGAGTCGCCACCCGATGGCCGACGGGCCGTAACCGTTGGCTGGTGACCTATGGCGCAATAAGGCCCGCGTCTCCCGTCGTGCGGGGCCCCGGAAAAGACCGCCGCCGATGTCAGTCCCGGATTGCAGATGTCGCGTTCCTCGGCAGGTCAGGCTGCGTGAAGCCGCCCGCGAGCAGCGCTTGTTGGGTGCGCTGGTAGTGCTCGGCCAGCAGCTTGGCTGCAAGGTCCGCGTCCCGTGCCGCTGCGGCTTCCGTGATCGCAAGGTGCTCGCCGGCCACGTCGCGTGTGGCCGCCAGTGTGGCGGCGGCCGGTCCCGACCAGCGCCGGTACAGTTCGGTTGCCGCACGCAGGGTGTAACAGAAGTCCAGTAGAAGAGGTACCTGGCATGCGCTGATCAGGGCCTCGTGGAACGCGGCGTGCGCCACCGCCCACTCTTCGCTGGTGCGCAGCGTTCCCGGCATTTTCCCACCGTGTCCAAAGCGGACCGTCCGGGCCGGTATCCAAAACTGTCCGGGTGGAAAACTGGCTCCACCCTGCGCATCAGATGCCGGGCCACGACGGTCTGAGCCACACGGTCGGCGACGACGGGAATGCCGAGCATTCTCGTGCCACTGCCATGCGGCTAGGAATGGCCACTGCGCGCACCCGTCCTTCATCAGTGGCGTCCACCAAGGCGGTGTGCGAACGGCCCGGTGACAGGGCCGGCCATGCGGCCAGGCATGTCGGCCCCCTGCTCTGTCCGGACTCCGTGGTCGGACCACCGATTTGACCGGATGCCGCCTCCGCTTTACTCTCGAACACGTACGGAGGCAGCATCCGTTTTGGTGCGGCCGCACGATCACGGCAGGCAGGAGGGCGCATGAGCGCCGTCGAACAGCGGGGACGCAAGCCCCGCGCGGACGTCCAGCGCAACCGCGCGGCCCTCCTGGAGACCGCGCAGCGTCACTTCCTGCAGCACGGGGTCGGCACCTCCCTGGAGGCGGTGGCCAAGGAGGCGGGCGTCGGGCCCGGCACCCTGTACCGGCACTTCCCCACCCGGGAAGCGCTGCTGGCGGCCGTGCTGCAGACGCGCTCCGAGGAGCTGGTGGCCCGCCAGGCGGACATCGATCAGCTCAGCGACCCGGCCGAGGCGCTGGAGCAGTGGCTGCGGGCGATGGAGGACTACTTCAGCGCCTTCAGCGGACTGCCGGACCCGCTCATGGCCGCGGCCCGGGCGCAGGAGCCGGACAACCCGCTCACCATCCCCTGCGGCATCCTCATCTCCGCCACCGATCAGTACGTGCGGGCCGCGCAGCGCGCGGGGCGCGTGCGCGCGTCGGTGCGGGGGAACGACCTGTTCCTCGCGGCCTGCTCCATCGCCTGGATCAAGGGCAACGGCGCCGACAAGGAGTCGCTCGACCGGCTCCGCACGCTCATCGCGAGCGGCTACCGCCAGCGGAACACCCAGGCGTAAAACGCCAGACACTCCGGCTCACTCAGTTCTGATCCACCGGCGTCCGATACCGCAATTTTATTAAAGAGGATATATGAGTCATTCACCAAGGGTACTGTCCGCTGACGCTCGGCGTATTGTGGCGCAGGGTGGCCTCGGCTATCTCGAGAGCGCCCGGTGGCATCATGGGGCGCTGTGGTTCTCGGACATGACCCGGTGCAAGGTCTATCGCCTTTCCCCTGGCGGGCGACCCGAAGTTGTCGCCGATGTGCCGGGACGACCTTCGGGTCTCGGTTTCGGCCCTGACGGGGCGCCAATGGTTGTAGCCATCGACGACGCACAACTGCTGCGCCTTGGAGATGCCAAACCGGAGAAACTCGCTGATCTTGCGCCGGTCGCGTTCCATCCAAATGATATGGCCGTGGACCGGGATGGCCGCGCATATATCGGTCCGCAAGGGTACGTTTTCGGCGAAGATCCTGTTGGTGTCAGTCTGGTTGTCCGCCACCCCGATGGCCGGATCGACACGGGCGGCGAGGACCTCATATTCCCCAACGGCATCGCGATCTCGGGCGACGGGCGCACCCTGGTCGTCGCAGAATCGTTCCGGGCACCACGGACGAGACTCACCGCCTTCACCGTGGCGGACGACGGTGCGCTGGTGGACCAGCGCGTGTTCGCTGAATTCGGGTCACCGGACACGGAGACCATCGATGGCATCTGCTTCGACAGTGAGGGTGCGGTATGGGCGGCCTTTCCGTGGATTGGTGAATTTCGCCGTGCCCGTGATGGCGGCGAGGTTACCGACATCATTCGGATCGCCGCGGACACCGAGGCATATCCCGATGGTGGAAACTTCGCTGTGGATCTGACGCTCGGCGGACCGGAAATGCGAACCCTCTACCTGCTCATTTCGGATACAAACCCCAAGCGCCTTGGTAATTCTATGGATGCGACGGGCCGCATCGAAGCCATCGAGGTTGAGGTGGCAGGCATCCGGGACTGACAGCAGGCTCCTGCGTCGGCGCGGCGAATCCGCGACAGCGGCCCGGAGCGCTTCGCCACCCTGGAGGACGGCGTCGAGATGAACCGCGCCGCCCACCGCTGATCCGCCCACCGCTGATCCGCCCACCGCCCTCATGCACGGAACGGCACCAAGGCGGCCCCGGCGGCACGCCACGTACACCCAACACGCCACGACCACCAAAGACGAACACGAAGAGCGCGCAGTCCCCCCGCGCTGCGCCCTGCAGCCTTGCCGTGCCGCCACCTGCGAGCATCCGCACGCCTACCGGTACCCGCAAAGTGCGTCCTGCACCCGGCCCTTACGACGGCTGCCTCCTTGGAGGGCCAACCGCACTGCGCCCCGGCCGCCATGGCGGTGACTGCGCGCCATGGAAAGGAAACGCCTTGACCGGCACAGCATCGCCCTTCACCGACCTCGCATGCTCCCGGCACTCCCCCCGCAAGTTCCTGCCCGCCTCCCTGTCCCCTGCGGACATCCGAGGCGTGCTCGAAGACGCGCAGACGGCCCCCTCGAACAGCAACACCCAGCCGTGGGCCGTGCACGTCGTCTCGGGTGCGAAGCGGGACGCGCTGGCCAAGGAACTGCTCAAGGCCGATGAGGAGGGCCGCACCTCCCCGGATTTCACCGCTGACTACGGCGAAGGCATCTACCTCGAGCGGGCGCAGGCCCTGGCCGCGAGCTACTACGGAACCCGAGGCATCGAGCGCTCGGACCGGGAAGGCAGGAGTGCGGCGGTCCGCGAGAACCTGGAGTTCTACGGCGCTCCCCATGTCGCCTTCCTGTTCATGCCGGCCCTGGGCGACGGAGTGCGGACGGCCGGCGACATCGGCATGTACGCGCAAAACTTCCTGCTCTCACTGGCGTCCCGGGGGTTCGCCGGCATTCCACAGACCATGCTCGGGATCTATGCCGACACCGTCCGCGCGTTCCTGGATGTTCCCGAGGACCTCAAGCTGCTGTTCGGCATCTCCTTCGGCACGGGCGACCCGGCGGCGCCGGTGAACGCGTTCGGCAGAACACGCATCCCGCTCCAGCAGAGCGTGGTCCTGCACGGCACCCCCGGCGTCCTCGACGGTCAGTAGTCCGTCCGCAGAAGCCACCCGGCGCGTGGGCCCGGGCCCGGCACCCGCCATCGCCCGGGCGGTCCGAGCACGCTCACGCTTTCGGCGCAGGAACCAGCCGTACCCCCCACCCTCCCCCTCTTCTCACCTCGCTCGGAGGAGCAGCAATGACAAGCCGGCAGATGGTCCTGGGCATGCAGTTCAGCGGCGGATACGGGGCCGCACCCGGGGCCTGGCGGCTGCCGGGTGCGAACCTGAACAGCTACACCGACATGGACCAGTTCGTGCGGTACGCGCAAGCCGCCGAGCGCGGCAAGATCCAGCTGCTGTTCATCGCCGACACCCCGGTCCTGGACGTCGACCTCGCCCACCATGCCCCGCACCACATGATCGACCCGCTGCTGATCCTGACCGTCCTCGCGCGCGAGACCGAGCGAATCGGCCTGGTCACCACCGCCTCCACCACGTTCACCGAGCCCTACAATCTCGCCCGCCAGTTCAAGGCCCTGGACGTGATCAGCCACGGCCGGGCCGGCTGGAACGCCGTGACCACCTCCGACCCCGCCGCCGCGGCGAACTTCGGCGCGACGATCCCACCGCGCGCGGAGAAGTACGAGCGCGCCCACGAGGTCATCCAGATCGTGCAGGGGCTGTGGGGCAGCTGGGAGAGGGACGCCTGGCTGCTCGACGTCGACGGCAAGCGGTTCGCCGACATGGACAAGATCCAGCCGGTCAACCTGCAGGGCAAGCACGCCGCCTCCCGCGGCCCACTGCCCATCCCCCCGTCCGAGCAGGGCCAGCCGGTCATCTTCCAGGCAGGCGGCGGCAGTTACGGCCTGGAACTCGCGGGCCGCTACGCCAGCGGCGTCTACGCCAACCCGTACACCATCGAGGACGCCCGGGCCCAGCGCCAGGCCCTGCGGGACGCCGCCAAACGCGCCGGACGCGACCCGGACGAGGTGAAGATGCTCGCCGGCTTCATGCCGACCCTCGCCCCCTCCCGCCAAGCCGCCCTGGAACGGCGCCGCTTCCTCGACGAGGTCGTCGACCTGAACCAGCGCGTCCGCTACCTCGGCGCCATGATCGGCCTCCCGCTCGGCCCCGGCCAACTCGACGAGCCGCTGACCGCGGACCAGCTCGCCGACGCCCTACCCAGCCCGCACGACCCGCGCTCCGCCCGCGCCCTCGAAGTGGCGCGGGAAGGCTGGAGTCTGCGCGATGTGCTCGCCCACGGCGTCATCGACTACCACCCGGTGGTCGCCGGCACCGCCGTCGACGTGGCGGACCACATGCAGCAGTGGTTCGAGGCAGGGGCCTGTGACGGCTTCTCGATCGCCGTCGACAGCTACCACGACGGCTTCGACGCCTTCGTCGACCAGGTCGTCCCGATCCTGCAGGAACGCGGCCTGTTCCACGACGACTACGAAGGCCCCACCCTGCGCGAGAACCTCGGCGCCCACCAGCAGTACGGCCTCGACCCGCGCCTCACCAAGCCGGCCCGCTCATGACCACCACCACGCAGCCCGCCACCGCTGCGCCGTCCGGCACCGCCCAGTCGTCCGGCACCGCGACCCCGCAGGTGTTCCGCGACGCCATGGCCGTCGCATCCCCGGTCGCCGCGGTCACCGCCATGGACGGCGATCGCCCGCAAGGCACCACGGTCAGCTCCTTCGCCTCGCATCGCTTACGCCGCCGATGGTGCTGGTGTCGCTGGACGACCACTCCCAACTCCTCGCGCACGTCCGCCGCACCCGCCGCTTCGGCCTCAACATCCTGGGCGTGCACCAGGCCGCTCTCACCACTGCCTTCACCCGCTCGGGCCCGGACAAATCCGACGGGATCGCCTGGTCGGCGAGCGAGGCCCTGCCGCGCCTGCCGAGTTCGGTGGCCTGAGTCGCCGCCGAGGTCGACCAGTACGTCACGGCCGGGGACCACACCGTCCTGCTCACCCACGTCACCACCGCCGAGCCGGGCAAGATCAGCCCGCGCCCCTCACCTACCACCAGCGTTCCCCCGGCGCGCACACCCGCAGGCCACCTGACCGCTGCCCCTCCGCCGCACAACGCATCTTCCGTGGCCCTTCGTCAGGGCCGGCAGCAAGGACACCCCAACCATGAAACGCTCCCGCGTCGAACTCGCCGACGTCACCCCCGACAGCGACCGGCCACAGCGCGACCGACCTCTCGCATCACCCCCGGAAGACCACCGGATGGTTCAAGTCCCCCTGGCCACCGGCCAGGACACTGACCATGACGGCGCGATGCCCCAGAGCGACGACTCGGTTCCGGTATCGGCCATACCGGTCCCCCCGACCACCGGAACTCCCGCAGGGCGCGGGCTCGTCCCCGTCCTCGCCTTCAGCGGCATCGCCGTCGCCGTCATGCAGACCCTGCTCGTCCCCGTCATAGCCGACCTCCCCCGGCTGCTGGACACCACGACGTCCAACGCCGCCTGGGTGATCACCGCGACGCTGCTGTCCAGCGCCGTCGCCAGCCCGATCATGGGGCGGCTCGGCGACCTCTACGGCAAGCGCCGCTTCCTCCTGGTCAGCCTCGGGCTGATGGTGCTGGGCTCACTGGTCAGCGGGTTCACCTCGGACCTCATGCCGATGGTCGTGGGCCGCGCCGTGCAGGGCTTCGCGTTGGGCGCCGTCCCGCTCGGCATCAGCATCATCCGGGACGAACTGCCGCCCGAGCGGCACGGATCGGCGATGGCGCTGATGAGCAGCTCCCTCGGCGTCGGCGGCGCGCTAGCCATACCCCTGGCCGCGCTCGTCGCCCAGAACCTCGACTGGCACTGGCTGTTCTTCGGCGCCGCCGCCATCGGCACGGTGGCCATGGCCGCGATCTTCGCCATCGTCCCCCAGAGCGCGCAGCGCACCCCCGGCCGCTTCGACTTGATCGGCGCGCTCGGGCTCACCCTCGGCCTCGTCGCCCTGCTGCTGCCCATCTCCAAGGGCGCCGACTGGGGCTGGGGGAGCGCCACCACGCTGGGGCTCTTCGCCGCCGCCGTCGTGATCTTCCTGCTGTGGGGTCTCTTCGAACTGCGCACCAAGAACCCGCTGCTGGACCTGCGCACCGCCTCGCGCCGCCAGGTCCTCCTCACCAACCTGGCCGCTATCACCGTCGGCTTCGCGTTCTTCGCGGTGACGCTCGTCCTGCCGCAGCTGCTGCAGCTGCCCGAGTCCACCGGGTACGGGCTGGGGATGTCCATGGTCGCCACTGGCGTCTGCGCGGCCTCCATGGGCCTCGCGATGATGACGGTCTCCCCGCTCGCCGCCCGGCTGTCGGCCGCGCGCGGGCCCAAGGTCTCGCTGATGACGGGGCTCGTGCTGCTCGCCGTCGCGTATCTGGCGGGAACAGCGCTGTTGGGCGCCGTGTGGCAGATCGTGCTTGTCGCCGTCCTCGCGGGCAGCGGCGTCGGCGTCGCCTACTCCGCGATGCCCCCGCTCATCCTGGGCGCCGTCGACCCTTCGGAGTCGGGCGTGGCCAACGGGCTGAACTCGCTGATGCGTTCCATCGGCACGTCGACGTCCAGCGCCGTCGTCGGCGTCGTCCTCGCGAGCACGACGCAGCCCATGGGGAGCACCGAGGTGCCCACGCTGGACGGCTTCCGCACCTCGTTCCTGATCGCGTCGGGGGCGGCGCTGCTGGGCCTCGTCATCGCGGCGTTCCTGCCGGGGCGTACGCGACGTGATGCGGGGTGACGCAAGGGCCGCGCCCGAGTTCGGGGCCGCTTCCGTGAGCGGGCCCGTGTCCGGGCTGCGCACAGCGTGCGGGCGGCGCGTACTGCCCTCGGCTACCGCGTCCCCGTGTGCGACGCGCGGCGCCCGGTGTGGACGCGCTGACCGGCTGCAGTGGTGTCCTCTACTGCTCAGCCGGGGACCGCCGATCCATGGATAAACCGTCCTCTCCCGCCCTTGCGCGGGCGCCCATACATTCGAGGCTGCGGGCGCTCCCCGGCCCGCCGTACCAAAGGAACAAGACCCCCATGAAGATGACCGGCAACACGATCCTGATCACCGGCGGCACCTCGGGCATCGGCCTCGGCCTGGCCCTGCGCCTGCACGAGGCCGGCAACAAGGTGATCGTCGCAGGCCGACGCAAGGAACTCCTCGACGAGATCACGGCCGAGCACCCGGGCATCGACGCCCTCGTCCTCGATGTCGCCGACCCCGACTCGATCGCCCGGGCCCGTGAGACCGTGGCGGCGAGCCACCCGGGACTGAACGTCCTGGTCAACAACGCCGGCATCATGCAGCGGGAGAACCTCCTCGACCCGGCCGAACTCACGGTCGCCGAGGATCACGTCGCGACCAATCTGCTCGGCACGATCCGGATGACGTACGCCTTCCTGCCCCTGCTCGCGGGCAAGGACGACGCGGTCGTCATGAACGTCACCTCCGCGCTGGCGTTCGTGCCGTACCCGAGCACCCCGACCTACAGCGCGACCAAGGCCGCGCTGCACTCCTTCTCCGAGAGCCTGCGCATCCAGCTCGCCGGTGCCGACGCCGGCATCCAGGTGATCGAGATGGCCCCGCCGGGCGTGCGCACGGGCCTGATGGGCCAGCAGGACAACGACCACGCCATGCCGTTGGACGACTTCCTCACCGAGGCTCTCGACCTGCTGCGCGAGCAGCCCGACGCGAAGGAGATCGTCGTCGAGCCCGCCAGGTTCATCCGCGACGCGGTGGCCACCGGCACCTACGACGATGTCCTCGCCATGATCAGCGGCAGCTGACCGACCTGTAGTGACCGACGCGGAACAACAGCACGCGGGCAGGTCCTGTGGGGCCACATCAGGGACGCACGCGAGCTGGACCGCCTCGGGAGGTCCTCGCTGAAGACGCGGAACGACAAGAAAGCGCCTTCGGCTTCACCCCGGCCGTCGCACGGGAGGCGACCGGCACGTCCTGAGTGCCGAGGGGCACGCGAGCGCCCGTCTGACACGGCGAACATCGTCGTGTCAGACGGGCCGGGCCGGGCGACGAGGCCCGGCGCCGGTCCAGAGCGTCGTCGACGGGGGACCGTCGCCGCAGGCCGTCTTCCATACCGGCGTCCTGCGGCGCACCGCCGACAGTCGAATGCCCCAGCGGGTCATGCAGGTCGGGTGACCCTCGGATCGTCTCGCCGCGAGCGCTATTGGCGTCGGCCGTATGAGCGGCCTTGCGCGGGTGGGAGAGGGGTGCTCAGCCATGGATCGGTGGTCTCTGGATAGCCGGGCGGGATGCGGCGAGGATGGGGGCATGGACAAGAAGGAACTGGCGGAATTCCTGCGGCACCGGCGTGAGGCGCTGCGGCCCCGCGACGTCGGGCTAGTCGAGGGGCCACGCAGGCGTACACAGGGGCTGCGCCGCGAGGAGGTCGCCCAGCTCGCCGGCATGTCCACCGACTACTACACCCGTCTGGAACAGCAGCGGGCTCCGCAGCCCTCCGTCCAGATCACCGCGGCTCTCGCCCGGGCCCTGCGACTGACCCTGGACGAACGCGACCACCTCTTCGTCCTCATCGGCCACAACGCCCCGGCCCGCCTCCACCGCTCCGAGCACGTCAGCCCGACCCTGCTGCGGGTCCTGGACCGCCTCGACGACTCCCCCGCCATGGTGCAGACCGACCTGCTCGACACCCTCGCGATGAACCCCGTGGCCGTCGCGCTGCTCGGCGACCAGACCCGCCACACCGACCTCGCCCGCAGCGGCTACTACCGCTGGTTCATGGACCCGGCCGAACGCCTGATGGTTCCCGAGGAGACCCACGAACGCCACGGCCGCGCCCAGGCGGCACGCCTGCGGGCCGCGCTGACGGCCGGCAGCGACACTCCCCGAGCCGCCCGGATCCTCGCCGAACTCCAGGAACACAGCCCCGAGTTCGTCCGCATGTGGGAACTTCAGGAAGTCGCCCAACGCTACGACGACTGCAAGACCATCCTCCATCCCGAACTCGGCCGCATCGACGTCGACGCCCAGCTCCTGTACACCGAGAACCGCGCCCAGACCCTGGTGGTGCTGACCACCCGCCCCGGCACGGAGAGCCACAGCAAACTCGAACTGCTCTCCGTCATAGGGCACCAGCAGCTCACCTCGTAACGTCCTGGATCCGGGGGGGTGCCTCACTCGGCTTGATCATTAAGCGTTTTCAGCGCTGCCCCTCCAGGGTGAGGATGGCCTTGGCGATTGGCCTCATTCGATTCTGGCTGCGTCGTGATCTTCGGAAGACGCGCCAGGACTTGAGTCGTGCCATCCCGCGTTCGACGGGCGTTCGGGACATAACCGGCGCACGGTTGACCGTCCGTTCGGCTGGGGTCAGCTGCCCAGTCACCGGCGCGCGTCCTCAGCGAGGATCACCGGAGAGATCATCCGTGTCACCGCAGAAGACGGACCGTGAGCGCGGCATCCCGATGTCCTCCGCCCAGTTCCACGTCATCACCTCGGTCCTCCGCCACCGCACGCGAAACGGCCGTCCATTGCCGGCGAGGCCGCCCGCCAAGAGCAACGCTGTTGCACGAGAAGGGGCATGATCCCGACAGGAGGGGCCTGGGGAGACCCGGGCCCCTCCTGGTTTCAGCCGATCAGGATCGCCTGTCAGGCTGGGTATGCCTGGAGGGTGATCTTGCCGGGGTAGGCGCTCAGCAGAGGACCGGTGACCGAGGCCGGAGCGTCGGTGGCCACCACCATCCGGTCGCTCATCCCGTCGTAGCCGACCGACACTCTGTATGTCTGATCGTCGTCAGGTGCGATCCGCTCGTAGGCCGCATCAATGATCTCCTTGATCTGGGCAGCGGTGAACGTAGGGCTCTTCGCGGTGGTGGGCGTGGGCCAGCTTGTCGATGTCTGCCCGGAGGAGTCGGTCCAGTCGGTCGGCGTCTGCAGGTTGTTCAGGTCACCGGCGTAGTCCGACGGGAAGACGATCACCGGGCCGATTACGGGGTCATTGAAATACGCGAGGGCGCAGTTGTAGTCGGCCAGCTCCTGCAGCTGCTCCCAGTGCTTCGCGGGCTGGTCGGCCCTGTCCCGGACCTCGGTCGGGGTCAGGGCGTGATCGTAGAGGCGGAAGTCCCGCATCCGGCCCTTGAAGTACTTGTCGTTGGTGTGCAGAGAGGGGCGCATTCTGGGACGCGCAGCCTTGGGCGAGGATGGTGTCCCTCGTCGTGGTGTACGGGATCAGCGGCCGGGAGTGCGCGGGCATCTGCCCGGGGCGCACTTCCACGGGTGACTACCGCTCCCTGAACAGGAGGCGGGCCACCGCGTAACTCTCCTTG
>NZ_JBQQCG010000095.1:0-45939 GCF_052245575.1 Streptomyces sp. 2A115 | reverse complement strand
GTGTAGCGCGCTACACCATGGATCCGGGGGGCCGGCTCGCATTCCGGCTCGCATTCCGGCTCGCATTCCCGGTGGCCGGTGACGGGGCTCTGACCTGCGTGGCTTCCGTCGGAAACCGCGCTGCCGCGCACCGCGGCCCGGGGGAGTGACCGCGAGACAGCCAACCCGGCCTTCGCGTCTGGACGCGATCTCCTCGGCGCACCCCGGGCTCCCAAACGAAACGTTTGCGTTTCGCTCGCGATTGGCTTAGGCTCATGCGTACGAAACCGTTTCGTTTCACGCGTTCGTAACCTGATCTATGACTGGAGTACGTCCCCATGGCACAGACAGCCGCAGCGCCGGACACAGCGCCACTCAGGAAGAACGGTTCCCAAGCCGAGGAGGCCGGGCCACCCCGTCATCGGTGGTGGATCCTCGCCATCATCGGGCTCGCCCAGCTGATGGTCGTGCTGGACGCGACCATCGTTAACATCGCCCTGCCGTCCGCCCAGGCCGACCTCGGCTTCTCCGACGGCAACCGGACCTGGATCGTCACCGCCTACTCGCTCGCCTTCGGCAGCCTGCTGCTGCTCGGCGGCCGGATAGCGGACCTCTTCGGTCGCAAGCCCGCCTTCCTGGTGGGCGTGGGCGGCTTCGCGGTCGCCTCGGCCATCGCCGGCGCCGCCACCAACTTCGAGATACTCGTCGCGGGCCGCGCCCTGCAGGGCCTGTTCGGCGCACTGCTCGCTCCGGCCGCGCTCTCCCTGCTGACCACCACGTTCACCGACCCGAAGGAACGCGCCAAGGCCTTCGGTATCTTCGGCGCCATCGCCGGTTCCGGCGCGGCCGTCGGTCTGCTGCTCGGCGGCGTCCTCACCGAGTACATGGACTGGCGCTGGACCCTCTACGTCAACCTCTTCATCGCGGCCTTCGCCCTCGTCGGCGGCGTGATGCTGCTCCAGCGCACGGCTCGTGACCGCACCTCCAAGCTCGACATGCCCGGTACCGTCCTGGTCACCGCCGGCCTCTTCAGCGTCGTCTACGGCTTCTCCAACGCCGAGTCCCACGACTGGAGTTCGCCGCTGTCCTGGGGCTTCCTCACCGCCGGTGCCGTACTGCTGACGGCATTCACCTGGTGGCAGACCAAGGCCTCGCACCCGCTGCTCCCGCTGCGCGTGCTGCTGGACCGTGACCGGGGCGCGTCCTTCGTCGCCATGCTGATCTCGGCTGCCGGAATGTTCGGTGTGTTCCTGTTCCTCACCTACTACCTGCAGCTCAGCCTCGGCTTCTCCGCCGTCGAGACGGGCCTGGCCTTCCTCCCGATGGTCGCCGCCCTCATGGTGACCGCCACCCTGTCCACCAGCGTCCTGATCCCGCGCATCGGACCGAAGATCGTGGTCCCGCTCGGCATGGTTCTCGGAGCCGTCGGAATGGTCTGGCTGACCGCTCTCGACATGAACAGCACGTACGCGGCCCACGTCCTGCCCCCGCTGGTCGTCACCGGCCTCGGCATCGGCCTGGTCATGGCCCCGGCCATGAGCCTCGCCACCAGCGGTGTGGCCACCGACGACGCCGGAGTCGCCTCCGCCTCCGTCAACACCATGCAGCAGATCGGCGGTTCCATCGGTACGGCCCTGCTCAACACCCTGGCCGCCAGCGCCGCCACCTCCTACCTGGTCGGCAAGGACCCCACCAACAAGCTGAACCAGGCCCAGGCCGCGCTGGAGTCCTACTCCACCGCCTACTGGTGGTCGGCCGGCTTCTTCGCGGCCGGCGCACTGCTCACCGCGGTGCTCTACCGGCGCGGCGTCCCGGAGGTCGACGCGGACGCCGCCCCCACCGTCCACATGTAAGCGGCATGTGGCGGCCCGCGCCCACCTGTGGGGACGGGGCGGGTGCGGGCTACGGGCCCGGTGCTTTCGAGCACCGGGCCCGTCGTCATGCCCGCTCGGCCCGTCCTCCTGTGAGGCTCGGTGTTATGGCCATGAAATCGAAAAGCTGTGGCTAGACTCGCGCCCCATGCGTAAGGCCAGCCCCATCAGGCACTCGAAGAAGACGCCCCCTCGCGCATCGCGCGCCGACGCCTACGGCCGGAGAAGAAGAGCCCGGCGCCTCACACCCGCTGGTGGAGGGCACACCACAGGCCAGGCATCCGGCGCCGGCCGCCGCGGTCTTCGGGGCACTGCGACGGCACCCCGAAGCGGGATGGTCCGGGGCGATCGGGCGTACCTCAACTCGCCTGTGACACACGCCACTTGGATGCCGCAACGCACGGCGACCGGGAGGGGGGCGGGATTCTTGTGAAGGCCCGCCACAAGCAGTCCCGCGACCCGCGGGGACATTGGCTGTTACTGATACTCGTCCTTCCGGCCATGTTCGGGGCCCTGCTCTTCGAGGGCTGGACCAACCACGAGGTGGACGCCGCGAAGACGCGGACCGCCTGCACCTCACCCGCACCCGACGCGGTGGCCGGCGGCGGTCCGGTGGTGGGAGTAAACCGCAACGGGATACAGACCGGCTCGATGCCCGCCCGCACCGTCGCGCTCACCTACGACGGCGGCCCCGACCCCGTGTGGACCCCGCGCCTGCTCGACCTGCTGCGCCAGCAGAGGGCACGCGCCACCTTCTTCCTCTTCGGCTCCCAGGCGGCCCGCCATCCGGACCTGGTGCGGCGGATCCGCGCCGAGGGGCACGAGATCGGCTCGAACACCTACACCGGTGCCGTCCTGGGCGAGGCCTCCCCCCTCCGCTTCTCCACCGAACTGGACCTGACCCAGACCGCGTTGGCGGGCACCGCGGGCCTGAACACCACACTGCTGCGAATGCCGCGGATCACCTCGCCGGACACGCTGTGCGGCCGCGAGTGGCAGGCGGCACAGCGCGCCACCGCCAAGGGGTACGTACTGGTCGCCGCCGACAAGGCGACCCGGAAACCGGCGCAGGGCCTGGTCCGGCAGTTCAGCCAGACGGCGACCGCGTACCGGGAGACGGAGAAACTGCTCAAGAACCAGAGCGTCGATCGCTTCACCACCGTGTCCGACGGGCTCCGGCTGACCCCGTACACACCGGTCTCGACCTTCGAGCGATGGCGCGGCACGGCCCTGGTCTGGGCCACCACCATCGGAAACGCGTTCTCGAACGCCATGACGTGGGTGCTCGGGATCGCGGGCGCTCTCGGGGTCCTGCGCCTGGTGCTGCTCGTCTTCTTCGCCCGCGCTCATGTCCGTCGGCTCGAGCGTTTCCACACCGGCGCACCCTGGCTGCGCGAGGTGACGGAGCCGGTGACGGTGCTGGTGCCCGCGTACAACGAAGAGGCCGGTATCGAGTCGACCGTCCTCTCGCTGCTGGACTCCACGCACCAGGGTCTGCAGATCATCGTGATCGACGACGGCTCGACGGACCGTACGGCGGAGCTCGCCGAGGGCATCGACGATCCCCGGGTGATGGTGATCCGGCAGCCCAACGCGGGCAAGGCCGCCGCCCTCAACACCGGTCTGGGGCAGGCGAGGCACGACATCGTGATCATGGTCGACGCCGACACCGTCTTCGAACCGGACGCCATCCACCATCTGATCCAGCCGCTGGCGCACCCGGCCGTCGGCGCGGTCAGCGGCAACACCAAGGTCGGCAACCGGCGCGGCCTGCTGGCCAAGTGGCAGCACCTGGAGTACTGCTTCGGCTTCAATCTCGACCGCCGGATGTTCGAGGTCCTGGAGTGCATGACCACGGTCCCGGGTGCCATCGGGGCCTTCCGCCGGGACGCGCTGATGGGCGTCGGCGGGGTCAGCGACGACACCCTCGCCGAGGACACCGACCTCACGATGGCTCTGTGGCGCGGCGGCTGGCGGGTGCTCTACGAGGAGTCCGCCGTCGCCTGGACCGAAGTGCCCACCTCCCTGCGCCAGTTGTGGCGCCAGCGCTACCGCTGGTGCTTCGGCACGATCCAGGCCATGTGGAAGCACCGCCGTGCCGTGTTCGGAGTGGGCGTCGCCGGGCGCTTCGGCCGCCGCGGACTCACGTATCTGGCGCTGTTCCAGGTCGTCCTTCCGCTGCTCGCGCCGGTCATCGACATCTTCGCCCTGTACGGCGTGCTGTTCCTCGACCCGCTGCAGTCGGCGGGGGTGTGGTTCGGCTTCATGGGCATCCAACTGGTCTGCGCGGGTTACGCGTTGAAGCTCGACGGCGAGAGGATGCGGGCCCTGTGGTCCATGCCCTTCCAGCTCTTCGTCTACCGGCAGCTGATGTACCTGGTCGTCATCCAGTCCGTGGTCGCCGCCCTCCTCGGCAGCCGACTGAAATGGCATCGCATGAAGCGTTCCGGCACAGCCGCTGAACAGATCGGAGGCCAGGCCCCGTATAAGAGCCTGCCGACGAGATGACCGCCATGCGTTGAGGGGCTGGACGGGGCTGATGAGTAACGGGACTGACCACCCGGCGGGCTACGACTGGAGCGGTGGTGCGGCGGAGCCGGCGCGCGTCGGCACGGGGCGGGTGGTGCCCGGCAACGGGGCCCCGCCCCCGTCGACCCGCACGGCACCACTGCCGGGCATGCCCTCGCCGGCCCCGCCGGGCCGCACGGGCGACAAGCGCCGATCCCGTGGGCAGGCGACCAGGCCCCAGCTGGGGGACGGCGTCCCTGACCGCGGCGGCAGGTCGCCCAGGGCCCGCCCCACCCGGCGCCGCAAGGTCACCCGGCTGGTGATCCTTCTGCTCGCCGCGCTGCTCGTCTCCTCCGTCGGTACGTACGTGTGGGCCGACACCAAGCTCGACCAGGAGGTCGACCTGGGCGCGCTCCCGGACCGCCCGGCTCCCGGAAAGGGAACCAACTACCTGATCGTGGGCTCGGACAGCCGCGACGGCCTGTCCGAGCAGGACAAGAAGGATCTGAACACCGGCTCGGCCGAGGGCCGTCGCACCGACTCGATGATCCTGCTGCACACCGGAGCCAACGGCACCACGATGGTGAGCCTGCCGCGTGACTCGTGGGTGACCCTCCCGTCGTACCTCCGTCCCGATACCGGCCGGACCTTCAGCGCCGAGCAGAACAAGTTGAACGCCGCGTTCTCGCTGGGCGGCCCCGACCTGCTGGTACGGACCGTGGAGCGCAACACCGGGATACGTATCGACCACTACGCGGAGATCGGCTTCGCCGGGTTCGTCGGTGTGGTGGACGCGGTCGGCGGCGTGGACATGTGCCTGGGCCGGGCCGTCAAGGACAAGAGCTCGGGCGCGGACCTGCCGAAGGGCTGTCAGACCCTCGACGGCTCGGAGGCGCTGGCTTTCGTCCGGCAGCGCAAGCAGGAGGCCCAGGGCGACCTGGGCCGTACCCGCAACCAGCAGAAGTTCCTGAGCGCACTCGCCCAGAAGGCGGTCACTCCGGGGACTCTCCTCAACCCGTCCAAGACCTTCCCGACGCTCAGCGCGGGCCTCGGCACGCTGATCGTCGACAAGGAAACGGGCCTACGGGATCTCGCGTCGCTGTTCCAGGCGATGCGCGGCGTCACGGCCGGTAACGGCAAGCAGCTCAACGTCCCCGTCTCCGACCTCGGCTTCGCCACCTCCAAGGGAAGCGCCGTGAAGTGGGACGACCGCCAGGCACGGAAACTCTTCGCGGAACTCAGGGACGACCGGCCGGTGACGCTCCCGCAAGGCAAGTGACAAGGCCAGGTCGGGTGACCAAGCCAGGTCGGGTGACCAGGCCCGGCTGGGGGTCGGTCAGGCCGGCTGTGCGGAAGAGGGCAGCGCCGTGCCCGGGGCCTCGTGGGCGTGCGGGTAGGCGGCCGCCCGCTGTTGGAAGGAGAGGATCTTCGGGTTCCGGACGACGCCGTCGCGGATCTCGATGGCCTTCCTGACCGTGACGTCGGACTCCCATGCCGTGGGACCGCTCATGACCTTGCGCAGGTAGGGAAGGAGCGCCTCGCTGATTTCCCAGGTGGCCGAGTTCCACAGGTGGGACGGGCTGTGGTCCACCGCGTAGTAGTGACAGCTCGGCCCGACCGTGGACATCGGCTCGCCGAAGGTGCTCGGACGGGCCCATTCGAAGCCCATGCCCTCGTCGCAGGAGACGTCGACGAAGAAGGTCCCCGGCCGGAACAGGGCGAGTTCCTCCTCGGTGACGAACATCAGCGGCGCGTCGGTGTCCTGCAGGACACAGTTGACGATGATGTCGAACCCGGCCAGATACTCCGCCATCGGCACGGAACCGGCCGCGGTGACTGCCCGCAGCCGCGACGGATCGTCGTCCTGCTCCTCGAAGTGGCCCATCACGACCGACGGCATCGGCGAGGCCACCGCCGCCGCGGCGCGCTGCGTGAGCACCGTGACGTCGGAGACGCCCATGGCGCCCAGGCCGGTTACCGCTCCGCGGGCCGTGGCGCCGAAGCTGATGACCACGGCGCGCAGACGGCGCCCGTAGCTGCCGGTCAGCCCGCCGAGCTGGAGGGCGTGCAGCACCGAGCAGTAGCCGGCGAGTTCGTTGTTCTTGTGGAACACATGGACGCTGAAGGCGCCCGTGGAGGTCCAGTGGTTCATGGCCTCCCAGGCGATGAGGGTCAGCCGTCGGTCGATGGCGATCTGGGTCATCTTGTCGTCCTGCACGCAGTGCGGCCATCCCCACAGCACTTGTCCCTCGCGCAGCGCGGCCGCGTCCTCGTGCATCGGTTTGGGCAGCAGCAGGACGTCGCACTCGGCGAGCAGCCGCTCGCGGGAGCGCAGGCCCGCCACAAGCGGTCGCACTGCGTCGTCACCGACGCCGAACCGCCGGCCGTAGCCCTCTTCGAGGAAGATCCTCTCGCGTACGTCCGGGGCGATCCGGTAGAGGTGGCTGGGGTGCAACGGCAGGCGGAACTCGTTCTCCTTGTGGGAGGAGGCGAATACTCCGAGACTCATGAGGCTCATGCGGCTTCCTTGTCATTTCATTCTCGTCATGCGGTCATCGCTGCCGCGTTCTGCGCCGACGGCGTCCCGTCGTCGGCGTGCGGGCGTGTTGGCGTGCAGGTGTCTGGCGGGTAGGCGTGCTGGCGTGCGTCGGCGGCGTCTGCCGCCGGACGCTCGATCACCCGATCCGGGTGCCCGGGTGCCTGGGTGTGTGAGTGTCCGGGATGTCCGGCTCAGGAACCGTCGGCCCCGTGCCTGCGCACGCGCTCGGCCAGGGGGAGAGGTGTCTCGTCCAGACCGGTGGCCGACCCGCTCACCATCCGTGCGCAGATCCCGCGGCAGGCGAGCAGTTGCTTGTCATCGCGGTGAGAAACCACCACCGCGTCCACGTCCGGCGCGCTCCGGAAGTCGGCGCCGCAGACGAGGCAGGCCAGTCCGGCGAGGGTCTCGGCGGTCGGTTCGGGACGGCCGCGGCGGCGGCCGGAGATCGAGTCCTGTGAATACATGCGTTCCGCGTCCTCTTGATCGGTCTGGTTGATCCGTGTGCAGTGCGCGTTGATCGGTCTGGGTGCGCGCGAGGTGCGGGATCTCGGACCACCTCGGGAACCAGGAGGACTGCCGCTACTGCGGGGTGCGGAACGGGATACGGAAGACGGCGCGACAGCGTGAACCAGGAGGCATGGGGCGGCCCATTTCCGGCCGGATCCGATGTGCTCCGGCCTTGCCGTTCCCCGAGGGCGACGCCGAAACGGATGACGGCGTGCGAGGTGCGCTCGGTACCGCCACCGTACTCCCCCCGTCCGCACCCCGGAACGTGCCGGACTCCGCCCCCGAGCGCCCAGGCGTCGGAACGAGCACGCAGGACCGTAAGGCCCGAACAGCCAGGCCAGACGGCCGGCGCCCGCGGTCCGCCCTCTACCCCCCCGGTGACGGGAACATTCCCGTCACTCCGGACGTTCCAGGCTTGGTTGCAGTTGAAGTTTGCGAAGGTGGAAGCGCCCGCGGAGTTCTGACAGCGGGCGCTTCGTCATATTCGGGGTTTTCTTCGACGACGGAGGACCAGCAGCCCGGGAACGCGCGAGTGTGCGCATCCCGACCTACTCGTCATCTCGACATCTCGAAGGAGACATCTCATGGCTCAGGGAACCGTGAAATGGTTCAACCCCGACAAGGGTTTCGGCTTCATCGCCCCCGATGACGGCGGTGCCGACATCTTCGTCCACCACTCGGCGATCGACACGGGTGGTTTCCGCTCCCTGGAGGAGAACCAGCGGGTGGAGTTCACCGCCAACCGAGGCCCCAAGGGCATGCAGGCCGACCAGGTCCGCACGCTCTGAGGACATCCTTCGCCAAGGCAGGCCCGCGCCCACCGCGGGCCTGCTTCTTGCTGCACCCGTACGGGCTTTCGCACCCGGCGCCCTGCCCCCGCGCCGCCTGCACAGGCCCTCGCGCCGCCTGCATCGGCCCGCGCACCCCGAAAGGAACATCGTGACCACTGAGATCATCATCAACCGGGGCACCGTTCCGGCGGATCCCGCCGGAACCACAGAACCGCCGCCCAGCGGCCGGGGCAGCGAGTACGCCGCGCTGTCCCGCGAAGTGAAGCAGAGCGGGCTGCTGAAGAGGCGCCCCGGCTACTACTCCGTCAAGATCGGCGCGAACCTCCTCCTGCTGGCCGCCGGATGGACCGCGTTCGCCCTGATAGGAGAGTCGTGGTGGCAGCTGCTGACCGCCGCCTTCCTCGCGGTGATGTTCACCCAGACCGGGTTCATCGGGCACGACGCCGGCCACCACCAGATAGCCGGCTCCAAGCGCGTCAACAACCTGCTCGGCCGCGTGCACGCCGACCTGCTGATCGGTCTCAGCTACGGCTGGTGGATCTCCAAGCACAATCGGCACCACTCCCACCCCAACCACGTCGACCGTGACCCGGACATCGCCGACGGCGCGATCGCCTTCACCCAGGACCACGCCCGGGTCCGCAGCGGAGCGTACGCCTGGCTGGCCCGCCACCAGGCCTGGCTGTTCTTCCCCATGCTGCTGCTGGAAGGACTCGCCCTGCACGTCGCCGGGATAAAGGCGATCCCCGACCGCACCGGTACACGTGACTCGCGGACGACCAAGGTCGCCGAGGCGGGCCTGCTGACGGCGCACCTCGTCGGCTACCTCGCCGCCGTGTTCTGGGTACTGCCCCCCGTCCAGGCCGTGTGCTTCATCGCCGTGCACCAAGGACTGTTCGGGCTGTACATGGGATGCTCGTTCGCCCCCAACCACAAGGGCATGCCCATCTTCGCCAAGGACGACAAGATCGACTTCCTGCGCCGGCAGGTACTGACCTCACGCAACATCCGCGGCCGCCGGCTCACCGACTTCCTGCTCGGCGGGCTGAACTACCAGATCGAACACCACCTGTTCCCCTCGATGCCGCGCCCCAGCCTGCGCCACGCCCAGGAACTCGTACGCACGTTCTGCGCCCGACATGGCATCGCGTATCACGAGACAGGACTCTTCAACTCGTACGCGCAGGTGCTGCGGCATCTGCATGAGGTCGGGGGGCCGCTGCGCCCCGAGCTGGAGTACTGATCACCTGCCGGCCCTGGGGCCCAGCTGCCACCTTGCAGGGGCCCTGGCCTCCCGGCGAAGGCACGCTCCCGCGGGGGTCGTCTGCAGGGCAGCGTCCTGGTTCTGACGACGCGGCCAGGGCAGTCTCTGCGGACGACAGGCGTGTCGGTACGTTGTGCTAGGCATGTGCTCATGCCGCTCCCGCACTTCGTGCTCACCGATTCGCAGCTCCGCCTGCTGGCGGAGCTGGTGCTTCAGCCACTCCCGGATCCAGCCACGGGCGAAGAAGCGGAAATGGTCATTCTCGCCCGAGAGCTGGATGTGAGCGATGTGCTCTCGGATGCCCGGGAACTCGCCTTTCTGGGGCTGGCGGTGAGGGAGAACGGTGCGGTGGCTGCCACCGATCTGGGGGCGGCCGTCCACTACCAGGCGCTTCACGAAGCCGCGGAGTCCCGGCTGTCTGATGTTGTGCGGCTGGTCGCGGCTGTTGAAGATGACCAGCCTCGCCTTGCGCGCGCTGTACGGCACTTGGCGCAGGGGCACGTCTCGCTTGACCAGGCGCTCGCGAGCGTGGACATGGAGACCTGAACCCGAGGTGGCCTCATTCGCCGCCATCGCCACCTGCTTCCGGATCGTGGAACAGCCCACCGGTCGCGCGCAGCCTCGCCTTGCGAGCCGCTGGGCGTACCGGCAGGACTCCTGCGCTCTTGAGGTCTTTCTCGGTCGTGGAAGGGCTGGCGAGGATCTCCGAAAGCAGCTCGGTCTGAGCCGCGGCGAGATCGGTGAGCCGACGCAGCACGGAGAGAAGCTCGATGAGCTCGCCAGTCCATTCGGGAGGCCAGCTCTCGACATGGATGTCATCCAGCGGGCTGGTCTTCTTGCTGTTCGGTGACGCCTTGCGGTAGCCGAACCACTTCTTGACGACCTCCATGCCACCGACGTCGTACGTCCACACCGCCTCCGGCACGGGACTGAAGGCGCCGGCGCCGACGTGCAGTGTCTCTGACTCGGGCTCGTAGCGCATGCGGGCGGGCAGCGCATCACCGATGTGCGTCACATACTTCACCTGCCGTGCGTCACCGGGAGCGAACTGGATGTCCTCGGCCGGACGTCCCGCCGCCGGATCCGCGCACCGCTCGCCGAAGGTGGAAACCCACAGCAACTCCCGGCCGAGTGCCACGGCCCTGTCCCACAGATCGCTGACGCGAGTGAGGGGAAGGCGTACGCCAGGGGTCAGCAACTCCTCCGTGAACCGCTCGGTGAAGCCGGAGTGCCCGGTAACCGCGAGGGTGTAGGCCGCCAGGTCGTCCACGCTGATGCTCGCGCGGTCGAGAGCCTGGGTGAGGTACGACAGGAGGCCGGTGGGAGTGTTGGGGGTGCCGTCGGGATGCAGTAACGGCATGATCCGGCCCCCGCGGCCGTTGAAGTGGTGCGTATCGGGAATCAGATGCGTCGCCACCACTGCGGGGCCAGAGCTGATTTCGTGTGACGACTGCTGGTTGAGGAAGAGTTGACCGTTCTGGTGGGATGCCCAGAGATCGGGGCGCGGGTAGTCGAGTACGCGGATATCGGAGATGAGGTACTGGCGGTCGAAGCTGCGCAGGGCCGTGCGGACTAGGTGGGGAGTGGTGTGGGTCTCCTCGGAGAGAGGGCATGTCGGGGACACGGTGCTCGGCAATGGCCGTCTTCTGTCGGTGAGTTTGCGGTCGCGTGTCTCTTTGAAGAGTTCGACCTTCTGGGCCGGGTCCGACTCACGAATCAGCCGGGCCCACCTGCGGCGCAGGATCTCGGCCGAGGGCGCGCTCACCCAGGAGCGGTTCGAAGTGATGCCCAGGCTGCCCCAGGGAAACAAGTCGTTCAGTTCAGGGAAGTCCTCCCAGCCGGACTCCGTGGTCGGAGTCAGCGGGCGTGCTCCCTGCGTATGGGTGTCACGCCATCCGTCGTCATCAAGGCGGATCTGCTTGAGCTGCCTGAATTTGTCGGCACGTGACCCGGTCACGGCCCGGTAGTGGATGTGGGCCCGGTGTCCCGGCCCGCGTTCCATGCCTGCCTTACGGACGAAGATGTAGATGGCGAGCGGCTGAGCTACCCCAGGGAACACCCGGGTAGCGATCTCGGGTCGCTGGCCTTCGGGGGAGAGGTTGATGACCCATCCCTCGTCGCAGGTCCGCCGCAGGTAGTCCCGCATGCCCCGGCCGCCGGGTCCCGTGGCCCACCCCGATGGGGTGATGAGACACACCACTCCGTGTCGGTCCTCCGGGTGGGCGTCGAAGACTTTCCAGGTGGCCCAGCGCCAGAAGTACACGTACATGTTCTTGAGAACGTGCTCATAGCGGCCGTTGCCTTCATACCGGAAGGCGTCGAGAACGGGCGGTTCCTTCCCTTCCGGTCGTTTCTCCACCCAGCCGCCGCGGCCCTCCGCCTTGTCGTCGTAGGGGGGGTTCGCGGTGACGGTGGTGATCGGGGTGTTCGCCTTGACAAGGTTGGCGCGTTTGCGTGAGAGGGAGAGGGCTCCGTATGTCGAGGCCAGGTACTCCTCCTCCGCGTAAGGATTGTCCAGAGCGTCGGTGACGAAGAGGTTGAGCCCGCCCTCGGGTAAGGGCACCTTGTACTTCTTCAGAAGGTCTGAGGCACGTAACTCGGATACCGCGAAGGGGCCCATCTGCAGCTCGAAGCCGAACAGCCGGGACGCCAGTCGGGAGATGGCGTCACGAGCCATCGCCGGGCCGTATCGCTCGACGGCCTGCTCAGCGACGCGCTCGATGATGGTGTGCAGGAACGTGCCGGTGCCCATGGCCGGGTCGACGATTCGCACGTCCTCCGCCGCGAATCCCAACTCTTGATCCAGCCGGGTGCGGAGCACGTCCTCAGTGAGCCGGACCATCTCCTCGACGACCTCGCGCGGCGTGTAGTACGAGCCGCTCTTCTGGCGCAGCATCGGGTCGTAGACCGTGAGGAAGTTTTCGTACAGGTGCAGGTAGGCATCCCGGTTGCCGCTGCGGATGGCGGGCCAGTCCACTGTGGCGATCGTTCGGGTCAGCAGGTCGAGAGTCACGGTGAAGCGCTCGTTGACGTTGTCCGTGAGCAACTGGAGAGCCTTGCCCATGAGGGCATGGTCTGCGTCCAGGCCGCGGCCGATCTCATGGAACGAGTCGGGCTTCAGCGGAATGTCCTCTGTGCGCGCCAGCAAGAGAGCGAAGGTGACGGTCTGGGCGTAGCCGTCGGCGAAGGTGGCGTCGTCCGCGGACGGGAACAGGTACCTGCGCCAGTCGTTCTTGAGCCCGGTGAAGGGCCGCGCTCGCATGTCGTCGTCCGGGGCCGACGACTTGGTCTCGGCGGACAGTTGCTCCACGACCGCGGCCCGCAGCAGCCGACACAGCGGCGCTACATGCTGCACGAGGCGGGCCACCTGCGTGATAGGCGCGGGCTTCCACATCAGGAACTGCTTGAGCAACGCGTCGAAGGCAGCCGGGTCAGCCGCACTCAGCTTCTCGCCCACGCTCTTGAGTGAGCCTGAGAAGAGAACCGTCTCGCCGATTTGTCGGCCGTCCCGGAAGAGCCGCCATTCCGTCCCGTTGGAATACAGGAGGTTGGGCAAGTCCCGGAGTTTCTCCCACTGTTCACGGTTGCTCTTGCCGAAGGTCTCCGGGTCCACGGACAGGCCGGGGCGTTTCAGCTCGATGTAACCGATGATGTCCTGCCCCGCCCGGACCGCGTAATCGGGGCGCACTCCGAGGTCCCGCAGCGCGTATTCGTCGTGCCAGGTCACCTCGTGCTGTTTGTGGTGTTCGCCGACCGTCTGGAGCAGGACTTCCAGCGGGCCGCGTATCGAGGCCTCCGGACTGCCGCCGCCCGACAGCTTCTGCTTGCACGACGCGCCGAATCGTGCGATGGCAGAGCACAGCCACCCAAACTCGTCTCTGTGCATAGGCCCCCCAGGAAGACGCCGTGGTAGACGATGGTCACCGGCCTCAATTGCCCTAGTTTCACGGGGCATTGAGTAGATGTCATGGGTGCTGCACGACTTTTCCATATGAATATGCGCCGAGCAGGCGCACACCCCCAGCCCCGTGTTCCCTAGCGTGCGCCCGGCTCACACTCCGGCATCGAGCAGGAAAGGGCTCGGCTCCCCCGACCACGAGACATACAGTCCGTCACGCGCTCGGGTGCATGCGACGAACAGCAGACAGCGCTCCGCCAGCAGGTCCGCCTCGTGCTGGAGGCGGTCGACATCGGCGGCTGTCACGGCCTTCGGGTACGGCAGAGCTCCGTCGCTCACGCCGATCGCGGCGACGCACCGGTACTCAAGCCCCTTGAAGGAGTGCATCGTGCCGACGTTGACCGCATCCGGATCGGTCGCAGCGCTGCCGCGCAGTCGCATGACCGGGACACCGGCGGCCTTGAGAGCCGCAGTCGCCTTGTCGCAGGTCTTGTTGAAGCGGGCGCTGACGCCGATCTCGCCGGCGGCGACACCGCTGTGCAGCCAGCCGGTCACACGCTCGACGAGTGCGTCGAGCTCGGCGTCCTCTGCCGTCGCGCCGTGCATCTCGGGGCCGTTGCCGTGCAGTGCAGAGCGGTAGCCGAGGAGGGTCTCGTTGCGCGAGTCGTCGGCCAGTTCCTCGAAGGGGCGACCGACCAGAAGAGCGGTGGACCAGCTGAGGATCTCGTGCGTGGAGCGGTAGTTCTTGCGCATCTTCGTCGACCGGCCGGAGATGGCGATTCCCACGGCTTTCAGTGACACCTTCGTGTCGTAGATGCGCTGGTGGGGGTCGCCCGCGATGAACAGGTCATCGGGACGATCGGGCGCTGCGGCACGCAGCAGCCGCCACTGAGCGGGGTGCAGGTCCTGCGCCTCGTCGACAACGACGTGACGGTAGCTCGGCCCCTCCGCCCGCAGACGATCGGCGGCTTCCTGGCAGGTGCCGAGGTACGTGCGCAGGCCATCGGCGGCGAGCTGTTCGGTGAACTCCTCGATCGTGCTCCACACCAGTGGCCGCTTCGACACCGGCAGCGCACTGCCGCGACCGTGCCGCTCGCACGCCTCGTACGACTCCAACGTGCGCAGATCCTGCGCGAGGACCACGTGTTTGTACTCCTGCGCGAGGAACTGCGCGGTACCGGTGAACCCGGTGGCCTGCGCCGCGTGCTCCCAGCGCGCCTGCTCCTCGCCGCCGCGCAGCGGACGGCGTGACGTGGAGACCACCCGGCCGGCGAAGGCGTCCACGGTCATGATGTCCACCCGGTCGCGCAGCGCCTCGTCCTCCACGAGAGCGGCGAGCCCCGTGCGCAGTGCGGCGACCAGCGCGTTGGTGTACGTGGTGAGCAGGATGCGCTCGCCGTCGCGCAGGTAGCGCAGCAGGTGACGTACGCGGTGCAGGGCGACAACTGTCTTCCCGGTACCCGGACCGCCGGTGACCTGGGCGGGACCGGAGTACGACGCCCGGTAGGCGACCTTCTGCTGGGACGGGTGGAGGAAGATCCGCCAGGCCGCGAACGGCTTGTCGAGGATGTCGCGCAGTTCGTCGGAGTCCGCGACCACGGCGATGCGGGTTCGGGTGCGGTGGATGGCCGTCGCGTAGTCGGTCGTGTCGACCGGCTCGGCCGACGACGCACCCGCGAGGTTCAGGGAGACGATGTCGCGCCAAACCTCCTCCACGGTGAAGCCCGCGGCCAGGTACTCCAGCACCTCCCGCTGGTCCTGCGGGAAGTAGGGCGCGAACACTTCCAATTGCTCCAGGTTGGTGAGGGCACGTGCCTGGCGCAGCGTGGTCCCGTCGACGCCCAACGCCGCCATGTCTCCGTCGGAAACCTTCGAGAACAGCCGCCGGTCGCGGGCCGGGGCGATGCGCTCGTAGGCGGGCGTGAGCTCTTCGAGCATCGCGATGTCTCGGATCTCGACGGCCTGGGTGACGGTGTTGATGCTCGCCTTCTGCTTGACCGCCCAGGCGATCGCCTTGTCGTGCGGCATCACCCGCAGCAGGACGTACGTGTCACCGCTGTCCGGTGCCAGGACGACACCGCGCGTTCCCTGATCGATCCGGATGGTGCGGATGTGCGGATCCCGGGCCTGCTTCAGCGCTTCCAGATTCAGACCGCTGTCCTTGAACAACTGGTCCAGGGTGAGCCGTTCGAACTTCTCCCAGGCCGCGAACACCCCCTCCCTGACCGAGCCCTGGAGCTTGCCGAGCTGGGCGCAGAACGCGATGTCGAAGGCGAGGTGCGGCATGGGCGGCGGCTCCTGTGGGGCGGAATACGGGGCGGCGGTCAGGAAGGGGAGGCTGGTCCATCGAGGTCGAGGCGGATCACGGCGAGGGTCTCGGCAACCTCGGCCGTCAGATCGTCTTCGGGGCCGTAGACCAGGCGCAGGTCCTCGTGGAGCGGTTCGAGAACGCCCAACGCCTCCGCCGGCCGCCCCTGTGCGAGGAGCAGCATGCCGATGTCGCGCCGCAGTTCGACGGCGTACTCGTTCGCGTCGCCGTCGACGGACCGTACGACATCGAGGACACCCCGCAGTGCGGCCAACGCATCCGTGACCTGGCCGAGTTCACCGCGGCAGCGGGCGGCCTGGGCGCGGCTGTCGAGCGCCTCCTCGCTGGTCGGCCCGCTGATGCGGCCATACGCGTCGGCGAGTGCCTCGAACTCGGGCAGGGCGGCCCGGTGGTCGCCCGCGAGCTGGCGGCTGAAGGCACGGCGCCTGCGCAGCCCGAGCACGAGTTTGTTCTCCGAGCCGAGGGCCCGCGCGGCCGGCTCGATCATCTCCCCGACCACCTCGGCCGCCTGCGCGTACCGCTCCTCCTCCATGAGGGCCGCGTAGTGGGCGTGCACCTCCTTCACCTGCGCCCGCAGAGCCTCTGGAACGGGCGCGGGGGAGGGAGGCTGTGCCTCCGGAGAGGTGGAGGCGGGTCGCCCGGCACCCGTTCCGGCGCGGGTGCGGGGCGCGTACGGGCGGCGGAAGATCCCGGTCGGGTCGGGGGCCCCGACGGGTCCCGTCTCATCCGGCGGGGGCTGCTCGCCGGGCGGCGGCAGGAAGGGGCGCAGCCGCTCGTACACCTCCTGGACGTCCGCGGGGCGCGCCTCGGGTGCCTTCAGGAGCAGGTGCAGGACCAGGTCCTCCAGCTCGGCCGGTACGTCGGCGCGCAGCTGCCGCAGCGGAGTAGGGGCGGCATTGACATGCTGGTTCATCAGCTGGAACTCGCTGTCTCCGCTGAACAGCGGCCGCCCGCAGAGCAGTTCGTGCAGTACGCACCCCAGCGCGTACAGATCGGTGCGCGGCGTGACCCGTCCGCCGCGCACCTGCTCCGGCGCCATGTACTGGTGCGTGCCGATGGGGTTGCCGGTCGCGGTCAGCTTGGTGACGTCGGTCCGCAGGATCGCCGCGATGCCGAAGTCCAGCACCTTCACCGTCCCGTCGCGCGCGACGAGGATGTTGCTCGGCTTCAGGTCGCGGTGCACCACCGGCACGTCGTGCGCGTACGACAGCACGGTGGCGACCTGCGCCGCGACGGCGACCGCCCAGCTGACCGGCAGCTGCCTCTCGGGGTGGACGTATCCGGTCAGGGGCACGCCGTCGACCAGTTCCATCACCAGGAACAGGTGCTCGTACGGCTCGTCGAGCACGGCGTCGTACACCTGCGGAACGCCGGGGTGCTGGATGCGCGCGGTGATCCGGGCCTCACGCTTGAACCGCTTCGTGAACTCCTCGGCCAGATGGGGCGAAGTCACGGACTGCGGCCGGATCCGCTTCACGGCGACCGGCCGGTCCAGTACGGCGTCATAGCCGCGCCATACGTCCCCCATGCCGCCGTGGCCGAACTGTTCGAGCAGTTCGTAGCGCCCCGCGATCGGTCTGTCCGGCACCTTGCCCCCGTCGAGCGTCGGCTGTGATCAGGGGATCAGTTTCGGGGGTACGGGTTTGCCGCGTCCAGCGAAGTCGTACGAAACCGGGGCGGAAGTCGGTTACGGAAGTTACGGGAGCTACCGGAGCTACCGGAGTACGCACTCCGCCCAGACGGTCTTGCCGGGCCCGCCTGCGCGCCTTGAGTAGCCCCAGCGGTCGGCGAGCGCTTCCACCAGGAGCAGACCGCGGCCGCCCAGCCGGGTCTCGCCGGGTGGATCGAGGGCGGGGTTGGCGGCGAGGGCGGGCAGGCGTTCGCCGCGGGTGTCGGTGACCTCGACGCGCAGGGCCGTGGTTGCGGTCGCGGTGGACGTGTCGGCGGTCAGGCAGACGTGGAAGTCGCGGCCGGAGACGTGTCCGTGACGCACCGCGTTCGCGCACAACTCGGCGGCGATGAGTGTGAGTACGTCGTGGGTGTCGCTGCCGTACGGGATGCCCCACGCGTCGAGCCGCTCGGCGCACAGGCGCCGGGCGAGGCGGGCGCCGCGCGGGGTCGAGCTGAAGCGCATCGCGAATCGGCGTACCTGGGTGGGGAGTTCTGTGCTGGTCATGCACTTACGGTGGCGTTTGGTGGCGTAGCGTGACCAGGGGTGACGCGCCGTCGCGGGGCTGTTGTACGTGGCGGGGAGGTGCGTGTACGTGAGGTGCGGTGTGGTGCGGGAGAGGCGGTGGCGGGTGTGCGGGATGAGCGCGCGCGGGACGAGGTCGGGCAGCGGCCGGAGGATGAGCCGGGGTCGGGCGTCGTGGCCGCGTTCGGGCGGCAGTTGAAGCTGTTGCGGGTGCGGGCGGGGCTGGATCGGGCGGCGTTCGGGAAGTTGATGGGGTACGCGGGGGAGTCGGTCGCGTCGATCGAGCAGGGGCGGCGGATTCCTCAGCCGAAGTTCATTGACCGGGCGGATGAAGTGCTGGATGCCGGAGGTGTGTTGAAGGCGCTGAAGGAGGAGTTGGCTCGGGCTCAGTATCCGGCGTTCTTTCGGGACGCGGCGCGCCTTGAGGCCAAGGCTGCGGCGTTGAATGTGTACGCCGTGTATGCCGTGCCCGGGCTGTTGCAGACGGGGGATTACGCGCGGGCGGTCTTTCAGATTCAGCGGCCGCTGCTGGAGGACGAGGTGATTGAGCAACGTCTGGAAGCCCGCATGGTGCGGCAGGAGATCTTCAACCGGCGGCCTGCCCCGCTGATGAGCTTCGTAATCGAGGAGGCTGTGCTGCGGCGGCCGATCGGCGGCTCGAAGACCCTGCGTGGGACGCTGGAACAGATCCTGCTACTCGGGCAGATGCGGAACGTGGAGGTGCAAGTCATGCCGACCGCGCGCGAGGACAATGCGGCACTGAACGGCCCCTTCAGCCTGATCGACACCGACAAGGGGCACCGCATCGCGTACGCGGAGGTCCAGGGCGACAGTCGCCTCTACACCGAGGCACCGCGGGTTCGTGAGCTGGAAGCCCGCTATGGCATCCTCCGGTCACAGGCGCTGACGCCGAGCGAGTCGTCGGCGTTCATCGTGCAACTGATGGGAGAGGCATGAGCGTTCAGCGCATCGAGACGGCCGTGCCGGAGGCCGCATGGTTCAAGAGCAGCTACAGCACTGGCGATGGCGGCGAATGCGTCGAGGTCGCCATGACTCCCCGAGGCATGCTGATACGCGACTCGAAGCGCGTCGCTGGACCCGTACTGGCAGTTGGGGCCGAGGCCTGGGCCGGGTTCGTGACCTTGGCGTCCGGCCGTTGACGAGCGGGGGCCCCGCCGTAGGTATGCGAAAAGCGTGAACACTTTCCGGCAAAGTGTTCACGCTTTTCGCGCAGGTGCCCCGGCCGACGGGGCCGGGACTACACGTCGTCCAGACCCTCTTCGCTACGGATCATCCGCCAGGCCGCGCGCCGCGCACTGCGGTCGAGGTTGGACTTGAAGTCGCGGTCGGGGCCGAAGTAGCGCTTGCCGAGCGTGTCGATGGTGGAGACGTGATCCATCATGTAGCCGTTGAACGCCTTGTCGAAGACGACGCCGAAGTTGTCCTCGTCGTTGACGACGGCGGCGGCGCGGACCTTGGGGTCGTTCTTGGCGGCGTTGAAGGCCGGGAGGACGTCCTCCTCGGTGAACTCCGTGCCGAACTTGGCGTTGAAGCGGTCGATCAGGTCCGACAGCAGTGACTTCTCGGACTCCTTGGCGCCGCCCGCACCGTCCCCGAAACCCTTGAGCTCGGCAGGGCCCTCGGGGTTGAGGGAGACGTCGTGCTCGCCGGTCTTCGCGACCCGCAGGTGACTCAGGTCGACTTCGCCTATGTCGACGCCGCCGTCGGCGCTGCGGGGGAGCCGGTTGAGGAGGTAGCGCCCGTAGAGGTGCAGCCGTTCCAACTCGGGGTCGCGGTACGGCACGATCTGCGCGAGGAAGCCGTACTTGCGGACGTAGTCGTTGAGATTGGCGCGGAAGCCCTCCGCGGTCTCGACGTCGTCCTCCTCCTCGCTCTCCATGAGCTTGGTGAAGCGGATGACGGCGGGGGAGAGGAGCCGGTACAGCTCGGCGTGCAGCTTCTCCCACTTGGCCTGCGAGCCGGCCGCCTTCTCCTTCGCCTCGAAGTACGCGGCGGCGAACTCGTCCATGTCCTGCTCGGAGATCACCGGTGCGGCCATCACGCGGCTCTGGGCCGTGTAGAGGAGGTTCGGGTCGGAGGGGAGAGTCGTCGCCTCCTCGAAGTACGGGCGGAAGGCGTCCTGTATGTCCTCGGCCTCGTTGACGAAGTCCAGGACGGCGAGGTCGGCCTGGGACTTGCGGTCGGCGGTCCGATTGAGGCGGGAGAGGGTCTGCACGGCGGCGATGCCGGTCAGCGTCTTGTTGACGTACATCGTGGTGAGCAGCGGCTGGTCGAAGCCGGTCTGGTACTTCTCGGCGACGACCAGGATCTTGTACTCCTGCTGCCCCTTGCCGCCCGCCTTCACGGCCTTGTCGTCGGCGCGGACGTACGCGAACGCCTTCGGCAGCGCGCTCTCGGACAGCCCGCCGTTCTCCTTGCTCTCGGTGGTCTCGTCATCGTCGATGGTGAGCGAGCCGGAGAAGGCGACGAGGACGCCCAGGTCGGGGTACTTGGTGTCGTACGCGCGGTCCTTGATGTAGCTCTTGATCGCGCGGGCCGTCTGCACGGCGGACTGTCGGGAGGCCGTGACCACCATCGACTTGGCGCGTCCGCCGAGTCGGCCGCGGGTGTGGGTCACGAAGTGCTCGACGATGACCTGGGCGTGCTGGGAGACCGTGTGCTCGTGGGTGAGCGCGAACCGGGCGAGGAGGGTGTTCGCCTTGGAGGGGTCGACCTCCTTCTCGTCCGGGTTCTGGTTCACCAGCTTCCAGTACGTGTTGTACGTGACGTAGTTGCGCAGGGGATCGAGGATGAAGCCTTCCTCGATGGCCTGGCGCATGGAGTATGTGTGGAAGGGGCGGTAGACCGCCTTGCCGTTCTCGGTGTTCGCCGTGCCGAAGAGTTCGAGGGTCTTGGCCTTCGGGGTGGCCGTGAAGGCGAAGTAGGAGAGGTTGGCGGCCTGGGAGCGCTCCACGGCCTTCGCCTTGAGCTTGTCGTCCAGGGTGACCGTGGTCGTGCCCTCGTCGTCCGAGTCCGCGTCGAGGCCAAGGTCGCGTAGGGCGGATTTGACGGCGGTGGCGGCGTCGCCGGACTGGGACGAGTGGGCCTCGTCCACGACGATCGCGAAGCGCGTTCCCTTGATCTCGGTGGGGTTGCGCTTGATGTAGTCGAGCAGCGCCGGGAACGAGTGCAGGGTGACGGTCACGATCTTGCCGGTGTCCCGGGAGAGGGCGCGGGCGAGCTGTTCGCTCTTCGCACCGTGCTTCTCGTCGACCTTCACGACCAGGCCGTCCGTCTGCGAGAAACTGCCGACGGTTTCCCGGAGTTGGGCGTCCAGGTTGCGGCGGTCCGTGATGACGATGACCTTGTCGAAGACGGGTTCGCCGGGTGTGACGCGGTTGTTCTGGCGGGCGTCGGGGTCGAGAAGATTCGGGTCCGTGTCGGCGTGCAGGTCACTCAGGCGGTGGGCCAGCCAGCCGATGGTGTTCGACTTCCCCGAGCCGGCGGAGGCCATGACGAGATAGTTCTGGCCCACGCCGTGGGTGGCCGCGTGGGCGGTCAGCTTCTTGACCACGTCCCACTGGTGGTAGCGGGGGAAGATCGTGGACTTCGTCGTTCCGCCGCCGGGTGTCTTGTGCTTCTGCTGGTGGGCAAAGCGCTGGAGGAGGTCGAGCCAGTTGTCGGGCTGCCAGACCTGTTCCCAGAGGTAGGAAGTGGCGTACCTGCCGAAGGCCGTGGGCGCCGGGTTCCCGGCTCCGCCGGGCTGGCCGGGACCGTTCGAGCCTGTGTTGAAGGGCAGGAACTGGGTGTTCTTGCCGCGCAGTTGGGTCGTGACGAAGACCAGGTCCGGGTCCACGGCGAAGTTGGCGATGACCCGCCGCGTGAAGATCAGCTCGGTCGGGTCGCGGTCCGTCCGGTACTGCTCCTTGGCGTGCTCGACGCCCTGGCCCGTGAGCGGGTTCTTCAACTCGGCCGTGGCGACCGGGATTCCGTTGAGGGAGAGGGTCAAGTCGAGGCGGTGGCCCCAGTCCGCTTGCTTTGTGGCGTAGGGGAGTTCGCGGACGACGGTGAGGCGGTTGGCTCGGTAGCCGTCGAGGACGGAGTCTGCGGAGATGAGGTTGGGCTTGAAATAGGCGACGCGGAGGCGGACTCCACGGTCCTTGACGCCGTTTCGGAGGACGTGGAGGAGGCCGTCGTCGGCGATGGCTCGGTCGAGGCGCTGGGCGAAGCCTCGCTGAGCCTCGTTGGGGTCGCTGCCGTAGACGGTGAGGAGTTCGTTCCACTCGTCGGGCTGGGTGGCGCCGAGGAAGGTGAACAGCTCGTTGGTGTCCAGGCCGAGGTCGGGGCGGTAGTCCTCGGGGTTTGCCTCGCGCCAGCCGTTCTCACGGAGGGCGGCGACTATGGCGGAGCCGAAGGCGGACTCGTCGTGCACGGGGCTCATGTCGGTGCTCCGTCCGTTACGTTGCGGCCGCTGGCGGTGGATACGTCGAATTGGCCGGTTACGGCGGCGGTGATTAGGGCTTTCCGCCGCTCGGCAAGAAGCGCCTGAGACCTGCGGAGCACACGCTGGGCTTCGTGGATACGGTGGCGCTCGTCTTCCAACTCGTTCGCGATCTGCGGCTGGATTTCCTTTGGAGCAGCCGGGATTGCGATCGACTTGATGTCCTCTCCCCGGAGCTTGATCGTCTGTCCCGACTGGCCACGGAACAACAAGGCCAACAGACCACGCACTGGCTGGCTGCCCAGCAACAACGTCACAAATTCGGGGGACCAGCCGTCGCTGACCCTCACGCGGTAGAGGAGGTCACTGAGCAGCAGCCGTCGCCCATCAGTATTGGCAAGTACTGCCACGCCCACATGCGCCGGGGAGCCGCTTCCGCGCGTCATTAGGATGTCACCGTCGGTGATTTGGTAACGCAGATCGGGCTGAAGATCCTTAGGGAGGCGTTTATGCTGTAGTGGCTGGAAAGTCCCGGTGCTGACAGCACTCGTCTTCAGCACGGCCCACTCTGAAGGAGAAGCCTCCACATCTTCACACTGAGGGCTCCACCCCTGTTCCACCGAGATGACTACACGGCGCAAAGGCAAGAGCCCGTGGGTCGCGATCAGGTTCTCGGCCTTGTCGGCCAGCCTTGACTGCCACAGTTCTTCCAAGCACCTGAGCTGCGAGTCTCGCGCTCGTGCCAGAGCGTCCACGCGGGCGGTCTCAGTGTCGAGGAAGTCGGCGATGCGGCGCTGCTCCTCTGCCCCTGGATAGGACCAGGAGGATGAGAAGAAGGCTCCTGTGTCCAGGTTCTGGATTCCCGTGGTCTGCTTGATCGCAGCCTGAGTCAAGCCCTGCCCGTATGCAGCAGCGAAAACGTAGGTCAGAAACCTGGGGTCGACGTCGAGAGAAGGCGAGATGCGTGCGCAAAAGTTGGAGCACACGGCCTTCTCTGTTTCAGTGAAAAGCACTGCCATACCGACAGGTTGCTTTTCTCCACCCCCTGACTTTTCGAGGATGAGATCCCCGTGGTGCAAAAGGTGCTGCCGTAGGGACGCCGGGTCCACATTGCGCAGCGGCGCGTTGAAGAGATCTACGCGACGGGTCGTGCGGCTGAAATCCGTGGCACGGACGCAGCGGACATCACTGCCGTCCTCGGTCGGATCGCTGCCCCAAGTGCCATTGACGGCGGAAGTAATTAGGTTCTTGAGGCGCCCACGAGTCCAGTGAGCGGGCGCCGTCTGGATCCATTGATCTGCGGTGGTCATTCCGTAACCTCTCCCAACAGCCTTTGGATCTCGTCCTCCAGCGCCTTCAACTCCGCGTCGATCGCCGACAACGGCCGCGGCGGTTTATAGACGTAAAAATGCCGCGTGAACGGGATCTCGTACCCCACCTTCGTCTTGCTGTGGTCGATCCAGGCATCCGGCACGTGAGGGTGCACCTCTCGCTTCAGGTACTCCTCGACGTCTTCGCCAAGCGGCACGTTCTCGTAATCTCGCAGCTCTGGGTCGGGCTCCGGCTTGCCTCTGACCTGCTGAATCTCACCCTCCGGGTCCCGGACGCCGATTGAGTCGCGCAGGGTCTTGTTGAAGGGGCCGCCCGTCGGCCAGGTCGAGCCTGCCTCGATGACGGCCGTCCGGAGTGCGTCCCATGCCCCCTCCTTGGTCGCCCAGCACCTGACCCGCAGCGATTCAATGGCGTCGAAGAAGACCGAGGCGTTCGGGAGCTTCTGGATGGCTTTCGACGCTTCCAGCGCTGCCAGTGTCTCTTCGGTCAACTCGAACCGAAGCTTCAACGGGCGCTCGACAGTGACCCGCTGGTATCCGAAGTCCGTGTTGGCGAAGACCTTCACCTTCCCGTGGAGCGGGTGCTCCGGATTCCCCGCGGCGGTGAGGGCGTCACCGTACAGCCGCGTGATCGTCGCGATATGCTCCTTACCGAGTTCCTTGCGCTTGTCGCCCAGCGACTTCCGCATCTTCTGCCATTGGTCGCGCGCGTCGAGGAGCACGACCGTGCCCCTGTGCTCTGTGTCCTTCCGGTTCGTCAGGATCCAGAAGTACGTGGAGATGCCGGTGTTGTAGAAGAGCTGGTCCGGGAGCGCCACAATGCCCTCAAGCCAGTCGTTCTCCAGAATCCAGCGCCGGATCTCCGACTCACCCGAGCCCGCTCCACCCACGAACAGGGGTGAACCGTTGAAGACGATCGCGATGCGCGAACCGCCCCCACCATTCACATCGACCGGCTTCATCTTCGAGATCATGTGTTGAAGGAACAGCAGCGAACCGTCATTGATCCGCGGCAATCCCGCCCCAAAGCGACCAGCCTCACCCAACGTCTTGTGCTCGTACTCAACCTCCTCCTTCACCTTCTTCCACTCCACGCCGAACGGCGGGTTGGCCAGCAGGTAGTCGAAGGACCTACGTGAATGCCCGTCATCCGAGAACGAGTTACCGAAGACGACGTTTTCCGGGTCCTGGCCCTTGATCATCAGGTCGGACCGACAGATAGCCCACGACTCGGGGTTCAACTCCTGCCCGAACACCTCCACCGTGGCGTCGGGATTCAGCGCCTTGATGTGGTCGTCCATCGCCGAAAGCATGCCGCCCGTGCCACACGCCGGGTCCATGACCGTGCGCACAACACCAGGCAGGTGCAACGCATCGCCATCCGGAGCGATCAGCAGGTTCACCATGAGCTTGATGACCTCGCGCGGAGTGAAGTGCTCACCGGCCGTCTCATTCGACTGCTCCGCGAAACGGCGAATCAGCTCCTCGAAGATGTAACCCATGTTGTGGTTGGATACCACATCGGGATGCAGGTCGAGGTCAGTGAACTTGCCGATGACCTTGTAGAGCAGGCCCGCACTGTCCAGCCGCTTCACCTGCTGGGCGAACTCGAAGCGTTCCAGGACCCCGCCGGCGTTCTCCGAGAACGCCCCCACGTACACCTGGAGATTCTTCGCCGCGCTCTGCGGGTCCGCCGCGATCTTCTTCAGGGTCAGGTTGGACTTGTTGTAGAAGGAGTGGCCCGAGGCCCGGCGCAGGAATCCGTCGGGGTTGATGTCCCCGTCCTTGTACTGGAGGGCCAGCTCCGCGACTTCCTTCCGCGTCGGCTCCAGTACGCACTCCAGCCGCCGCAACACCGTGAACGGCAGGATCACCTTGCCGTAGTCCGACTGCTTGTAGTCACCGCGCAGAAGATCCGCGACGGACCACGCATGGTTCGCCAACTCCGTGTGCTTGTTGCTGTTCAAGGGGTTCCCCGATTTCCTTCCGTGCGTCCCGCCCGCCGCCCGGAGCGGGGACAGAGAGACGAGTGTGGTCGATGCGTGCATATCCAAGTGCAGATCAGGGCGAATCAGCCCCGTACGAGGGTGAGTTCGCGTCACGCGACGGGAGCAGCGCGCCTCCCGTCAGCCCGCCCGCCAGCAACCTCGCCGTTTCCTCTGCGAGTTCCGTGGCACGGCGGGCCTCCACCCTGAGTTCGTGGACGCGCCGGAACGCCTGCCCGTACCGCCGCTGCTCTTCCAGCGGCAGCAGCGGTACGCGCAGCCGTCCCGGGTTCACGTTCAGGACCGTGCTGCCCGTCGACGCCGCCGCGATGTTGTCCTCCGAGTCCAGGAACCCGGCAATGAACCACGCGTCCAACCGCGCCGGATCAGGACGAAAGAGGTGGACATGGGCACCGAGAAACGCGCCCGCGTCCTCCTCGTCCGCCACTCGGGCCATGGATCCGCTTCCGCCCGCGACGGCTCGTACGAGCACATCACCCACGGCGATGACCGGCGCCGCGTCACTGCGCAGCTCGGCCGGGTCACCCGACGGGGGCGTTCCCCTCGCGATGTCCGAGCCTGTCAGCACCGCTCCTACCGCTCGCGTCGCTCGTACCGCACGGGCTTCCGAGCCGGCGGCGGCACCACCAACACCCCGCGACTCCCTGGACTCCCGCACCTCCCGCGCTTCCGGAACCGTACGCAACAGCGTCAGCGCCCCACCTCGCGCAAGGTCCGACGCCGTCGCCGTACGCCACTCGCGGGACGAGGCCCCGGCAGCGCTCCAGTCGGTGTAACCGGCCACCCTGCCAAGGGACTTGGCCGCCTGAACCAGACCCAGCCGGGTGGTGTCCACGTGCCGGGCCAGCTCTGTCGGGTCGATGTCGGCCTGAGTGACGCGTACTTGGCGGGTCGGCGTGAGGTCGACGACATCGTCGAGCAGGTCGACCACGGGGACCGCGCGGGCCGTACCGGGCTCGTCCGTGAACGAGTCCGGGCCGACGGTGAACGCCTCCCAGACGGCCAGCGTCCGCGTCGTGATGCCGACCCAGTCCAGAACGGCGCGACCACCGCCCCGCGTACGGGAATGCGCCGACCCGCCACGTCCCGAAGCCGGTCCCGACGCCGACGCCGATGCCGAAGTCATCGTCGCCGACTCCGTCATGTCGACGAACAGCACCGACTTCCGTTCCACACCGCCCGGTTCGGGCCGCTGGAGCACCCACATCTGGAGGCCGATGTGCAGGGGAGCCGCCGCGCCCGCGGGCAGCGCCACCACCGCGCGCAGCGCTCCACTGCGTACAAGCTCCGCGCGTACGCGGCGTCCCGACGCGCGTGAAGCGGTCGCCGGCGGCAGGACGAGCACGGCGTATCCGCCGGGGGTGAGGTGGGCGAGCGCGTGCTGAACCCAGGCCAGTTCCGACTCGGCTCGGGCCGGGACGCCATACGCCCAGCGCGGGTCGTACGCCAGCTCGTCATGGCCCCAATCGCGGTCACCGTAGGGCGGGTTGCAGAGTACGGCGTCGGCGGTGAGGTCGGGGAAGGCGTCGGCGCGGAGGCTGTCGCCCGCGCGGATGGTGACCGTCCCGTCCGGCACCGCCAGCATCAGGCTCACCGCGCTGCGCTGGGCCTGCACGGGCAGCGTGTCCTGGCCGTACAGCTCGCTCGCCCCGAGCCGGGCGGCAGCCGCGAGGAGCGTGCCGCTTCCGCAGGCCGGGTCGAAGACGCTTGCCGGGTTGCCGGGGATGAGGCGTGCGGCCAGGTCTGCCAGGGGGCCCGGCGTCTGGTAGGTGCCACTCGCCGCGCTGTCCTCCAACTCCCGCTCTGCCAGCACACCGAGCGCGGCCTGGCCGCCCTCGTCGCGTACGCAGAGGAGCAGGGCGCGCAGTGCCGGGCTGTCGGCTGTCGTGAAGTGGACGGCCTCCGCGCCCGGAACCGTGTCGGCGAGGTCCGCCGCCGCGCTGTCCGCGCGGGAGATGAGGCCGGCGTCCGGCAGTTCCATGAGTGCTGTCAGCTCGTCCGGGGTGCGGCGGGCCGCGGCTAGCACCAGGGGGAGCAGTTTGGCCGTGCCGCCGCTGCCCGGAGGGTGCAGACGCAGCGTCGTACGTAGCTCCTCCGTCGGGTTGGCGGCGGAGGTCTGGCCGCGCGAGGCGAGCCAGGCGCGTACCGCTTCCAGGTCGTACAGCGGGCTGCTCTCCGTGCCGCCGGAAGGGGCCGGGAAGTCGTCGTGCCGACGGCGCCAGTTGCTGACCGTGGCGCGCGTGACCCCCGCGATGCGGGAAATCTCGGCGGCCGTCACGTGGGCGGATGGCTGGGGCATGGCGCTCCTGGACCTTTGGGTGGCGAACAGTAAACACCCTACAACGCTCGTCAAATCTGTCAGCGTGTTTGACGATGCTTTCATGTATGTGCTTCTCTGAAAATGCTTCCGGTGGGTGAGTCTCGACCTCGCCTCCGGGATCCCTTGTCGCTGTCCCAAGCCGGCCGGTCCCATCGGCCGGCCCGCACCCACCGCATCCGGCCCACGTCTGACCTGGAGTAACCGAGATGAACACCCCGACGCCCGACCCGTACCAAGGCCACGTTCCGCCCAGTAGTTGGGGACCGGGAACGCCGCCTGCTCCGCCCACCGCCAAGAGCCCCACCCGCCGCAAGGCCTGGATCACCCACGGCGCGGTCGCCCTCGTCGCCCTGCTCGTCGGCTCGGGCATCGGCGCGAGCGGTGACAGCGGATCGGACGACACGTCCGACGCCGCGGGCAAGGCGACGCCTCGGCCCGAGGTGACCGTCACCGAGACGGCCGACGCCGAGGCGGAGCCCGCGCCGACGGTCACCGAGACCGAGACCGTGACGGCCAAGCCGAAGAAGGCCGAGGCCGCCGAAGACCCCGGGCCGGTCGCGAGCTTCGCCGGGGACGGGGAGTACCTGGTGGGGGAGGACATCAAGGCCGGGACGTACAAGACGGCCGGTCCGGAAGACGCGTTCGGCTGCTACTGGGAGCGGGCCAAGGACGCCAGCGGCGAGTTCGAGTCGATCATCGCCAACAACAACCTGGAGGGAACCGGTCGCGTGACCCTCAACAAGGGCGAGTACTTCAAGACCAACGGCTGCCAGGAGTGGAAGAAGGTCGGGTGAGTTGCGCAGCGAACCTGTACATGTGCCAAGGGTGTGACAGCTCGTGACGTGATGGACATCACCACAACTAGACTCACTTCGGCAATGTCAAAGGATTAGCCGAACTCTGATGTCCTGTCCCGAGCCGGTACGAGCACATCCCTGACCAGAAGGGGCAGAGCAGAGAGCATGTCGAAGCGCACGCGACGAGCGGACGTGCTTGCCGTGGAACAGCGGGCGGTCGACCACGCGTATCGCAGTCTGGAGCGCACCAGACGGGAGGCCACCGAACTCAAGAGTGTGGCGGCCTCCGCCAGCGGCAAGGACGCGATCGACGCCAACCGGACCTGGCAACGCGAGCTTGACAGCCTGGACCTCGGCAAGAACGCCCTGGTGTTCATGCGGGCGGACGTCGAAGACGGAGCTGGTCCCGAGACGTTCTACATCGGACGCCGATCGGTGCTCGATTCCGACCGCAACCCCGCCGTCATCTCATGGAGTGCCCCGGCTGCGGTTCGATGGCGGCTGACGAGTGAGCAGGAGCCCGGTGATGTGCGCCTGTTGCGTCAGATCGTCTGCGACGAGCGTGTCGTCAGGCGCTTTTTCAACCTGCACGGAACCGGTGGCGGCGGACAGGTCGGCGCCGCTCAGGAGGAACGGGGGAACGGGTCGGTTCCGCAGGTCGCCGAAGATGAGGTCGACGGCACAGGGCAGAACGCCGTGCTCGAAGAGCAGGAGTGGCGAGACCCGCTCCTCGACGAGCTCGACCGTGCTCGCGACGGCGCCATGCACGACATTGTCGAGACGATCCAGCGCGATCAGCTCCGGCTCGTCACCGAGCAGCCGAGCGGAGTATTGATCGTCCAGGGAGGCCCCGGCACCGGAAAGACGGCGGTGGGCATGCACCGTGTGAGCTGGCTCCTCGACAACAAGCACATGGCCGCCGACGATGTGCTGGTGGTGGGCCCGAACCGAGGGTTCCTGGACTATGTGGGGACGACCCTGGTCGAACTGGGCAGCAGCGGCGTGACCATGCTCGAACTGCCCGCGCTGTGGTCGGGGGGCGGTGCGCGGCGAGACCCGCACCGGGTCGCCGTCCTCAAGTCGGACGCACGCATGAGCTCTGTCCTGAAGCGGGCCGTCGACAACCAGACGACAAGCACCGCCGAGCGACTCGAAACACTCGTCGGCGGTCCGGTGTTCACCTTCGAGCTCCGCCGCCGCGAGGTGGTCGTGCCCGTCACGGAGATCGCGGAGATCGCAGGTGCGGCCCTCGCCGGGGAGAGCCCCTACCGTGTGCGGCAGGAGCGCTGCGCCCAGCGGGTCGTACAGCACCTCACCCAGACGTACACCGGGCTCTTGCCCGGCCCCGCCGACACCGACTACTTCGCCGAGATACGTCAACTGCGCCCTGTCACACGACTGCTGCGCCGAATAGCCCCGGAGTTGTCGACCCGTGACGTGCTGCGGAGACTCTTCTCCAGCGGTGTCACGATGGCGGCGGCGGCGAACGGCATCCTGACTCCCGAGGAGCAATCAGTACTCCTCGCGCACCACGAGAGCGCCGGACGCCCCGGATCTGCACGCGAGCCCAGTCTCGACGACCTCGTCTGCCTTGACGAGCTCGAACACATCCTGTCCGGGCGGCCCGAGCGGATCTATGGTCACGTCGTCGTCGACGAGGCCCAGGACATCACCCCGATGCAGGCGCGCTCTCTCGCCCGCCGTTGTCCCGGCGGTTCCATGACCATCCTCGGAGATCTCGCTCAGGCGACCGGTTCCTTCCCGTACCAGGACTGGGAACAGCTCGGCGCGACGCTCACCGGCAGGGACGGTTGGCGAGTGGCGGAGCTGTTGACCGGATTCCGCGTACCCGGTGAGGTCATGGACTTCGTCCGCCCCCTCGGAGGGCACTGCGCACCCGGCATCGCCATTCCCGACTCCGTCCGGCGCACCGGCGTAGAGGTGATCGTGTCGGAGGGCGCCGGCCCCGCGGAGCGCGCCGCCGAGCGCGCCAGGAACCTCGCCGCAGGCGCCGACGGCGCGGCGGCGGGCCGGACCACCGCGGTGATCGTCCCGGAGGAAGCATCCTGGCGGGAAACCGTCGCCGCTGCGGTCACGGAGTACGACTCGGTGGCGGTCCTCACGGCCGATGAGGCCAAGGGCCTTGAGTTCGACCACGTTGTCGTGGTCGAACCGTCCGCGATCGTAGGGGACGACGCCGCGGGGCTGCGCAGCCTGTACGTGGCACTGACCCGGTGCATGCAGTCGCTGACGGTCGTCCACGATCAGCCCCTGCCCCGGTGGATCGGCGGGCCGGTGAACGCCGTTCCCACACCGAAGCAGTTCATGGCACAGGTGAGCAGAAGGAAGACACCGCACGGCGGACCCGGCCTGTGCACCCGTTACCGGGCGGACGGCACGCGGTGCGACAACGAGACGCGGCAACCGGACGGATGGTGCAGGCAGCCGGGATGCGGAGGCTTCCGCACCGCGGAACCAGCGCCTCTCGGCAAAGGTGGATACCTGCGCGCACCCAAGGACGCCGAAACCGGGGCACGGTTGGAGCTCTCATCAGAGCGCATCGCCGACATCCGCATCAGCTCTGCTGCCTGTGGCTCGTTCGTCGCCCGCCACAGGGGCGGCCTGGGTGAGGCGGCCGTGGAACTGCATGCGACGCTCACACCGTTCCTGACCAGGGGACGACATCTGCGTTCCGCGGACGGGTGGTTCCTCGACCTGGACGGCTACCGGATTGCACTTGACGCTGAGGCGGGCGCCGTGACCGCGTACGCGAGTGGCCATCCCGAACGCAGCTACGCCCAGTTCGCGGCCGGGATCCCCTCCCGCGTCGGGCAGGAGGCGCGGGCCGGACGGAGGTCGGCTCTCACGCCGTCGGCGGCCGAAGACGGCGCCGATCTCGTCGATGACGCAGCGATGCGGAACCTGTCCACCGGCACCTTGCACGTCACCGTCAGCGCTTGCGTCGGATACGAGCGGGTGAGTCATTTCCGGGACCTTCCGGACGAGGAGTTTCTGAGGCAGCTCCGCGAGGAGCTGTCTGCCGACCTGAGCAACGGGCGGATCGAGAGGGTGGGGGAGCGCCTTGTCATCGATGGGGAGCGCTGCCAGTGGTCGCTCCGGTCCGACGGCCGGGTCCTGATGAAGGTCCGCAAATCCGGATCCGAGATCTACCGGGGCTTCGCCATCCAGGAGGCGGACGGCCCCCAGCCCGAAGGGACAGGCATGCCGGCAATCACCGCCGAAGGCGAGGCCCTCACTGTGGGAAGGGAGACGGAGAGCGGTTCCGGCCTGTCCGGTGCGGTCGCCGTACGCGAACGTGCGGCGCGCGCGGATCGCAGCCACGAAAGTCTGCGTCACCGCTTGCTGGCCGATCTCTACGAGCGTTCCTCGGACGTGGGGGACAGCGACCACGTCGACGCGTGGAGCCTCGGCTCTGAAGGCATGACGCTCTTCGAGGTGCTGGGCGAGGGCGCACACACCTACGCACAGATCCGAGAAGCGGCGTTGCACCTGTTGGAAGCCGCGTGCCTCCATCCCGGCGGGCAGGCCGAGTACCTCGTCATCGTCCTCCGCGAGGCACCGGCCGAGCCCTGGACCGTCGAGGTCGCCGACCGCGCGTTCAGCGTGGGGCTGGCTTGGCGGGACGGCGCAGGCTGGGCCGGACCCGGCGCGCGCCACATCACGGATGTGGCGACCGACGAGGACTCTGCCCGATGAACCCAACTGGTTCACAGGCGACCACGAGCGCGGGCAGACGACGTGCGCCATGGACAGCGCCATGGGCGAACGGTGTGAGGGCAGATGACAGATGAGAAGGGCTTGATCCCAGGGCAGGCGCTGGGCGCGTCGATGTCGCGGGCGGAGATGGTCGAGGCATGGCGCGAGAGGCGTCGTGCACGTCGGAGCAAGCCGTCCGAACCCGTGGCAGACGGCGGCGACCCGGACGGATTCGCGCTGCGCAGGTGGCGCAGGGCCGGCGTGTTCGGCGCGGAGGCAGTGCGGCGCGTGGAACTGCTGCTGAACGACCTTCTCGACGCCGAGTGCGGGGAACGGGCCGTGCCCGACTGGGCGCTGCGGACCCTGCAGCAGTGCCTCGACGGCGACCCCGGCCCGCAACTGCCCTCCGCGGTGCGCGCGGTGTTGGAGGTCGCGGAACCGAGCCACACCGTGGCAGCGATGACCGTGATCCACGAGGCAGGACTGCCGTGGCTCACACCGTCCGGCCAGCAGTGGCTCGATCACCTGATGGGCTCCGGTGCGACGATTCTCGAACAGGACGCCCGCCCCTCCGTGAGCGAGGACGCGTCCGGCGCCTTCGCGGTGCAGTACGCCATCCTCAACGGAGAACTCGACGGGCTCCCGTCGGCTCTGTGCGCTCGGACGCTGCCGTGGATGCCCCTGGGGGTCGTCGACGACTTGATCGACGCGGGCGTGGTCACGTGGGACGGCGAACCCTGGCATCTACGGTCCGCCGAGCATGACCGGCACTACTTGCTGGCCCGGCTGTCGCCCGAGCAGGTGGATCCGCGCACTGCTGTCACGATCGGTTGGAAGGACGCGGTACAACGACGGCAGTTTCTCAATGGAGAGGACATTGAGTGGGAGGAGGGCAGCAGGTATGACCTCCTGCAGTGTGCCGCCGATGGGGATACGAGCGTGCTCAAAGAACTTGAGTACTTCCTGCCGCGCCCCCTCGTTCTGAGACTGCGTCGTATTCAGGACGGAGCTCTCACCGGGAACTGGGACCCGGATGTCCTTGCCGACCGTGGCCTGTGGCGGTTGATGTCGGCACTCTGGGAGCCCAAGGCGGCAGTGAGTCCCGGACGGAGTGACTTCCACGCGCTGGCGGCGCTGCGCTACGCCTACGACGTCATCTGTGCGGGCGACTTCAAGAAGGCCCGGGCCCAGACAGACAAGCTCGCCGCGTACGAGGAGGGCGATCGGCGACAGCACGACGAGGCCTGGAACATGCGCGCATACCTGGCGCTCCTCGACGGTGACCTGGACAGCGCGCTGATCGCGCTCACAAGCATCGCCGACCACCACCCGCGAGCCGAAGCCAACCTGGAACTGATCAAGCGGCGTCGTGGCATCCCGCGCAACGATCGGCCACACCCTTCCAACCCCTACCTTGAACTCGGGCTGCCCAACAGGTCCGATGTCTGGAGGCAGCGGTATCGCGATCTCAGGCGTGAGTACGCCGACGACCGCGAGGAGGCCGCCCGTCTCAACCGGGCCATGCGCCGCATCCAGCAAGCCGCCCAGGCCGAGGACTGGTCCGGCTTCTTCGTCCTGCCGCTGGACGCGGACGTCTTCGAGCTTCCCAGCGTGCCGCCCGTCACTCTGGTGCCGCCGGTCGAGCCCATGCCCCGGCAGACGGCTCCTGAAGACCCCGCCGACCTCGACGCCGTACGTCGCCGAGCGGTCACCGACCTGCTTCCCACCCTTCTCAACGCGCCACGGCGCCCGGATCATCAGCACAGGACGGCAACATGAGCAAGCCCAAGCACTGGACGAACGAGTCCGATCCGCAGAGCCTTCGCGGACGTGGGGCGAAAAGCAGATCCATTGCACCCGAACTCCTCATGTACCAGCCCGACGAACTGCTGAATCCCGCCGACCTCCTGAAGCGCTTCTCCGCGAGCGCTCAGCGACTACTCGAGGCCATTCCCGACGAGGAACGACCCAAGCAGGGAGAGGTCCTGGCCGCTCTGCGGCAAGGCGTGCTCGAGGCGTTTCGGACCCGGGAAGAGCACTTGGCCCGGATGGTGGAGAGCGATCTCGAGGCTCGGGGCTCGGGTAACAGGATGAGCACGCTGAAATGGCAAGTATCTGTGCGAACGGCGCTGCTCGGACTCGGCGTTCGCGTCGTCGAGACGACAGACGAACAGGAATTCTTCGTCGTCGTCGAGGGTGAAGGCGACGGCTTCGAGGTCGTACGCCCCGCCTATGTGGATCAGGCTACGGGCAAGCTGATCCTTTCCGGACAGCTGCGTCGTGTGCCTGCCACGGTGAAGCGCGCGAGCTCCGAGGCCCATGGCGCGTCCCAGGGGGAGGAGAAGGCATGACCGCGACGGGAATCGACTTCGGTACCACCAACTCCGTCGTTGCCCAGTGGCAGGGCGACGATGTGGAGGTCTTGCCGCTCGACGCGCATCACCTCGACGCCGACTGGCGTCGACCCGGCTTCGACCTGCTCTTTCCGTCAGTTGTCGGGATGAGCACGTTGCGTCGAGGCCCGCTCTTCGGCTGGGAGGCGAAGCTCCGTTCGGAGGAGGCCGCCGAGGCCTGCAAGCGTCTCCTCAAGAGTGATGAGTACGTGAATGTGCAGGGGCGACGCTTCGCGGCCACAACCGTTGCCGCCGGCGTGTTCACCGCCATGAAGGAAGGTGCTCGGCAGAACCTCACCGAAATCGACCGTGCCGTGATCACCGTGCCCGCGAACGCCACCGGTGCGGCTCGGTACCGGACGCGTGCGGCCGCGCGATTTGCCGGGATCGAGGTCCAAGCTCTGCTCAACGAGCCAACGGCTGCCGCCATTTCGTACGTGCACGACTTGCGCGAGGACACGCAGATCCTCGTCTTCGACTGGGGCGGCGGAACGATCGACGTCACGGTGCTCGACTACGAAGACGGGTTCTTCGAAGAGCGCGCGTCGCGCGGTGTGACGGAGCTCGGTGGACTTGAGATCGACCGACGACTGCGCAAGCTGGTGTTGGACAGGGCACCGGCGCGGCGTGAGTGGACCCCGGCGCAGGAGCGCCAGTTCCGTCTGGATGTCGAGCGCAACAAGATCATGCTGTCCTCCCAACCCTCCGTGAAGATCATGACCCCCGACGGAAGGGAGGTGGAGATCTTCCAGGAAGAGTTGGAGGAAGCGATCGCTGATCTCGTCGACCGCGCTCTGGCTCCGGTCGAGGAGTGCCTCAGGGACCTGCACATGGCTCCGCTCGACGTGGATGACGTCCTCATGATCGGAGGTTCCAGCCAAATTCCGAGCGTGCGTGCCGCAGTGGCGGAGGCCCTCCAGATGGAGCCCGTGCCCACGCAGCTGTGCGATCCGATGACGGCGGTGGGCCGTGGCGCCGCGATTGCCGCGGCCGTCCTGGCAAAGGAGACCTCCGGTGTCATCCAGGTCGCCAACAGCCATGCACTCGGGACGGTGGTCAAGGGCGCTGACAAGCGCAGGCAGTTCAGCGAGATCATCCCCCGCAACTCGCCGTTGCCATGGAGCGAGCGAAAGAGCTACACGCCCACCCGCGACCACGAGCGAAAGCTCACAGTGGAGATCTGGGAGGGAGACCCGGACAAGGAGTTGTCCGACTCCGACAACGTCCAGCTCACCGAGCTGACGCTGCACTACCCGGTACCCCGGGTGCGGGAGAAGTCTCGGTTCGACCTGGAGTACACCTATGACTCCGACGGCCTGCTGCATGTCAAGGCCACGCTGGAACACACCGGCGAGGTCGTCGTCGACGAGGAGGTGAAGAGCTTCGGTTCCGGAGGCCCGACCCCGGAGGTACGCAAGGAACTCGACGATCTTCTTATGGCGAGCCCCGCGCCATCCCCGCTGCTGTTGGCCAAAGGTGCGGGAGACCGGACACAGTCAGCCACTCCCCGCTCACGCGTCGGAAGCTCCGAGCAGGGTGATGATGTGCACACCCTGGTGGTCGACGGCTCCAATCTGGCCTGGATCGGCCGCTCACCCACCCGAGTCGGCGTGTACGAGGCAGATGACCGCCCGAGTTTCGCCCAGCTCACAGCGGCGCGTGAGGCACTCGCGAAGAAATATCCCGACGCCGAAATACATCTGGTCGTGGACGCCAGCTTCAGGCACAAGATCTCCGAGGAGGAGCGAGACCAGGTCGGTGCCGCACTCAGTAAGGGGGACATCATCCAACCGCCGGCCGGAACTGAGGGGAAGGGTGATGCTCTCATCGTTGCCATCGCGGATGAATCGGATGCGGTGATCGTCACCAACGACAACTATGCCGAGCTCCAGAGCCGTTATCCGTGGTTGCGGGAGACCGGACGGGTTCTCGGGGCTACCCATACCAAGGGCGTGTGGATCTTTACGCCGCGTACCTGCGTGGCACCACGAGGAACGGGCTGAGGACAGAAGGTGCTCCACGGCTGAGGAAGGGTGAACGCCTCTGGTGCCACCGCCCTTCCCTGCTGATCAGCGAAGAAGAGGACCGTGCCGCGCCCAGTGGCCAGTTCTCTGGTACTACCGACCCATGGGAATAGAGCGGTTCATCGGCATCGACCTCGCCTGGGCCCAGGGCGGGGCGCAGGGCGGAGCCCGCGTCAAGCCCAACGAGACCGGTGTGGCCGCCATCGACGGTCGCGGCGTGGTGATCGACTGCGGGTGGACCTGCGGGGTGGAAGAGACGATGGCGTGGCTTGCCAAGACAGCCGTCGACGGCGCGACCCTGGCCTTTGTCGACGCGCCGCTGGTCGTTGACAATCCAGCGGGCCAGCGGCCGTGCGAGCGGGAGGTCGGTCAGCGCTACGGCCGTTGGAAGGTGAGCGCGAACAGCACCAACCAGGGCTCTCCCCGCCGGGCCGGAGTGCTGTTGAGGCAGTTGCTGCAGGAGTCCGGCTGGGCCTACGACGACGGCAGGACCGGGCCGCCGACGGGCGGGCTGGTCTTCTCCGAGTGCTATCCGTACACGACCTTGGTCGGAGCTTGCGAGCTGGGCTACGACCAGGAACGTCCCACGTACAAGCGCCGCCCGGCGCGAGTGCCGACGGCCCAGTGGCGAGCGGTGCGGGCGGAGGCGTGCGACGGACTGATCGCGCGTGTGGCGGGCCTGGCCACCGCCGATCCGGCCCTCCTGCTCGCCTCCCACCCGGTGTCCCGTCGACTCCTCGACGAGCCCTCACCTCAGCGGTCGGTCGACTACAAGCATCGGGAAGACCTCATCGACGCGCTGCTCTGTGCGTGGACGGCCGCGCTGTGGTCACGGCATGGACTGGAGCGCTGCCAAGTACTCGGAGCGGACAGCCTCGTACCGCCCGGATGCGCTCCCACCATCATCGCGCCCGCCCGCCCCGAGCAACTGCGGATAGCTGGGGCGAGCTGAGCTGAGCGGCCTTGGTGAAGTTCGGTGCGGACCGCGCCCCGCCAGGGGCGCGGGGAACTGCGCGACCGGCCCCCACCGACCCGCAGTTCATCACCGTTCTCCAAGCGGAGCGCTAGCGCGTGCTGCGCGGCACCACCAGGCCGCTGTCGTACGCCAGGATCACGGCCTGCACCCTGTCGCGGAGCTGGTACTTCTCGAGGATGTGCGCGACGTGCGTCTTGACCGTGCTTTCTCCCACGCCGAGTTCGAGGGCGATCTCCACGTTGGACAGGCCGCGGGTGAGGGCGCGCAGGACGTCGAGTTCACGGCTGGTGAGGGCGTCGAGGCGGGACGGCACGGTCGGTGTCGTGGGGTCGGCGAGGTGGGCGAAGCGGTCGAGGAGGCGGTGGGTGACTCGGGGTGAGAGCACGGCCTCGCCGGAGGCGACCGTACGGATGGCGCCCACCAGGGAGTCGGCGGGGCCGTCCTTGACGAGGAAGCCGCTGGCTCCGGCGCGCAGGGCGTCCACGACGTGTGCGTCCAGGTCGAAGGTGGTCAGGATGACGATCCGGCTCGGTGAGCCCGCCTCCACTATGCGGCGGGTGGCCTCCACGCCGTCCATGTTCGGCATGCGGATGTCCATCAGGACGATGTCGGGGCTCAGGGCCTTGGCGCTCTCGACGGCGGTGACGCCGTCCGATGCCTCACCGACGACCGTGATGTCCGGTTCGGCCTCGAGGATGAGCCGGAATCCCGTCCGGATCATGGGCTGGTCATCGACCAGCAGGACGCGGATGGCCTGCATGAGGGGGTGCCCTTCGTGGTGTCACGGGTGGTGGTTGCCAGGGATGGTGGTTGTCAGGGGTGGTGGTTGTCAGGGACGTGCGTGGTCTGAGGGTTGTGCGTGGTGGGAGTCGGATGCGGGATGCGAGTCCGGTGCGGGGACGGGGACGACGGCGTGGACGCAGTAGCCGCCGCCGGGGCGGGTGCCGGTGTGGAGGGTGCCGCCCACGGCGCCGATGCGTTCCCGCATGCCGACCAGGCCGTGGCCCGAACCCTTCGACAGGGCCGGGGGCCGCTGCGTCTCCTCGTCCGTCCGTGGGCCGTCGTCGCAGAGCCGGACCGTGAGCCGGTGGCGGTCCGGCTCCCAGGCGACGGTAAGGGCGGTACGGGTGTGGCCGGCGTGCTTGAGCGTGTTGGTGAGGGCTTCCTGTACGACCCGGTAGACGGTGAGGTGTGAGCCCGCGGGCAGCTCGGCGGGGGAGCCCGTGGTGCTGAAGTCCACGTGGAGACCGGCGGCGCGCACGGAGTCCACGAGCGCGGGGATGGCCTCGATGGTGGGCTGGGGCGGCACCTTGCTCGGGTCGGTCTCCGCCTCCTCGTCGGTACGCAGGACGTCCAGCATCTGGCGCAGTTCGGTGACCGTGGCCCGGCCGGTCTCCTCGATGGTGCCGTGCAGTTCGTGGGCCTTCTCGCCGTCGCGGTCCTGGACCCGGTCGGCGGCGATGGTCTGGACGACCATCAGGCTGACGTTGTGCGCGACGATGTCGTGGAGTTCGCGGGCGATACGGGTCCGCTCCTCCATGACGGCCGCGCGCGCGTTGGCGGCCTGTTCGCGTTCGAGCGCGGCGGCCCGCTCCAGCGCCTGGTTCTGAATGGCGGTACGGGCCCGCGTGAGACGGCCCAGGGCCCACGCGGCGACCAGGACCACCGCCTCGGTCAACAGCGTGGTGATCCGGTGTCCGGCCGAGGCGAGTACCGCTTCGGTGACGGACGCGGCCGGGACGACCACGGTCACCACCACGGTGGCGGTCCTGGGAGTGCCGCGTACGGCGGTGAGGAACACGGCCGTGGCCACGCCCAGGTAGGTGGGACCGATGGAGGTGCCGTCGGAACCGGAGAGCTGCGGAATGTAGCGGAGTCCCTGGAGCACGCTCGCGGTCACCGACGTCACCAGCAGGGCGGACAGCGGAAAGTGTCGGTGGACGGCCATCGGCAGCGCGAACAGCAGGACGAGCATGCCCCAACGGGCGTCCGGATCGCGCAGTTCGGGCCCGTTGACCGGCATCGTCGCGCGCAGGGCCAGACAACCGGCGATGAGCAGCAGGGCCAGACCCGCGTCGGTCACGGCCCGGGGTATGCGGCGCCCCGCGAACGAGTCCATCCGGTCCATGGTTCCTACGTTAGACGGACCGCCAAGCCCGTTGATCTCCCTTGGGGTTGAAAGAGCGCGGCCGTCTCCACCGTGAAGTCATCCTCCGTAGGGCGGAGGAGCCCGCCGCGCGCGAAGGCTCACGGGCGCTCCCCTCTCCCCCGTACGACGGAGACCTCCCGGGATCTCGCCCGGCGGACGGACATGAGGGTTCGACTGTGCGGCCGAGGCCACGGCCCGCTGTCGCCGATGCACTTGAGGCACCACGGAATTCCACTCACGGAAAGCCGTACGAGGTGTCGAGGAGTCGAGAGTCATGGTGCGGTCCTGGGGCCAACAACCGGACGTGTCCGTCGGCAAGGGCCGGTACGCGGTGCAACTGACGGACGTGACCAAGCAGTTCGGCGAGGGCCCGACAGCCGTCCTGGCGCTGGACAAGGTCAGCGCGGGCATCGAGGCCGGCACGTTCACGGCGGTGATGGGCCCCTCGGGCTCGGGAAAGAGTACGTTTCTGCACTGCGCGGCCGGACTCGACAGGCCCACCTCGGGGGAGGTCCGCCTCGGTGCGCAGGACCTGTCGGCCCTCGGAGAGCGACGGCTGACGGAGTTGCGGCGCACCCGCATCGGCTTCGTCTTCCAGGCGTTCAACCTCCTCCCCTCCCTCACCGTGGAGCAGAACATCACGCTGCCCCTGCGGCTGGCCGGCAAGCAGGCCGACGCGGGCCGGCTCGATCACATCCTGACCACCATCGGCCTGGGCGAGCGCCTCTCCCGCTTTCCCGCCCAGTTGTCCGGCGGCCAGCAGCAGCGCGTGGCGATCGCGCGCGCCCTGGTCACCCGGCCCGAGGTGATCTTCGCCGACGAACCGACCGGGGCCCTCGATCCGGAGACCGCCCGGGACATCCTGGGCCTGCTGCGGCAGGCGGTCACCGACCTGCACCAGACGGTGGTCATGGTCACGCACGACCCCGTGGCCGCCGCGCACACCGACCACGCGGTCTTCCTCAGCGCCGGACGCATCGTCGACGAGATGATCACACCGAGCGCGGACCGCGTCGCGGACGTGCTGTCCGGCCTGCGGAGGACCGCCTGATGCTGAGTCTCGCGCTGCTGACGCTCAAGGCCCGCAGGGGCGGTTTCGTCGGCACGTTCGTCGCGTTGCTGCTGGGCGCCGCCGTCCTCAGCGCCTGTGGCGTCCTCCTGGAGTCGGGCATACGGGCCGGCTCTTCCCCCGAGCGTTACGCGGCGTCCGACGTCGTCGTCACCGGCAGGCAGGAGGTGGAACTGACCCTCGAGGACCTGGACGGGTCCACCCTCAAGGAGTCGCAGCCGCTCCCCGAGCGCGTACCCCTACGAGCCTCGGTGGCCGACCGGATCACCGGCGTCGACGGCGTGAAGTCGGTGATCATGGACGTGGGAGCGCCGGTGCGGCTGGTGACCGGGACTGGGGAGGGGAACGGGAACGGGAACGGGCAGCCGGTGGCCGGGCGGCACGGCGCGGCACCCGAGGCGCACAACTGGTCGAGCCTCCGCCTCGGCGACTTCCGCCTGACCGCCGGCCACGCACCGCGCGCGGCCGGAGAGGTCGCCCTGGACACGGACATCGCGGGACGGGCGGGTGTCCGCCCCGGCGACGAGGTCCGCCTGATGACCACATCCGTGCCCCGCACCTTCAAGGTCGCCGGACTCGTCGCGCTGAAGGACGACCGGGCCCCACGCCAGTCGGTGGCGTACCTGCCGGATGCCTCCATGCGTCAACTGGCGCCCTCCATATATGCCTTCGGGGTGCTCGCCGACCCCGGCACCTCACCCCAGCGACTGGCCGACGACATCGAGGCCGCCCTCCACGACGACCGCCTCGCCGTGCACACGGGCGAGGGGCGCGGACGCGCGGAGTTCCTCGACGTCACCATCAGCGGGTCGAATCTCGTGGTGCTGGCGGCCGCGGTCGGCGGCAACGTCCTGCTCATCGCCGTCTTCGTCCTGTTCGCCACGACGTCCCTGTCCATCCGGCACCGCCGCCGGGAGATCGCCCTGCTGCGCGCGATCGGCACCACACCCGGCCAGATCCGGCGGATGGTGGCCTCGGAGGCCGCTGTGACGGGCCTGCTCGCCGGAGTACTCGGCTGCCCGGTGGGCCTGGTCCTGGTGTACTGGCTCCGCGACCGGTTCGCCGGACAGGGCATCGTGCCGTCCGACTTCGGGCTCGCCCTCAGCCCCCTGCCCTTCCTCGCGGCGGTGCTCGTGACCGTCCTGACCGCCCTGCTCGCGGTCCTGTCCGCCTCCCGGCGCGCGACCAGGATTCGACCGACGGAAGCCCTGGGCGAGGCCGCCGTGGAGTCGCCCGGGCTCGGCCGCGGACGCAGGATCACCGGCGGTGTACTGCTGGTCCTGGCGGCGGGCATCTTCGTCACCGGCCTCGCGCAGGACGCCGACTTCTTCACCCTGGTCGGGCTCGCCAACTCCCTCGTACTCGTTCTCGTGATCGCCGTCGCGGTCCTCGGTCCGCTGGTCGCCCGCGCCGCCGTACGCCTCCTCGGTCCACTGCTGGACAGGACCGGCGTCACCGGTTATCTGGCGGCCGCCAACACCCGGGCCAACGTGGGCAGACTGGCCGGCGCGATCATCCCTCTGGTGCTCGCCGTCTCCTTCGCGTCGACCGTGGTCTTCGCCCAGACCACCGGGCTCAGGGAGTCCGCCGACCAGCTGCGGGCCGGCCTGGTCGCCGACCACGTCCTCACGGCGCCGAACGGGGTGTCACCCGAAGTGGCCGAGAAGGTCAGGGAGATGAAGCAGGTGGAGTCGGCCACCGGACTCGTGAAGTCCAAGGTCGTCGCGGTGGGCAAGCTGCTGGGCGCTGAGGAGTCCGTATCGCTCGGTGCGCAGGGCGTGGATCCCGAGGCGCTCGGTACGGCCCTCGATCTGCGGCCGCGCGAAGGGGACTTGGCGGCACTGTCGCCCACCACCGTGGCGATCAGCACCACCGCGGCATCCTGGCTCGGTCTCGGCGTCGGCGACACGGCCCGTCTGCACCTGGGCGACGGCACTCCGTTCCGTGGGAAGGTCGTCGCCGTCTACGAACGCGGCTTCGGGTTCGCCGACCTGACCATGGAGCACGATCTGCTGCTCGCTCACACCACCAGGAAGGTCGACGAGTCCGTACTCGTACGCTCCGACCCCTCGGCATCCGGTCTCCCCGAGGCCCTCGCCGACGTGGCGGCGGCCTACCCGGGCACCGTGCTCCGGGACGGGCTCGCCGTCGACGACCAGCTGACGGAACAGCGGGCGAACGCCTGGGTCAACTACCTCGTGGTCGGCCTGATCATCGCGTACACGGCGATCACCGTCGTCAACACGCTGGCGATGAGTACCGCCGCACGGCGACGGGAGTTCGCGCTGCTGCGGTTGTCCGGTACGGACCGCGGTCAGGTCGTGGGCATGATGCGCCGGGAAAGCGTCGTCGTCATCGCGGCCGGGGTGGGGATCGGGACGCTGCTGTCCGTGTTCCCGCTGATCCTCGTGTCCCTGGCGTTGAGCGGTTCGCCGGTGCCGGCCGTACCCGGTCTCGGCTATCTGGCGATCGCGGGTGCGACGGCGGTCCTGGCGGCCGCGGGCACGATGGTGCCGACGCGGCTGCTGCTCAGGATCAGGCCGGTCGAGGCGATCGGCGCGAAGGAATGACGGCGGAAGTGACGGCGGAGACGACAGAGGAATTCCAGGTCGTCCACGGCACCTTCTACCGACGCATCCCCACGCTGCACCTGGCCACCGAACCGGACCGGATCCGTTCAAGCACGACGGATCGGTCCACGGGGTCGACGAGCTGCCGGTGACGTGGTGAACGCGTCACCGGGCGGCGCCCACTCCTGAGGCGTGCCGCAGCTGGGGCACCTCGGCGTCGGCACACTCCCGGCCGGAGTCATGACGGCGCGAGGTGCCCGTCTCCCCGCGATCCCGAACCCGCCAGAGCCACCCGATGTCCCGCCCGAACGACCACGTCAGCAGCGCCAGCGCGAGTGCGACGACCGCGAACGTCAGGGCGTAGGGGAGGACTCCCGAGCCTGCCAGCAGGAGCATGACGCCCTGTAGGGCCGCGACCGTCTTGCGGGCCGTGCTCGGGGGCAGGGATCCGTTCAGCCAGGGGAGGACCTTGGCCGCCGCCACGAAGGCGTAGCGCATGCCGCCGATCAGGAGGACCCAGGGGCCGAGGGACGTGGCGACGTACACGCTGAGCACCAGGATGAGGAACGCGTCGACCTCCATGTCGAAGCGCGCGCCCAGCGCGGACGAGGAGCCGGTGCGGCGGGCGACCTTGCCGTCCACCGCGTCGAGGATCAGGGCGACCGCCGTGAGAGCGACCAGGACCGTGATCGGCGGCGGGCTCTGGAAGGAGTCCGCGACCAGGGCCGTCACACCGCCGACGAGGGTGGCCCGGCCCCACTTCCCACGGTTCTCCTGGTTCGCTGGGCCGAAGGAGCGAGTCCGGGATCGGTGCAGGGCGCGTGAGAGCACGGCCCAGGTCGCGAGCGCGAACGCCAGCCCCGTCAGCCAGCCCGCGGGCCCCATGCCGATCGCCGTGCCGAGCACGGTCAGCAAAAGCAGCTGCACGCCCGCTCCCACGGCCGTCTCCTGCTGCAAGAGCCTCGCGTCGTACGTGTTGTTCAGGGCCACCGCACATCCTCCGGCCAGGTGACAGATTCGATCATTGCCGCGTACGTTGTGCGCGGCTTCGCACAGGTCGGTACGTGGCTCGCCGCCCGATCGTTCAGCCCATTTGCTCAGCCCGTTCACAGGGATCACTCAGGAGGACGCCGAATGGACCGCTCCGCCCGCGCCTTCTGGCTCCGCTCTCCCGGCCGTGCCGAGATACGGGACATCGAACTCCCGGAACCCGCCGAGGGCGAGGTTCTGGTGCGAACACTTTTCTCCGGGGTGAGCCGGGGCACCGAGACGCTCGTCTTCCGTGGCGGCGTGCCGGAGAGTCAGCAGACCGCCATGCGGGCGCCCTTCCAGGAGGGCGATTTCCCCGGGCCGGTCAAGTACGGCTACCTCAATGTCGGAGTGGTGGAGGCGGGCCCGTCGGAGCTCGTCGGGCGGACCGTCTTCTGCCTCTATCCGCACCAGACCCGGTACGTCGTCCCGGTGAGCGCCGTGACCCCGGTCCCCGAGAATGTGCCCGCCTCGCGCGCCGTCCTCGCCGGGACCGTGGAGACCGCCGTCAACGCTCTGTGGGACGCGGCACCCCTGCTCGGCGACCGGATCGCCGTCGTCGGCGCCGGGATGGTCGGCGCCAGTGTCGCCGCGCTCCTCGCCCGTTACCCCGCCGTCCGCGTCCAGCTGGTCGACGCCAACCCGGCGCGCGCTGACATCGCACAAGCCCTCGGCGTCGGCTTCGCCCTCCCGTCGGACGCCGCCGGCGACTGCGACCTCGTCGTCCACGCCAGTGCCACCGAGGCCGGGCTCGCCCGCGCCCTCGAACTCCTCGCCCCGGAGGGCACCGTCCTCGAACTGAGCTGGTACGGCGACCGGCGCGTCAGCCTGCCGCTCGGAGAGGCGTTCCACTCCCGCCGCCTGGTCATACGCAGCAGTCAGGTGGGGACCGTCTCCCCGGCCAGGAGCGCCCGCCGCACGTACGCCGACCGGCTCGGACTCTCCCTCGAACTGCTCGCCGACCCCGCCTTCGACGCCCTGATCACGGGCGAGTGCGCCTTCGAGGAACTGCCGGAGGCGATGGCGGACCTGGCGGCAGGCGACACGACCGCACTGTGCCATCTGGTGCGGTACGACACCGAGCTGAGCGCTCCGCTGGAAGAACGCTGATGCTGTGTCGATGTGCGGCTCCGCCGCGTGCGCGGGCCGGTGGGGGCTGGTCGCGCAGTTCCCCGCGCCCCTTACGGGGCGCGGGGCTCTGACATGTGCGGCTCCGCCGCGGGGCGCGCCCAGCCCC
>NZ_JBQQCG010000094.1:0-46188 GCF_052245575.1 Streptomyces sp. 2A115 | reverse complement strand
CCTCAGTACCGCCCGGCCCCCACCCCGTATCGCCGGCCCGCCCCCCGTACCGCCGGCCCGCCCCCCCCGTACCGCCGGCCCGACCCTCGGCGCGCGGTGCCCGGCCCTCAGCCCGCGGCCGTCGGCACCACCTCACCGGAGATCGGCAGCCCCAGTCCCGCCACGGCTCGCGACACCAGCCGGGCCATCTCGACCGCGCCCCGCTCCTGGAAGTGGGTGTTGTCCTGGACGCCGTTGGGGAAGTTCGGGTACTGCCCGGCGTTCAGCCACAGGAAGATCCCCTTGGAACCCTCGATCCCGACCCCGTCGAGGTAGGTCCGGCTGGACGCCGAGAGGTCGATCAGCGGGGCGCCCTCCTCCCGTGCGACCGCCTTCGCCGCATCCACGTACGCGGGGAAGGAGACGTTGAACTTCCCGGTGGACGCGTTGTAGGAGCGCCGGGACACCGGCGTCACGACGACGGGAGTCGCGCCCCGCGCCCGGGTCGCCCGGATGTAGTCGTCGCGCAGGTACTCCTTGTAGTCGGCGGGCGGCGTGTACCGCTCCGGATTGCCCACGGTGGCGTCGTTGTGCCCGAACTGCACGAAGAGGTAGTCGCCGGGCTTGATCACCTGGTGGATCGCGGCCAGCCGCCCCTGCTCGATGAAGGACCGCGAGCTCCGCCCGCCGATGGCGTGGTTGGCGACGGTGATGTTGGAGGTGAAGTACGGGGAGAGTTTCTGGCCCCACCCGGCCTGGGGGTAGAAGCGGGAGTTGTACGTCTGGGCGGTGGAGTCACTGGCGATGTAGACGGTGCCGGTCGCCGCGGCGGCGGCACTGGTGGCACTGGCGGTACCGGGGAGGCTCAGGGTGCCGAGGGCCCCCGCGCCGAGTGTGCCCGCGGTGGTAATGAGGAAGCGTCTGCGAGTGCTGGTACTGCGGCTGCTGGTACTCCGGCTGCTGGTACTGGCGTTGCGGCTCATCCGACCTTCCCTGCAAAGGAGTTGGGGAACTGTCAGGGGGAGGTGGCAGCCGGTACGGGAAAGGTTGCCGAGGTGGGAGGCGGGGCAGGCCGGAGCGGGCCGGCAAAGGTACAGAGAGTGATTATGAGTCGGGGCTTGTCAACTTTCCTCTCCCGAGTTATATAAGAAGTCGTAGGGCATCGCACCCAGCACCGCACGGAAGGAGTGACCCGTGATGCTCATGCGCACCGACCCGTTCCGGGAACTCGACCGCCTCACCCAGCAGGTCTTCGGCCAGCCATTCGGCCCCGCCCGCCCCGCGCCCATGCCGATGGACGCCTACCAGGCCGGCGACGACCTCATCGTCCACTTCGACCTCCCCGGCATCGACCCGGAGTCGATCGACCTGGACGTCGAGCGGAATGTGCTGAACGTACGCGCCGAGCGCCGTTCCCCCGCACCCGAGGGCGCGGACGTGATCGTCGCCGAGCGCCCCGCCGGCGCCTTCACCCGTCAGCTCTTCCTCGGCGAAACCCTCGACACGGAGCGCATCGACGCCTCGTACGAGGCCGGAGTGCTGACGCTGCGCATCCCGGTGGCCGAACAGGCGAAGCCGCGCCGGATCCAGATCGCCGGCGGCGACCGCAAGGAGCTCGGCGGCTGACGGCCGCCGCGCCGAAACGAACGCCCCGCGGGTTCGCCCGCGGGGCGCGGGCTGCTCATGCCCTGACCCCGACACCGGAGGAGGAGAAGAGCGCGTGACCACAACGACGAGCGCGAGGACCACGACGACGAGCGCGAGGACCACGACGACGAGCGCGAGGACCACAACGACGAGACCGATGGGCAGGGCGACGACAAAGGGTCCGGCGGCGGGCCCGGCACAGGGCACAGCGAACTGGAGCCAACTGGTCGAGGCCGTGCGGGAATCCGGCCAGTACACCACCGAGGCGGAGGCGGAACGGGTCACCCGCATCGTGCTCTCCGCCCTCGGCGGCCATGTCGTCGGGGACGAACGCGTCGAACTGGCACGCCGGCTCCCCGAGGAAGCGGCACGGGTCGTCGCCTCCCAGGTGCCCGCCACCCGCCGGCTGACGGCCGCCGAGTTCGTGGACAACGTCGCCGCCCGGATCGAGGGGGCCACTCCGGCGACGGCCCGCTGGGACGTCAGCTCCGTCCTGAGCGTCGTGGCGTCGATGGTGGACAACGACCTTGTGGTCCGCGTACTGCGACAACTCCCGCGCGGGTACGCCCTGTTGTTCGGCCGGGCCGAACTGCTGCCCGCGGCCTGAGAGCCACGGTATGGCGGGGTGCCGTCGGTCAGCCGGTCAGCCGGTCAGTCGGTCAGCTGGTCAGTCGGTCAGTCGGTCAGTCGGTCAGAATGACAGTCCCAAGTCCTGGGAGGGGGAGGGGCACCCCAGTTGGACGCCCGATCCGGTCACCTCACCACCCCTGACGGCACCCGCCTCGCCTACCGCGACCACCACCCGGCCACCCCCGAGGGAGCACGTCATGGCGCGGCGCCCGTCGCCAGCCAGGTCCGCCAGACGTGCCGGGTGTTCGGCACCTCGGGGCGATCGAGGAGCCAGAGGACGTAACCGGCGTGCAGGCGCGCCCACGGATCCTCCGAGCGGTGGGCCCGGCCGAGCCGGTCCCGCAGTTCGTCCCCGTCGACGGCCCGGGCGACGCGCACGTACTCGCGGTCCTTGCAGCGGTACGCCCGCCGGACGACGACCTCGACCAGATCGATCAACTTCGCCCTGACCATCGCGTCCTCGCCGACGGCGGCCGTGCCCAGATCCCGAATCACCTTCTCCTTGGTACCCCATGCCTTGGCGTGCCGGGTCCACTCCTCCGGGTACCGGGCTTCCCACTCCATGAAGAGCAACGCGTAGGGCAGTCCCGGCCACGCGATGATGCCCTCGCCACCCCGGGTCCTGTCCCGGCTCCACAAGGCGTCGGGCAGTACATGGGCCTGGGCCAGTAGGCACTCCTCATGAGCCGCCAACAGCGCCGGGTCCTCCAACGGCTTCTCCGTCCCGAGCATGTTCGCCGTCCGCCACGCCTCGTTGAACCGCTGTCGAGCGCCGTCGACCTTTCTCCGCTCGGCATCCAGATGCCCGAGCGCCGCGGCCCGTTGCCCGGGATCGTCCGCTATCAGCCCGTACGCCCAGCCCAACCGCTCGTCCCACGCGCGGGCATCGTCCGTGCCCGCCCCCGCCACCTCGCTCATGTGGCAGATCATCCCCCGAGCCCGTCCGCCACCGCTGCCCCCGAAAGCAAGTCATGTCATCAAGTTGTGCCATCAAGCCGTGCCGTCGAGTAGTGCCATCAAGCTGTGCCGGCAAGTCCCGCAAGCCCTGCAAGGCGTGCAATGGCGGCCGAACAGGCGCACCCTGGAAGCAGTGGTTCCGGAGGTGATCGTGATGATGCACACCGCTGTCGGATGGCATGTCGAGCTGGAATTCCAGGAGGACAGCAACCGCACCCGCGCAGCCGCCCTCGTACGGCTTCCCGACGGGAGCGAGGTACGGGCCCACGGGTACGCGAGCCGCCATCCCGCCGACTCGAACCAGCCGAGGGTCGGCGAGGAGGTGGCCGGTGCCAGGGCGCTCAACGAACTGGCGATGAAGCTGCTGACCAAGGCACACGACGAGATCGACCAGGCGTCGGGGCGGACCTCGCATCCGTTGGCCTGATCTTCGCCCGACCTTTGAAGGTGCCGCGGGGGCCGGTGGGGCTGCCCGCTGTGGTGACCGCTTCCGTGGTGACCGCTTCGGGATGCGGATCCTCTCCGTCGTAGTCGTCCTGGTTGCCGCGAACCTGCTCAACAACTGGCTCGCGCCGGGCGCCTACGTGCTCACGTGCGTGACCGCGGCCGCCGTGCTGGTCCTGATCGCCCGCTGGGACGGTCTGGCCCTGGCCGATCTCGGCCTGGACGCGGTGGCTCTGCGCCGGGGACTGCGTTGGGCGCCCGTGCTGGCCGGTGCCGTCCTGTTCGTCTTCCTGCTCGGCCTGGCCGTTCCGCTCAGCAGAGACGCGTTCCGGGACGCCAGGGCCGCCGGCCTGTCCGCGGAACAGTTGCTGTGGCAGGTGCTGGTGCGTGTGCCGTTCGGCACCGTGCTGCTGGAGGAGACCGCCTTCCGCGGTGTCCTGTGGGCCATGATCCGGCGCCGGCACGGAACCACGTGGGCGACCACTGTCTCCTCGCTCCTCTTCGGCCTCTGGCATCTGCTGCCCTCCCGCGGGCTCAACCGGTCCAACGCCGCCACCGGGGCGGCCTTCGGAACCGGCTCGGCAGGCGTGACGCTGACCGTCGCGGCGGCCGTCGTGGCCACGGCCGCCGCCGGTGTGGTCCTGTGCGAGCTGCGCCGCCGCTCCGGCAGCCTGCTGGCACCCGCGGCGCTCCACTGGTCGCTCAACGGCTTCGGCTACGTACTGGCCTGGGCGGTACCCCGGTCGTGAAGCTGTTCCGGCACGTGCCCACCGGCGATGATGTGATCATGTTTCCCGAAGGTCCACGCCGGGCACTCTCCGTCGTCATGCTGGCCGCACTGGCGGCCGCTCCCCTGGGGTGCGACTCGGCGCCGGGCCAGGGCAAGGCGAAGCAGGAGGTCCCCGACTTCAACGGTGACCGCTACGCCGACCTCGCGGTGCCCGGCCCGCGCAGCACGGTGGACGGCGTCGAACTGGCGGGCGCCGTCTCCGTGGTGTACGGCTCGCGGTCCGGGCCCGACACGGAGCACGCCCAGGTGGTCAGCCGGGCCGCCGAGGGAGCCCTCGGCCAACTGGCGGCCCGCGGAACCGACTTCGGGGCCGGCCCGGTCGCGCGCGATCTCGACGGCGATGGCTTCACGGACCTGGCGGTGGGGGTCTCGGGCACCGACTCCGCTCCGTCCCGGACGATCGTGCTGTGGGGGTCGTCCGGGGGCTTGGCCGGCGGTACGACGCTTCCGGGCGGCGGTGCTCTGCACGGCGGCGACTTCGACGGGGACGGCCGGGCCGACTTGCTGCTCGCCAACTACCACGGGAGCGACAACGAGGACGGTGAGGGGGACGGGGACGCGGACGGGGACGGGGACGGGGACGGGGACGGGCTGACTGTCCTGTACGGCCCCATCGCCCGTGACGGGCAGGCGCGTCGGAAGGACTCCTTCGGCACCAGCTGGGGCGACGACATCGTCCCGCGCGCGACCGTCGCGGGCGATCTGACCGGTGACGCCCGGGACGACCTCGTCACGAGCACGGGTTTCGAGGAGATGCAGGAGCGGGGCAGCTTCTTCAAGGGCGATGAAGACGGCCTGAAAAACACCAGCGACGACCTCAACTCGTACAGCGCGAACGGGGTGATCGCCGACTTCGACGGGGACGGGTACGGCGATCTCGTCGTCCGCGACGTCGGCATGGTCGTGGAGGGCAGCGAGGACCGGCCGGGCGAACTGCGCGTCTTCCGCGGCTCGGCCTCCGGCCCCGGCTCCCGCGCGGAAGTGATCACCCAGCAGACGCTGGGCCCGACGGGCATCGACGAGCAGAACGCGGGCGACGGGTTCGGCGATGTTCTCGCGGCGGGCGACGTCAACGGCGACGGCTACGCGGACCTCGCGATCGGCATCCCCGGCGAGGACACCGGCCAGGTCTCGGACACGGGAGCGGTCGTCCTGCTCCTGGGCGGCAAGAAGGGCCTCACCGGCTCCGGCGCGCAGGTCATCACCCAGGACACTCCTGGCATCCCGGGCCAGGGCGAGTCGGCCGACCGCTTCGGTTCGGCGCTCCGGACAGCGGACATGAACCACGACGGCCACGCCGACCTGGCCGTGGGAGCTCCCGGCGAGCACGGCAAGGGACAGGAGTCGGGCGCCGTCTGGATCCTGAACGGCACGGCGAAGGGCCTCTCGACCGCGAACGTCACCTCGTTCGGCCCGGCGGCGCTGGGCGCCCCCGAGGAGGGCACCGAGGGAAGCGATGGGGCTGGTGGTACGGGTTTCGGCGGGAGTCTCAGCTAGCTTCGGCTTCGCCCTCGCCCTCGGCCTGTGGGTGGGCGGCAAGCAGCCTCTCGGTGTACCAGTTTCCAGGAGCCCCAACCGGCGAGACCATGGTCCCCCTCAACCGAAACCTCAATAGCAGGCTGACGACCCTCGCCGAAGACACCAGACACCGACGGGACCGAGCCCTCTGCGATGCCCGACCTCAACACCCAGACCGCCTACTGGAGCGCGGCCGCAGGCACGAAGCAGTTCACGCACCCCCTCCACATGCCCTGGCTGGACGACGTCAGCCGAAGCGCCGAAATCCTCGACTACGGCTGCGGATACGGCCGAACCATGAACGCCCTCGCACACCAGGGCTTCAACAACCTCTCCGGCGTGGACACTTCGCCGCGGATGATCGCCCAGGCCCGCCAACTGCACCCCGAGACGCACTTCGCGGAGCTGGACACGCCCCCGACACTGGCCTGCGCGGACGCGAGCACCGATGTGATCCTGCTCTTCGCGGTACTGACCTGCATCCCCGGCGACCAGGCACAACGACAACTGATCGCCGAACTGACCCGCGTACTCAAGCCGGGCGGACTGCTCTACATCAGCGACCTGCTCCTACAGACCGACCAGCGCAACCGAGACCGCTACGCCAAATTCGCCGAACACTACGGCACCTATGGGGTGTTCAGGACCAGTGACGGAGCGGTGTGCCGCCACCATCCGGGCGACTGGTTCACGTCTCTGCTCGCCGGCTTCGACTCCGTCGACAGCCGACACATCACCGTTTCCACCATGAACGGTCACGAGGCTGACGGAATCCAGATCCTGGCCCGCAAGCCGACCGCGGACCACCGCCCCAACCGCTAACAGCTCCTCGTTGATGGGCGGACACGCATGCGGGACGGCACGACTCTTGGCTCATCCCGCTGCCAGAGTGTCGCCCTCCAAAGCCCGTATGAAATCCCGCCAAGCGTGAGCGCGAACAGCGACGACAGGGCCCTCAGCGTTCTTGGAGTCGCGCAAGAGGGCCCCTCCGACGGTGGGGGCACACTCGACGCACTCACCACCCGCACCGTTGCTGTAGGAGGACTTGAACCACGACGAGCGGGCGTCGGGTGTGGACCGCGCAATGTTCATCTTGCGAATTCCTTCAGAACGGACTCGACCAGCTGGGCAGAGCGCTGAGGGCTCAGTGCGGCGGCCCTCAAGCCGTCGAAGGCCCTGGTGTACTCACGCACATGATGCTCTCCTTCGAGGTAGACGGCATCGGTGATGCCGTCCCGGTACACGATGTCCGGGTCTTCCTGGTCGGGGAAGCCGAGCATGGTGAATGAGCCGGTTGCTGGATAGGTGCCGGCATCAAACGGCAGAACTTGGAGAGTGACGCTTGGCAACTCCGAGGATTCCAGGATGCGTTCGAGCTGCTCCCGCATCAGCGCTCGATCCCCGATGACATTGCGCAGAGCCCCCTCGTTCACCACGAACCAGGCATCCGGAGCCTCGGGCCGCTTCAGCATGTCCTGTCGCTCCATGCGTACACGCACTGCCCGGTCGATGTCCTCCGCAGGCAGGTGGGCCCCCGTCTTGTGGAGTTCGCAGGCGTACTCCGGAGTCTGCATGAGGCCGGGCAGCAACTCGCACTGATACTGGCGAAACGTGGAGGCTTCCTGCTCCAGGCCGATGTAGATGGAGAACCACTGGGGCACGCCGGAGCCGTGCACCTGCCACCAGCCGCGCGTCTTGGCCTCCCTGGCCAGAGACTTGAGGAACTCGCGCAGCTCGTCGCCGGTGTCGTAGAAGCGGCACAAGGCATCGACATCGGACGGTTGCACCCGACCGCTGCCCGTCTCCATCCGGTTGACCTTGGAGCCACTCCAGTCCAGAGCCGAACCGACTTGGGCGCACGTCATGGCGCTCTGCTCGCGGAGCTTCTTCAGCTCGATCGATAGGCGACGCCGCCGTGCCGTCGGTGAACCTGCCATCACAACGCCCTTCTCGTTAGTCGGTGTTCAGTCTCCGCGCCAAGATGCGTGCTGCCAATCACTCGAAAGCGGGAATCCCGCAGTGCACATTGCATGAAGGGATGCGCTGCGGTCATTCTGGCAGTCGATGCCGCACATCGCAGCGGTCGGACAACAACCTCCTGATCGTGCGGGAGCTGGCGGTGGCGGAGAGCGCTGAGAGGAGCTCGGAGTGATCGAGGAAGCGTGCATGTCACGCAAGCCCTGGGACCTGGACTTCACGGCAGAACCCGAGGAAGTGGCCGCCCTGCGTCGCATCATGCGGCTGCACCTCGGAATCTGGGGCCTCCACGAAGTCACCGACGAGGCCCAACTCTGCGTCAGCGAGCTCGTGTCCAACGTCATCACGCACGTCGGCCTTGGCACACCGACGACGCTCGCCGTCTCCGTACGCGACACCCGCCTGCGTATCGAAGTCCATGACCCCGATACGCGCGCGCTCCCCACCCTCCTCGACGCAGGCTCCGACTCCGAGGGCGGACGGGGCATGGCACTCGTCGATGCCATCGCCGACCGCTGGGGCGTCCAACTCCGCGCCGACCGGAAGGTGACCTGGTGTGAGCTGACGACGGGACTCTCTGCCGCGAACGGGCATAGCGGTGGTGCGCGTGTGACGAGAGCCGAGGCCATGCTCGGGCTGTACGGCGCAGCTCAACTGCCGCGCACGGCAGTCCCGAGCACGTTGAGCGTGGCTGTCGCGGAGGAGGCGGCGATCGATGTGATCGCAGACCTCCTCCACTGGCTGCGCGCCCATGGCTGCGATCCGGACGAAGCACTGGACCGGGCTCAGATCCATTACGAGGCGGAGCTCGCAGAGGGCGGGAGTTCGCCTTGTTGAGCGATGCGTTCGAAGGGCGTCCGGTCCCACCGAACGAGGACGGAGACCAGGGCCCCGGAGTGTTCCGCGAATGTCCGATTTGATCACGGGATGCCGTGGAGGGTCACGAAGACCTGGCTCCCGTCGGGTCGCCTGGCGACGCGCAGGCACTTGCCGTCTACTGCGATCGCGCTACGACGCGGCTTGGGCGGCGGGCCGCCGACAGTAGTGCCGCGCGCACCGCGCCACATTAGCCGTTGTAAGGCACACCAAGCTGCGGTCTGGAAGAGTCGGGTGGACGTCGCTGCTGCAGCATGCGATGTCTTGCCCGACCTTGGTCAGCCGCGCAGGTAGGCGTGGATCGCAGAGGCGATGGCCGTGCCGAGCGGAATGGGGACAGCGTTGCCGATCTGCCGGGCGATATCGGTCTTCGAGCCGCACCAGCGAAAGTTGGGGGGAAAGCCTTGTATGCGGGCGGCCTCATAGTGGGTGATCGGACGAGCGTCGGTCGGGTGGAGATAGCGGCCCTTCTCAGGCTTGAAGAATTCGGTTCGGATGGTTACCGAGGGCTCGCCCATGCGTAGCCGGCCCATGACGTCTCCGGTGCCGGTGTTGTGATTGTCCCAGCTTTCGGTCGAGAGGTATTTGATCGGTGTCTCCACACCTGGCGGTTCCGCGGTATCGAAGATTCGGATTTTGCCGTTCTTGTTCACGGTGAACCACTTGTCGCGCAGATCCTTGCGGTTCCCGCCTGGGGGAATGGCTTTGTAGCGGGCCATCGAAAGGGGCTCCGGATTGCGACCGAAATGAAGATCGCTCGTGGTGAAAATTCCAGGCAGGACGGTGTCTACCTCAGGAATGTAATCTTTGCCGTCTGGAAGTTCAGTGCCTCGGAGCACGAGAAGGGACGATTCGGTGAACACGCTGTCGACTGCCTGCCAGTACGACAGCCCCACGTCGACGCCGTCGAGCGGCTGAGTCGAGATGCCGGTGCTGTGCTTCGGCCGTCGGACATGTTCCCCGATGGGGTACGTCATCGTGCGACCGTTGTCGGCGTCGCGGCGCACACCGATGACGATGGCTCGACGACGTGCCTGTACGGCACCGTAGTTGGCGGCGTTGAGGAGATAGCGCTTGTGCTTCTGCTCCTCTGTGTCGGTCGGTTCGTGGCCAGGAGGATCGACGAGTCGATATTCGGCCAGAAGACCGCCCTCTTCTACTTCGCTGAGCAGGTTGCGGAACTCATCCGACTTCAGGAAACGATCAACATTCTCGATGACGAAGACCTTAGGGCGGATTTCGGCGACGATGCGAACGTATTCCTCCCACAGTCGATTACGTTCTGCGCCCTTCTTATGACGGTTCAAGGCCGAAAAGCCTTGGCAGGGAGGTCCTCCGACCACCACGTCCGCGTGTAGGGCCTCCTCTGTCGGCGTCCAGCCCTCAATGTCTTCGAGGTGGACGCGGGCGGCCGGAAGGCTCGTGTCCAGTCGGTGGCTTCCGAAGTTCACGGCGTACGTGGCAGCTGCAGAGAGGTCGTGCTCGACCGCTGCAACGCTGTGGAAGACAGGCCCGTCGCCCTCTGCCCCCGTCGGGCGGAACTCGTGAAACCCCTGGGTGAAGCCGCCGCACCCGCTGAACAGGTCTACGACAGTGATGGGCTGGGGGGCTAGGCGGTGGGGCGTGTGCATGGGGTGATCTTAGCTTCGGAGTGCGGCTGCGATGGCCTGTCCGAGGGCCGTCGCCAGAGGCGGTGGCATGGCGTGGCCGATCTGACGGTACCTGGACGTCTTGCCGCCGAAGAAGCGCCAATCCGCAGGGATCGCCTGGATCATCGCGGCTTGGTCGACGGTCAACTTGGGTTGGCCGTCCGCAGGAAAATTGGAGTCGGGGGTTTCGTCGCCGAGGCTGTTGCCGTTCACGCCGAGCGAAGCCCATGCATTTTTGCTACCGGTGGGACCGAGATCGGCACCGCCTCGCCGGTCAGAGCCTCCGACGAGTGCGGGCGCGATGCGGTCGGCACTCTTGATCCAGCGTTCCGCGCCGGGCCATCCGCGCTCGGACATGGAAGGGCCGAGGACGTGACCGACGGTCGGGGCTCGTAGCCCGTCCGGCTCGGGCCAGGAGAATCGGGAGAAGTATGGGTCCTTCAATGCGATCAGGAAGCCGCTGCTGCGGTTCTGCGGAACGCCGAAGTCAGCGGCGTTGAGCACCCGCCAACTCAAGCTGTAGCCCGCATTCCTGAGCTCGTTTTCGATCCACGAGCGGTCGGCGTCGAAGTCCGAACTCTCGACAAGGTCCGGGACGTTCTCCAAGAGCACAGCTTTTGGGCTGATCTCGCGTGCCAGCCTGATCGCAGCTCTGAGGACTCCGCGCTCTTCCGTGTCCTCGGCGCGACCGACAGTGGCTGAGGACTTGACGCGTGGGAGTCCGCCACTGACAAGATCGACGCCAAGAGCCTCAGGGCGCATGGTCGGGTCGAAGTGGGCGACGTCCATGCACACCACGTCCCACGTGGGCCTGTTGAGGTCGATCGTGAAGCAAGCGTCGGCTTTGCTGTCGATGAGCAGCACGGGGTCGAACCCGGCGCGCTCGAGTCCAAGAGCTTGGGCTCCGGCTCCGGCACAAAGTTCCACCGACCTGAAGCGACGGGAATCGACCGACGTTGCTGTAGCAGGCCGGGGGATTGGTGGCACCGCCCTCGGCGGAGCGGTTCCGAACCAATCGCTGGCAGTGCTGCTTCGAGCCGTTTCCTGCCCAGTCCCCGTGGTGTTGTCCCCGGCAGGCTGGGAGTTGAGGCGTTGGGCATCGATCGACTCCTGGGCGACCGAGCGTAGTTCGTGGTCCAGCGTGTGTTCCTCGATGCCGTCGAAGAGCACGAACGGGGCGAGCCGCAGCAGCCTCTTGAGGAAGTCGCGCAGTGTCTCGCGTTCGTTCAGGCCGGTCAGATCGAGGTCTCTCCAGACGCGGAGAATTGCCCGAACCATGTGTGGGCTTCCGCCAAGTGCGGCTCGCCGTGCGTAGATCTGGTCGAACGCGGCCTCACCGAGGATCTTGAGGGCACCGTACGGCTCCGGATCGTCGGAGGAGCGTACGAGTTGGGCCCGCCACCACAACCGGCCGAAGACGTGCCGGGTGAGGTCCGTGCCGAGGACGCGGTCTCTGGGCGGCTGGGGGTAGCGCCAGAAGGCGACATCCGGGAGCAGGACCAGTGCGAGGAAGGCCCAGGCGTCTCGTGAGGCGGCCTCGGCCGGCACCATGCCCATCTCGGCGTGCAGCAGAGCGGCAAGCCGGAGGTCGAAGTCGGCGTTGCGGGTCCGGTCGGAGTCGTCGGGGAAACCGGCGCGCCTGGCGAGGTCGACCACGCCTGCACGCAGTTCCTGAAGCTGAGTGGCAGAGACCCGGTCACCACCGGTGGCCACGTACACGGCCGATTGGTGGGCGATATCCACTCGACCTGCCAGCTCGGCGATCGTCAGGTGTCGGTATTCCTCGAAGAGGGGTCTGGCCTGCTCGGCGAGCAACCGGGGGTAGAGGAAGCTCATGATGACACCTCGAAAATCTTGACCGCCGCCTGCAGATCCGAGGCGAACAGGGCAGGTGACTGTCGTTGGCGCAGACGGATGTCGGTAATTGACTGTCCCGGGAAGAGCTGGTCGAAGAGACTCAACAGGGTGGCGCCCAGTGAGTCATCGGGGAAGTCCGCGTCCTCGGCGAAGTCGTCGTCGTTGAGGGCGTGCTCGATCATGATCCGGGCGGCGTCCGCGTACACCGCGGAGAGCACGATCCGATCCACCGGGCGCGGCTTGCCGGCATTCCCGAACGCGGTGGCAGTGACCGTGTTCCGCTCATTGACGAGCAGGAGCAAAGAGCCCATGGTGGCGCTTTCCAGCCCACCGCTGATCTGCAAATGCCAGGCTGCGTCTTCGGGGAAGGACGTCAGGGCGAAGTCGATCACAGCCATGGGGAACTGCGGCGCGTCCCCCTGAAGACGTAGTGACTCCCGATCACTCCACAGCACCGATCCGGCCCGGCGAGGAGAGGAGGGGCGGGCGTCGTCCCGGCGCTCAGCCAGTACGAGAGCGGTGTCGAGGAGGAGCAGGCCGCCCAGATCGGCACCCCGGAGTCGGACATTGAACTCCACCGTGTTCGTGCCTTTTTCGGTCAGGCGCACGTGTTGCGCCGGCCCGCTGAGGTTGGACCCGGTGGCTGTCCACACGGCCGCCAGCATGAGCGCTGCGTCAATCGGAAGGCCCGACTGCGAACGCGCCCTATCCAGGTCGACACGGACAGTCCTCCGCAGGTGCAGGTCCATCTGATAGTCCCAGTCCGGCAGTGCCTCGGGCATGACGACATCGCCGTCCTCGGTCACCAGCAACCAGGCGTTGGCGGCTATGACGTCCTCGGCCGGGATGCGGTACGGAAGAACGCGCCGAGTCACGGAGTTTTCACCGCCTCGACCTTGATACCGATCTCGGTCATGGTGTCGGGGGCCGGTCGCACGAGTGCGCGCCAGACGGATTCGCTGCCCTCGATCACGTATGTCTCGGAGGCATGCAGGCGACCGTCGCCGTCCTCCCAACCGATGAGCTCGGGCATGCTCGCCCCGATGGGTGGGTCTGTCTCGCGCCCGCCAGTACCGGGGAGCGTGATGGCAAGGTCAATTCGAACCCGTTGGGGCCCGGGCACGGGCAGCCGGAAGTCCTGGACGAGCACAGATGTGTCACCGCGCTCGTCGTAGTAGGGGTCGCCGACGTACTGCACTCGTGGACGACGGCGCGGCAAGTTGGTACCACCGTTCCCCGGCGCATCGGCGACCGGTTGTCCAGCAGCGCCGAGACCGCCCGGACCGGCCGCTCCGTCGGCGACGGGCCGATCCGTACCGGACGTTGCCACTTTCACGGGACGGCCTGGGGCCGGACGGGTCGTGCTCTCCTCCGCGTCATCCGGCTGCGAGGTGCGTGTGACAGTACTGCCTGGTTTGGAGTAGGCAGTGGCTCCGCCAATCCCCCAGGCTCCGCCCACCAACCCGGAGAAGAACGAACTGGCCGCACCCAGAGCGACGTTGCTGGCTCCGGGACGCGCGACGCCGCCAAGAGAGAGCAGATTTTCCTGAGCCTCGGCAATGCGCCTGAACGTCGTTTGCACGAAGGTGCTCTCGGGCCGGTCGAGCGACTGTGGATGCCAGGCGTCGTGCGTGGGTGGTTCGGCCTTCGCGTAGATCTCGTCCATGTCTTCGTCGGCCCGGAAGACGCCGGCGTAGCCCTGGTTCACGCTGGGGGGCTTCGGCCCGGGCTGGTACGTGACGACGAGCTCCGCGGGCCGCATCAGACAGACGTGATGGACGAGATCCTCGATGTCGAGCATCCGGGACGCACGGGTCGGCTCCAGCGGAGGCATGATCCGTTTCACCAGACCGAGCCGCCCGAGATATCGCTTGGGCCTCATGCAGTGCAGATTGCTGCCATCCGGGCCGGTCATCGCCTCGTATGCGGCGACGAACATGTTGAGCGGGCGGGTCTCCCGCGGATCAGGCACGCTGTGTTGGATGCCGTCACAGGTAACGGAGAAGTTCATGGCGGGTGGCCTGCCGGCATTGGAGATCATCTTTGGCCATAGGTGCCAGGTGATGGTTTCTGCCAAGTAGTCGGCAGCCTCGGACGGCTGGAGTTCGTCCAGGTTCGGATCGATGACGACGACGCTGGTCCCGGTCTCCTCGCGACCGAAGGGGCGGAGGCCCAAACGCTGAGCCGTGGCCTCTGCCTCTTGGCCGACCAGTGGTTCGACGACGCCTCCGGAAGTGTTGCCCCACCAGTGCCGACCGGTGTAGCGGCGGTTTCCACAAGGATCGGTGGCCAGGTAGCTCTTCCAGAGGGTGCAGCCGATGAGCCGGGTCTCGAGACCTCCTTGAGCGGTGCGGCAACGGGAGTGCACGAGGACTGTTCCGGACTTGGACAGCAGGTAGAAGATGCCCTTGCCGAAGCCGTACGTGCCACCGCCCAGCGCAGTATCGCGTGGTTCACCGATGTTGCGTATGAAGGAGACGAAATCACGGTCGGGGCCCACGGCATCATCCGCGCGAGTGGGACCCCCAAGCCCGCGAGTACCGCGGTCTGATACGGCCAGAACCCGGATCGAGCCGTGCCTGAGGGTTTCGCGCAGCGGGAATTCCTCCGCGCCGGAGGGGGCGCCGTCGAGGAGAAGCTCTCGCCACGCGCGGGTGTGGGCCGGGCCCACCGTCCACATGTCGATGCGATAGTCGACCGGCCCCGAGGGCGGCAGGAGACGGGCGTCCCAGCTGTTCTGGGCGGACTCACGCACGAGGATGGTAAGTAGGTCGAGTTCAGGGCGTCCGAGTTGGTTGCGGATGCCCTCGGCGGCGCTCGCGCCTTCTGGAGGATATGGCTGGGAGAACCAGCGGGGCTCCGTCACACGGACTCCTGGATCAAGCTGTCGATCATTTGGGACACCTGGCCGGGCGCCATAGGTGCGGGGGTCTCACCGGACAGGTCGATGGTGTACTCGACATCCAGGACCGACACCGGCACTCCGGCCGCGAGGAGAGCCTGCCCGGTCAAGCCAGGAAAGTCGGGGGTAACGCTGTACCACCTCTCCTCGCTGATCACGAAGCGCACATCGTGGTAGAAGTCGGCGTCGGACGGCCTGTATCCCGCCCCCGCGAGCAGTGCGAGAAGCGCATCCTCGTCGTCGCATGCCTGAAGCGTCCGCTCGACCAGCTCGACGAACCCAATGCCAGAACCCTTCACAGTGGTGCCCTGTAGGCGGAACCAGGCCAGACAGAGCGTCCCGTCCTCCGGCACTTCGAGTTGGTCGAGCCCGTGGATCCGCGGCCTGCGCCCCTTGCCACCGGTGCCCGATTTCACCTCGACGGCGGTGGTTCCGGCCGAGAAGTCATGGCGGTGCCGCTCGGGCCCCCGCCAGAGCCGATGTGCGCTGGAGTCCTTCTCGAGGAGCCGGTGGAGCACTATCAACTCACCGAAAAGCCCCGCAAGTTGCTCAGGGCCAAGCAGTGTTCCCTGAGTGCGGAATAGGGCCTTCCAGCGATCGAGAACACGGTAGAGCGCCTTGACGGGGTTCTCGGGCAACTCTGCGGCCGCACCGAGCACGTCCACGCACAGTTCCGTGAACAGATCGCTGAGGTCGTTACGCAGGCAAGCAAGATCAGCGTAGGCCTGGTAGGTCTCTTCGTCCTCGAGGGCCCGCTTGCGCAACCGGAGTACCGGCCCGTCGAGGCCGGGCCGAACCTTCCGGTGCGCATGTATCGGCACCAGGACATGGCGGTACCCGTCGTGGTCGACGGCCACCGACAGCGGGCCGTGCTCGCCCACGACAGGCAGCGAAGATACTCGCAGGCGACGTTCACCTGTGGTCTGCTCGGCGTCGAGTGCAGCCCAGCGCTCCTCGACCAGCTTGCGGAGCGCGTCGTCGTTCACGCGTCCTCGCCGTCGAGGAGGCTGTAGTCCTCCTCCTCGATCCACACGTTGGACAGGTCGGCGGATATGTACTTCTCCACCTCGCTGTCCTTGTCCCACGGCTCGGGGAAGACCAGACCGACACCGATCACGTGCTCCTCGGCGTTCAGGGGCGCACGCAGCTTCTTCGACGGGCTCGGCTCCGAAACCTTGTCGATCGGATACAGGACCAACAGACCACTGTCCGGGAGCTTGGCGCGACGCATGTCCATGATGCCCTTTTCGGTGAGCTTCGACGTGTCCCCGTCCAGGTCCACCGCGGCGTCGCGACGGCTCATCAGCGTCTTGATGTCGGCGAAATCCGGAGCCGAGTTGCTGATGGCGAGACGAGCACGGTTGTTGAGTCCGACGGTCACATCGGGAGCAAAATCGAAGTTGTTGTCTCCCTTGGGATTGCCGACGATTGCGACGTTCCATCGACCCAGGGAACCGGCCGTCGCGACTCGTTTCCGGATGTAATCGGTGATCAGGTCAGCGTCGTTCTCCGGAGACTTCTCGTGGAACCTGTAGGACGAAAGGAAGTCGATCACGACGCTGTGCGGCACGTCACGGAAGATGTACCGACCTTCTCCCGAGCGCTCCTCAATCCTCACTGCGTTCGTGAAAGAGGTGGCGACCAGGTGGCGTGCGGCGTGGATGTTCCGGCGCAACCAGTCGGCGTTGGTGTGGAAGTAATGCGTCTGAACCCGCTTGCCGCCGTAGGACGAGGCTGCCGTAACGGCATTGCGCATCTTGGCAGCCGCAGTCACACGCAGGGCAGGATGTGTGCGCAGGCGGACGGCGAAGGTGCGGGGGGTCTCGTCCTCAGTCATGTAGATGTCGATGTCGCGGCGCATCTCGGTCTCGACTGTGGCCAAGTGCCGGAACCACTCAGCCAGTTCGTCCGTCATCCAGATCCGGGGCAAGTCGGCGTAGCCGTTTCGGAAGCCGAACCAACGCCCCATCTGCAACAGCGTGTCGTAGGCCGAGACTGCGCGGACGAAATAGCTGACTGACAGGCCCTCGAGCGTCAGTCCCCGCGAAAGAGTATTGCCGCCCACAGCGATCGCCACGACTGGACCGTTCTCGTAGTCGAGACGGTACTCGCTGCTCGAGTTGTCCATGATGACGCGACAATTGTCGAGGACTCCCGGCAACTCGGGCACCAACTCCTCGAACGGCACCTTCGTCTCGCCGAAGTCCTTGGCTGGAACGCGGTCGGTCTCCTGCTCCCACAGGTCACGCAGCCTGGAGAGGAAGCCGGCGTCCGCCAAGGACCGAGCGGCCCGCTCGCGCAGATGCTCCAGCGGCCTTTTGAAACTGTTGTGCACCGCAGTGTTGACGCTGGTGTGGATCAGCATCGTGCTGTGCGGGTTGCCCGTACTACGTACACGTCGCGCGGCTGTGACCAGCCAGAAGTACTCGACTGCTCTGCGAAGTGTGTCGGTGATGACGGGCTCGAAGCCCTCGACGTCAGCCCTCGTCCCGGGACGCACACACGACACATCGTCGTCAGGGACCGACCGGATCATGTCGTAACCGTCGTCGACCTGCTCCGGGTCCTCACCGTCGAGTGCGTAGCGCCCGAAGAGGACTTCGGTGCCGAAGTGCCCTTCGGGCTTCAGAAGGTTGACGACGAAGTCCTCGGGATACAGGTCCTTGGCGCTGGGGTCGATCAGCAGGTTCGCGAACGGCGAGGCCGTGTACCCGACGTAGGCAGACCTCGGCAAGGAGCCCATGATGTCCAGGATCAGCGGGTTGATCGACTTGGTTGCCACGGTGGCTTGGTCGGCCTCGTCGTCGATGATCAGCGCGGGACAGTCCTCTAGGTAGTCGGACGCCTTCTCGAGCCATCGGGCGAGCTTGCGCAGGACCGTCGCATTCTTCTTGACCACGCACAGCACGCGCGTCTTGTTGCTCTTCCCGAAGTAGGAGGCCGGGTTCTCCTGCGGGGTGAAGTCCTTCTCAAGTCCGGTCAGTTGGGACCACATCGAGGGATTCGGCTCCACGAGCTGTTGCACCAGTCGGGCTTGGGTCTGGCGCCGGAGACCGTTGTGGATCCCGGCCAGGACAATGAACAATTTGTAGCCGCGGTCGGCTGCCTTGGCCATGACCGAGGTGAAGTTGGTCGTCTTGCCGGACTGCACGTAGCCGACGACGAGGCCTCGGGTGGAGAACGACTTCTCCTTTGGATGGTTCAACAGCGAGACGACGCGGGTGGAGGAATCGTCGAGACTCCTGATCGTGGGCTCCTGAGGCCAGCCGTCCTTGCGCAGCAGGTCCACGATCGCCGGCCAGCACTTGTCCTTGGTCTGCGGGCCCGTGTACCAGGTGTCGCGGTTGCCCAGAACCACCGCGTGCGGCTCCTCGAGCTCCTTGACGCGTATGGTCTGCTGCTCGTGCCGCTCACGGATCTGTTCGACGATGTCCGGCCTGATACCGAACTGCTCCAACCGCTTGACCGCCTCCGAGGGGGGAAACGAGTCCAAGAGCGCCTTGAACGTTTCATACATGCCGTCGAATTCGTCGGTCATAGGAGTCGACCGTTCCCCGTTCTCGTTCGTTGAGGCCAGCCGGCCCTCAGGGCCCTACGGCTCCGCGGGTTGCTCCGTGAAGGACGCAGGCCGCTTGGACGACCGCTGGCACGCCACTGCAACGCTTACACACTATTGGGTGAGATAGACGCCCGATAGGCGAAACGAATGCAGCGAACGACGCTCGTGCCCGGGTGATAACGAAGCTTGCGGCGGAGCACTTGCCCAGCCGACCTGATGCAAGGGCCGGGACGATCCGGAGTGGGTGCCGGTGTCTCGATTCAAGATTGTTTGGGGAGCGACTGTTGGGCTGCCACAGTGGCAGTGATCCGGCGCGCGACGTCCTCGGCGGACTCGTGCTCCCAGAACCTCAGGACGGTCCAGCCCGCAGCGCGCAAGTGATCGGTCGTCTCGCGATCGCGGGCCATGTTCTTGTCCAGCTTGGCGCGCCACCACTCAGCATTCGCCTTGGGCTGGGTCGCGTGCTCGGGGCAGCCGTGCCAGAAACAACCGTCCATGAAGATCGCGATCTTGGCCTTGCCGAAGACGATGTCGATCGTGCGACGCGGTACGCCAGGTACTGGCATGTTCACTCGGTAGCGCAACCCTGCGGCGTGCAGGAGGCGTCGGACCGCGACTTCGGGTGTGGTGTCGCGGGAGCCTTGACGACTCATACGGGCAGAGACCGCAGGGGAGGACGGGACAGCATCAGACACAGGGGCATTGTGCCGGCGCCTTCGGCGGTCTGCGTATGGGCCGCTGATTGGAGGGCATGTGTGCAAGGCATCGCCGGAACCGCCGCAGTTCGCACTGCGCCTTACAGCTCCCTCACGGTGGGGCCGCGTGCTACCTCGCCCTCCGTGCGGACGCTGCGGATGTCGAGTCGGTGGAGGGCGTGTCACTCGTGGAGGTCGTCACGGGTGGCGACGACGCCCATGGTCAGCCAGAAGGCCGCGAAGAGGAGCGAGACCGTGAGCCATGGTTGGTCCACGTCCGGCTCCTCTGGTCAGTCGGTTCAGCCGGTGCTCAGTCGGTTCAGCCGGGTCACAGTCGGGACCGTCGGTTCAGCTGCCGTCCCCGTGGCACTCCCCATAACCCCGTCCCGACCCACACCAACACCCCGCCCCCTTCTGCGGCGGCCAAGCCACAGCCCGCCCCCTCGCCGCCAACGTCGTCGCGTACTGCGGCAGCAGCGACGCGTCGCTCGGTGAAGCGCCCTCCGAGGCGGCGAAGGCCTCGTACGAAGGAACCGTGCCCGTCACGATGCCCAAGTTCGGGGTGCCCGAGGTCGCGAGCTCTCGTAGGGAGGCCTCTATCGTCGCCAGGTGTTCCTCGCGGGACGGGTACTCCTCGGAGAGGGACGGGTATGCCGCCACGAGTTCCGTGAGTTCGGAGGCCGGCCAGTGCAGTACCGCGACCGGAAAGGGACGGGACAGGGCCTCCCGGTAGGTGCCCAGTTCGGCCCGGAGGCGTGAGATTTCGGCTTCCAGTTCCGCGGGGTTTTCGGAGCCGAGGGACCAGACGCGCTTCGGGTCGTGGAGTTCGTCCAGGGACACCGGGGACGAGTGGAGGGTGTCCGCGAGGGTGTCCCAGTTGTCGTGGGGCAGGCCCAGCATGCGGCGTACGCGGTGGCGGCCGAAGAGGACGGGGTGGGTCGGGTACGGGGGTTCCGGGACGTCGGTCAGGAGGAGGACCGCCGCCTCTGTGAATGTCTCCTGCGCCGCTTCCAGCTCGTCGTGGGACTCCAGGGCCTCCGCAACGATCACCCAGGGGGCCGGGTCGCGGGGCGATGCCGCGCGGACTCCCTCGATGATCGCCTTTGCCTCCGCCTCGTGGCCGTACTCCCAGAGGTTCGCCGCCTTGAGGGCCCGTACCAGGAACGGGTTCTCCAGGGTGGTCGAGCCGGCGAGCAGGCGGTCGTAGAGGGACGTGGCTCGGGGGCGGTCGTCGGCCAGTTCGAGGTGGGCCGCGGCCTGCGTGAGCAGGTGCTCGGCGTCCTCGGGGTAGAGGCCGGCGGTCCGCTCCAGGCGTGCTGCTTCGGCGGTGTGGTCGACGTACTCGGCAGGCGTGTCGGGGCGCATGGTGGACACCGTACTGCCGACGGCCGACAGAGGAGAGGTAGAGGAGAGGTATGTGCAGGCCAGGGGGGAGGGCGCGGGGGAGAAGGGCGGAGGAGCTCGGGTTTTGCGGAGAGTACGTGGCCTTCATGGGGATGGTGAGTTCGCGCCCCAGCCTTTATCGTGCCGCCCCGGCCTCCGCGCCGACTTCGGGGGAGGGCGTACGGAGGGAGGCGTACGGAAGGAGGAGTACGTATGCGGGTTCCCGTTGTTCATCAGCGGGGCCGGCGGCGGCGTGCCCGTTACGCCGGGCTCCTCTGGAACGGTGCCGAAGTCCTCGTCACCCTCGGTGTCGTCCTCCTGCTGCTCGTCGCGCATCAGCTGTGGTGGACCAACCGGCAGGCCCGGGAGGGGGCCGAGCAGCAGGTCCAGGCCCTGGAGCGGGAGTGGGGGGAGGGGGAGAAGGAGGAGGGGGGAGAGTGGGGGAGCGGGAGCGGGGCTGTGAGCGGCCGCTCAGATGAGCGGGCCGAGGACACATCCACCGCCGATGACAGCGACCCGGCCCCAACCCGTCCCGGCTCCGGCGACGACTCCCGCCGAACCCCGGCCGCCGCCTCCACCCCCGCCCGGCAACCCCGCTGGGACCAGGCCTACGCCATCCTCACCATCCCCCGCCTCGGCCTCCGCGTCCCCGTGGCGGAGGGCATCAGCAAGCCGGGCGTCCTGAACAAGGGGTACGTCGGCCACTACCCGGGCACCGCCCAGCCCGGCCGGCCCGGCAACTTCGCGCTCGCCGGGCATCGGAACACGCACGGTGAGCCCTTCCGGTACATCAACCGGCTCCGGAAGGGAGATCGACTCGAGGTGGAGACGCGGTCGGCCGTGTACACGTACGTCGTCGACCGATCGCTGTCACAGACCTTGCCCGGGGACGGGGGAGTCATCCGGCCGGTCCCTCGCAGTACCGTCCACCGGCAGTACGGCTACACCGACCCCGGTTACTACCTCACCCTCACCACCTGTACTCCGGAGTACACCTCCAGGTACCGCCTGGTGGTGTGGGGGAAACTCGCCTCCATGCGGCCCCGCTAGGCCGGACCGGCATTCGGACTGTTATTCAACCAAGCGGTTGACTATGCCGCAGGCTCGGTCGTAGGTTGTCTTCAACCAGTTGGTTGAAGACGTGAGGTGTGAGGGTGACCGACGACCGGCTGTCCCAGGTGTTCTCCGCGCTGGCCGACCCGACCCGGCGCGACATCGTGGCCCGGCTTGCCGCCGGGGACGCCACGGTCAACGAACTGGCCGAGCCGTACGACGTCACCGTGCAGGCCGTGTCCAAGCACATCAGGGTTCTGGAAGACGCCGGTCTGGTCAGTCGCAGCAGGGACGCCCAACGGCGGCCTTGCCACCTCGAGGCGGACGTCTTCGACCTGATGACGAAGTGGATCGAGCGTTACCGGCGCGAGGCCGAGGACCGTTTCCGCCGTCTCGATGCCGTCCTCGCGCAGATGGACGAGCAGGTGGGCGGGCAGGGCGGCGGGCAGAGGGGCGGGCAGAGGAGCGAGCAGGTGGATGGGCGGACGGACGGGCATCCGGGGGCCGGCAGATCAGCGAAGGGAAAGGCGTCATGAGCACCGCGAAAACGAATCACCGCGACGGTACGCAGATCGTGGCCGACCCCGCTCTGCCCACCATCTTGATCAGTCGGGAGTTCGACGCTCCACCAGAGCGCGTGTTCCGCGCCTACACCGATCCCGACCTGGTCGTCCAGTGGCTGGGCCCGCGTCGACTCACCATGTGGATCGACCGGTACGACGCCCGTAGCGGCGGGTCGTACCGCTATGTGCATCGCGCGGACGACGGGACCGAGTACGGCTTCCACGGCGTGTTCCACGAGGTACGCCCCAGCGAGCGCATCGTGCAGACCTTCACCTTCGAGGGCTTCCCGGACGGCGTCAGCCTGGAAACGGCCGTTTTCGAGGACCTCGGTGGTCGCACCCGGGTCACCACCAAGTCACTCATGGACTCCATCGAGGCCCGCGACGCGATGATCACGGGCGGCATGGAACGCGGCGTCCGGGAAGGCCACGAGCGGCTCGACGAGCTGCTCCGCGCCCGCCCGAGCGGCAAGGCCGACAGACGTGCCGACACACATGCCGACAGACGTACTGAGACGGAGAGTTGAAGTCATGACACAGGCAGCCGATGAGCACCGTACCGTCGCACGTGTATTCACCGACCGCGTACGCGGCGTGCGCCCAGGAGCGTGGGACGACCCCGCGCCGTGCGAGGGGTGGGCCGCCCGAGACGTGGTGCGTCACCTCGTCGAGTGGTTCCCGGACTTCCTGAAGGCCGGCGCCGGAGTCGACCTGCCGAAGGGGCCGCCGGTGGACGAGGACCCGGTGGCGGCCTGGACGGTGCACAGCGACGGGGTGCAGGCCCTCCTCGACGATCCGGCGACAGCGGAGAAGGTGCTGTCGAACCCGCACATCGGAGAGGTCCCGCTGGACCAGGCGGTCGACCGGTTCTACACCGCCGACGTCTTCATGCACACCTGGGACCTGGCGCGAGCCACCGGCCAGGAGGAGCGCCTCGATCCCGACAAGTGCGCCCAGCTGCTCGACGGGATGCTGCCCATCGATGACATGCTCCGCCAGAGCGGGCAGTACGGCCCGCGAGTGGAGGTGCCCGACAGCGCCGACGTGCAGACTCGCCTGATCGCCTTCATCGGCCGCAAGCCCTGAAACCGGCCTCACGTCCCTGACCAGGCCTGGCCAGGGACGGGCAGATCCAAGGGGCGGGACCTGCCGACGCGGATCCTGTATAACGGCAGGAAGCCATGTGTACGAGTACAGCCATGTGTAGGAGCACCGGGAGGGGGAGGACAGCCGATGACGCGGACCTGGGCGCACATGAAGCCCGCCGCCGTGCTGTTCGTTCTCCTCCTCGAGGTGGCGCTCCTCGACTCCGGCAGCCTCGTCGGGGCCGTCGCGTTCGCCGCGACCGCCGCGGCCGGGTCCGCGCTCGCCGCGTGTTCCGTCATCGCCTCGCGGCTCGCGCCCGCCGTACCCCGTACCCGGGTCCGTACGGCCATCCGCGACCGTGAGCAGCGCACGGCGTTCCTGCCGCAGCGCGACCCCGACGCCCGGGGGCGCAGCCGTCCCCGAGCACCCGGCCGTCCCCTCCTGACGGCCGCGTAGGGACTCCGAGCTCCGCAGCAGAAGCTCCGCAGCAGCAACGCCGCTGCGGCAACCTCTCCTCTCGCAATCTCCTCGCATCCCCTCGCGGGTCGTCATGCCGACGTACGCACGTCATCTCCCGGCACGACGAGACCCACGGAGGGCTCCTCAATGTCTGCTTTCATGTCAGTTTTCGCCAACCTTGTGGAAGGGCTGGCCGATCTGCTCCAGCCGCTCTTCCACGCCTCCGCGGCCGCCGCCGCGATCGTTCTCTTCACCGCGCTCGTACGACTCCTCGTGCATCCCCTGTCGCGGGCCGCGGCACGTGGGCACCGGGCGCGTGCCGAGCTCCAGCCGCAGATCGCCGAGCTGCGGAAGAAGCACGGGAAGAACCCGGAGAAATTGCAGAAGGCCGTGCTGGAGCTGCACGCCAAGGAGAAGGTGTCGCCGCTGTCCGGCTGTCTGCCCAGCTTCTTCCAGTTGCCGGCCTTCTTCCTCCTCTACCACCTGTTCTCCAACTCCTCGATCGGCGGCGAGGCCAACGCCCTGCTCGCCCACAAGCTGTTCGCGGCGCCGCTGGGCGGCCGGTGGGCGGACGCGCTCGGCGACGGCGGGGTGTTCGGGGCGGAGGGGCTGGTGTACCTCGGGCTGTTCGTCGTCGTCACGGCCGTCGCGACGTTCAACTACCGGCGCACGAAGCGGCAGATGGCGACCGCCGCGCCGGTCGTGCCCACGACGGGTGCGACGGGTGCGACCGGCGCGGCGGGCGGCGAGCAGGTGCCCGGGCTCGCGGCCATCACCAAGTTCATGCCGCTGATGTCGTTCATGACCCTGTTCACGGTGGCCGTCGTGCCGCTCGCGGCCGCGCTGTACGTGGTGACGTCGACGACCTGGAGCGCGGTCGAGCGGGCCGTGCTGTACCGGGACATGCCGGGGCCGGGGACCTCGCCCGTCGCGGCTACCGCCGGGTAACGGTCCAGGTTGTGAACCGGGTATTGCGGACCGCACGTCCAGCTTGGAGGATCGACCAGTCCTCCGATGGCTGCACCCATCGGTCGGGCTGCCCGCGATCAAGGGAGATTGTGACCATGAAGCTGCTGCGTGTGGGGACGGCCGGGGCGGAGCGGCCCGCGCTGCTCGATGCCGAGGGGGTCCTGCGGGATCTGTCGGGCATCGTCCCCGACATCGACGGCGCGCTGCTCGCCGACGACGTGGCGCTCGGCCGGATCCGCGCCGCGGTCGAGGCCGGGGAGCTGCCCGCGCTGGACGCGGCCGGGCTGCGGGTCGGGCCGCCGCTCGCCCGGATCGGCAAGATCGTCTGCATCGGGCTCAACTACCACGACCACGCCACCGAGACCGGTGCCGAGCCGCCCTCCGAGCCGGTGATCTTCTTCAAGGCGGCGGACACGGTTGTCGGGCCGACCGACACCGTGCTCGTGCCTCGCGGCTCGGTGAAGACCGACTGGGAGGTCGAGCTGGCGATCGTCATCGGGCGTACGGCGCGCTATCTCGGCTCGCACGAGGAGGCGCTCGCGCATGTCGGCGGGTACGCGGTGTCGCACGACGTCTCCGAGCGGGAGTTCCAGATCGAGCGCGGTGGGACCTGGGACAAGGGGAAGAACTGCGAGACGTTCAACCCGTTCGGGCCGTGGCTGGTGACCTCGGACGAGGTTCCCGATCCGCAGGCGCTCGGGTTGAAGCTGTGGGTCAACGGCGAGTTGAAGCAGGACGGCAACACTTCCGACCAGATCTTTTCGGTGGCTGAAGTGGTGCGGTACGTAAGCCAGTTCATGACGCTGTATCCCGGTGACGTCATCAACACGGGTACGCCGGCCGGGGTTGCCCTTGGGCAGCCGGAGCCCAAGCCGTTCCTTCGGGCGGGGGATGTGGTGGAGCTGGAGATTGAGGGGCTCGGGAAGCAGCGGCAGCAACTCAAGGATGCGTGAGCGTTCCACTGGGTTGGGCCGGGTAAGTGGCTGTGGGTTGGTGGGTGCGGGTTCGTTGTGGCTTGTCGCGCAGTTCCCCGCGCCCCTGATGGGGCTCGGGGCTGCGTGTTGTTTGTAGGGTGCGGGGGTGTTGTGGCTTGTCGCGCAGTTCCCCGCGCCCCTATCGGGGCGCCCTCTACCCGGCCGTGAAGTGCTCCAGGGCCTCCACCACCATCGCGTGGTCCTCCAGTTGGGGCAGGCCGGAGACCACTACCGTGCCGATCACGCCTGCTCCCTCGACGGTTATCGGGAAGGCGCCGCCGTGGGCCGCGTACGTGTCCGGGTCCAGGCGGGAGGACTCCTCGAAGGTTGTGCCCTTGGCGCGGAAGCGGGTGCCGACGAGGAGTGAGGAGGCGGCGTAGCGCTCGACCACCCGGCGTTTGCGGTTGATCCAGGCGTCGTTGTCGGGGGTGGAGCCGGGGAGGGCGGCATGGAAGAGCTGTTGGCCGGCGCGGGTGATGTCGATGGCGACCGGGGCGTTCCGGTCCCGGGCCAGCTTCACCAGGAGCGTGCCGAGGGTCCACGCGTCGTCGTAGGTGAAGTGAGGGAGCGTCAGGCGGCGCTCCTGCTCTTCGAGTTCGGGGATCGTCGGGGCGGTTTCGGTGCTCACAGGGTCACCGCCACACCCTGGACGGCCGAGCGGCGCGCGGCGTCCAGTACGTCCAGGGCCGCGGCCGCTTCCAGGGCGGTGACCGGGTTCTCGGCGGTGCCGTGGAGGGCGGCGGCGACGGCCGTGTAGTAGGCGGGGTACGCGCCGGGGAGGGTCGGGACCGGGGTGCCGCCGCCGGTCAGCGGGGACTCGCCGGAGCCGAGGCGGCCCCACAGTTCCTCGGGCTCGACGCCCCATTCCTTCTCCATGCCCGCCGTCGGGCGCTCGCCGTCGCGCAGGGCGGCCTCCTGGGGATCGAGGCCGTACTTCACGTAACCCGCCTTCGAGCCCAGCACCCGGAAGCGCGGGCCGAGTTGGGCCGTCGTCGCGGAGGCGTAGAGGTGGGAGCGGACGCCGTTGGTGTGCGTGATCGCGATGAACGTGTCGTCGTCGGCGGCGGCGCCCGGGCGGCGTGCGTCGGACTCCGCGTACACCGAGGCCGCGGGGCCGAAGAGGACCAGCGCCTGGTCGACGACGTGACTGCCGAGGTCGTACAGCAGACCTCCGATCTCTGCGGGGTCGCCGGACTCGCGCCAGCCGCCCTTGAGTTGGGGGCGCCAGCGTTCGAAGCGGGACTCGAAGCGGTAGACGTCGCCGAGGTCGCCCTCGGTGACGAGCTTCTGGAGAGTGAGGAAGTCGTTGTCCCAGCGGCGGTTCTGGAAGACGGAGAGGAACAGGCCGCGTTCCTCGGCCAGGGCGGCCAGTTCGCGGGCCTCCGACGCCGTGCCCGCGATCGGCTTGTCGACCACGACCGCCAGGCCCGCCTCGAGGGCGGCCGTCGCGATCGGCACGTGCGTCTTGTTCGGGGACGCGATGACGATCAGGTCCAGCTCATGGGCGCGCGCCCACAGTTCGTCGGGGGTCGTCGCGATCCGTGCCTCCGGGAACTCGGCTCCGGCCTGCCGCTGCCGGTCCTGGTTCGCGGTGACGACCGTGTCGAGGGTCAGGCCCTCGGTCGCGGCGATCAGCGGGGCGTGGAAGACGGAGCCCGCGAGGCCGTAGCCGACGAGGGCTGCGCGCAAGGGGCCTTCGTTGAGGGAAGTGCCGGAGCCTGTGCCAGTCATGCACCCACTTAAGCAACGCTGTTGCCAAAGGGCAAGCACGAGGGACAATGGGGGCGTGAACATGAGCAACGCAGGGAGCAACGGGGCAGCGACCGGCGTGAACCTGCTCACGCTGCGCAGCCACAACGCCGCGCTGCTGCTCGACCTGCTGCGGCGGGCCGGGCGCGCGGGGATCAGCCGGCTCGAACTCGCGGAGCGCACGGGGCTGACGCCTCAGGCCGTCAGCAAGATCACCGCTCGGTTGCGGGAGGACGGGCTGGTGGCGGAAGCGGGGCGGCAGGCCTCGACCGGGGGCAAGCCGCGCACGGTGCTGCGGTTGGTGCCGGAGGCCGGGCACGCGGTGGGACTGCACCTCGACCGGGACGAGCTGCGGGCTGTGCTGGTCGATCTCACGGGGGCGGTCGTGGGGGAGCGGCGGGCCGGGCTGGATCTGGGGGCGGGGGCCGAGGCCGTGGTGGGGGCGGTTGAGGGGGAGGTCGGGGCGCTGGTGGCGGGGCTGGCGGAACCTCGCGCTTATCACGGTACGAGTGCCGGTGTCGGCACCAGCGCCAGCAGCAGGTCCACCGTCCTCGGCCTCGGGGTCGCCATGCCCGGGCCCCTCGACCACACCCACGGCGTGCTGCATCGCGTGACCGGCTTTCCCGAGTGGGACGGGTTTCCCCTGCGGGACGCGTTGGCACGGCGGCTCAGGGTGCCGGTCGTACTGGACAAGGACACGAACGCCGCCGCGCTCGGGCTGGCCGTCGAGGGGGAGGCCGGCACCTTCGCGTATCTGCACCTCGGTACGGGGCTGGGGGCGGGGCTCGTCATCTACGGGGTCGTGCACCGGGGCGCACGTACCGGAGCGGGGGAGTTCGGGCACCAGGTCATCCAGCTGGACGGACCGCCCTGCTCGTGCGGCAACCGGGGCTGCGTCGAGGCGCTGTGCCTCGCGGCGATGGCCCGGGGTGACGTGGACAAGGCGGCACGTGTCCTCGGTGAAGGTGCCGCGAACCTCGCCAGGCTCCTCGACATCGACCTCGTACTGCTCGGCGGCCGTACCGTCGCCGCCGAGCCCGACCGGTTCCTTCGCGGTGTCGGCGCCGTCCTCGACGCCCGCGCCGACCGTGAGGGCGCGGGCAGCCCCGTGCCCGTACGGATCGCGCCGGGTGGGGCGCGGGCGGTGGCGGAGGGGGCGGCGCAGTTGCTGCTGGCGCCGCTGTTCGGGCGGGCGGAGGGGTGAGGGCCCCCGGTCCTTCCGGCCCTTCCGCCCGTTCCCTCGGCTGACCCGACCGGAGGCACCCCCGCCCCCGAACGGGTCCCTACCCGCGCCTCCCAGAGCGTGCCTCGGCCGACACCCCGTCCCCCCATGGCAAGCTCCCGTGTCCATGCGACTGAGCAAGCCCGTGTCCCTCGCCGTAACCGCTGCAGCCGCCCTCACTTCTGCCCCAGCCTCCGTGCCCGCCGCACAGGCCGACACGCAGGCCGTCGCCGCGCCGGGGCAGGGCCACGGACCTACCCGGCCCACCTGTGCGGCACCGGGGAACAGCGAGTTCCCCGTCCGTACGCGGATCCATGGCGGGCCGGCCACCTACGACGCCGGAGGCGGGTTCCGGACCTGGTACATCGACCTCACCAACACGACCGACGCCACCTGCGGGAACATCCACCCGGTCGTCGTCCTCGTGGACGAGAAGCGGGCGCTGAAGCCGGAGCAGCCGCGCCTGGAGTTCTACGACGGGGAGCGGCCCCGCCCTGTCGCCTTCGAGCGGACCGACGAGGACGAGAACATCGGAGTCCTCGGCTCTTCCGAAGGCTCTCCGGAAGGCACTTCTGAAGAGTCTCCCGAAGAGGACGAGTTCCTCGGATTCACCGTGGCGCCCGGTGCGACCCTCTCCGTCAAGATGCGGCTGGCGGTCACGTCGGACGCGGCGGTGCCGAACGACGTCGTCGCGAACGCGGCCGTCGTGCAGCGGCACGAAGGCGTCGACGACGGCGACTGGATCGGGCAGTCGAACGACTACCGGTTCCGCATCGTCGACGAGAGCGACGAGAGCGACGAGAGCGACGAGAGCGACGAGAGCGACCAGAGCGACCAGAGCGACCAGAGCGACCAGAGCGACGAGGGCGACCACGACGTGGACGGCGGGGGCGACCCGGACGACGCGGACGACGTGGATGACCGGGACGACCGGGACGATCCGGATGACGAAGGCACCCCCGAAGCCGTACCGCCCGCGCCCGAAGGACTCCCCTTCGCCGACGAGCTCGCCAGGACGGGGCTGGACTCGCCCCGCGCGATCATCGCGGCGACGGCCGGCGCGCTCCTGCTCCTCGGCGCCGGTGTCGCCGCGCTGCTCGCGGCCCGCCGCAGGCGCTGAGGGCACAGCCGCTCCTCCTCCTCAAGCAGCCCCCTCAAGCTCCCTCCCCCTCAAGCTGCCCCTCCTCAAGCTTCCGCGAGCTTCCTCCTCTTCGCGCCGTCCTCCGCAAGCCCCTGCCCCGCCGCCCCTCCACCAAGATCGAGCGCATGGCTACTCTGGGGGCGACGCAGCACCGCGTACGGCAGGAGACGGCACATGGCAGAGCGCAAGCCCATCGAATCGTGGCTCACCGACATGGACGGGGTGCTCATCCACGAGGGCGTGCCGATTCCCGGCGCCGATGCCTTCATAAAGAAGCTCAGGGAGTCCGGGAAGCCGTTCCTGGTCCTCACCAACAACTCCATCTACACGGCCCGTGACCTGCACGCCCGCCTCCGGCGCATGGGCCTGGACGTGCCCGTCGAGAACATCTGGACCTCTGCCCTGGCCACGGCCCAGTTCCTGGACGACCAGCGCCCCGACGGCTCGGCGTACGTCATCGGCGAGGCGGGCCTGACCACGGCGCTGCACGACATCGGGTACGTGCTGACCGACCACGACCCCGACTACGTGGTCCTCGGCGAGACCCGCACGTACTCCTTCGAGGCCATGACCAAGGCGGTGCGGCTGATCAACGGCGGCGCCCGTTTCATCGCCACGAACCCCGACGAGACCGGCCCGTCCACCGAGGGCCCGCTGCCCGCCACCGGCGCCGTGGCCGCCCTGATCACCAAGGCGACCGGCAAGAAGCCGTACTTCGCGGGCAAGCCGAACCCGCTGATGATGCGTACGGGGCTGAACGCCATCGGGGCGCACTCCGAGACCAGCGCGATGATCGGCGACCGCATGGACACCGACGTGCTGGCCGGGCTGGAAGCGGGCATGCAGACGTTCCTGGTGCTGACCGGTCTCACCACGCCCACGGAGATCGAGAGGTACCCGTACCGCCCGTCGAAGGTCGTGGACTCCATCGCGGACCTCGTCGACCGCATCTGAGCCGGATCCTCGAACCCGCCGAGCACTCCTGACCTGCCGAGCACCCGAAACCCGCCGAGCACTCGACACCTGCCGAGCACTCCGAACCCGCCGAGCACTCGTTCGGAGCAGTGATGCCCACTCTCCGGATGCGCCCCCGCCCTCGTAGGGGGAACCTCCTAGATATCTGGAGGTTTCACGATGGGTTCACTGCGACTCACTCTCTGTGCCGGTGCGATGACAGCCGCCTCGTTCGCCCCAGCCGCGTACGCGGCGGACGGAGGCGTCTCCGTGACCCCGGCGTCCCCGGCCCCCGGCAGCGACATCCAGCTGCGGGTCCAGGGCTGCACAGGGAAGTCCGGCACCGCCGCGTCCGAGGCGTTCGTCGCGGACGCGCAGCTCACCGGGAAGTCCGGGGAGCTGGCCGGCGAGACCCGCGTCCGCTCGACGCTCGACCCCGGCACGTACAACATCAAGGTCACCTGCGACGGCGTCGACGGCAAGGTCAAAGGCGCCTTCAGTGTCGTGGACAAGAAGCAGCAGAAGCACGAGAAGCACGAGAAGCAGCAGAAGCACGAGAAGCACGAGAAGCAGCCGAAGCCCATCACGTCGCCGCCGCCCTCGGAGGCCTCAGAGATCCCAGACAGGCCAGACACCCCAGACACCCCAGACAGGCCAGACACCCCCGAGTCACCCGTCGCGCCCGTGCACGCGGGTGGTGGCGGTGCCGCGCCGCTCGCCGCCGTCGAGGCGGAGTCGGAGGGGCCAGGCACCCCGCACGCGGTGGTCGGCCTGGTGCTGGCCGGTGTCGCCGCCGTGGCCGTCGCCGTGCGCAGCGCGCGCCGGGGGCGCGGGAGTACGGACTGAGTGGCCATGTCCGATCGGGAACGGGAACGTACCTCCGGTAGCGGCCGCCTGCTGATGGGCGTGGCCTGGGCGCTGCTGCTGCTCGGGCTGTGGCTGTGGGGCCGCGAGGTGACCGACGTACGCCACGGCATATCCGCGCCGACCACGGGCGACGTGGCGGCGGTCGGGCGGCCGCTCGGCGTCGAACTGCCGCCCGCGGTCGAGCCGTTGGGGGACGCGCGGCCGCAGCGCGTGGACATACCCGCGCTGGACGTGCAGGCGCGGGTGGTGGCCCGCGGCCTCGACGCGCGCGGCGCGATCGAGCCGCCGCCGTACGAGCGGTCGGGGGTCGTGGGCTGGTACGGGGACGGTGTGCGGCCCGGGATGGCCGGGACCGCGCTGCTCGTCGGGCACGTGGACACCCGGACCAGGCCCGCGGTCTTCTACCACCTCAGCGAGATGCGGCCCGGCGAGATGATCCGGGTGCTCCGGGACGACGGCACGGTAGCCGAGTTCACCGTCGAGGACGTCCAGGTCTTCGCCCGGGACCGCTTCGACGCCCAACAGGCGTACGGGGCACGGCAGTCCGGGCGGGCCGAACTGCGCCTGATCACCTGCGGCGGCACCTTCGACCGGGCCAGCCGCAGCTATACGGCGAACGTGGTCGTCTCCGCGTACCTCAGCGGCACCGGCCTGTGAAGACTCGGGGTCCCGCACCTGGCCCGGTCAGCGGCCCGCTCCCCCCGGAGCCGCCGACCGGGCTGGTCCTCGACCGTGCACGCACGGGCTGCGGGAGTAACCCGGCGACTTGCACGGGAGGTTCGGGGGCCAATCCGGATGACGCGGATGGTGTGACGGCCAGGGGCCGGGGCCGTCTGAGAAGACTCTAGAACGGATGGGCGCTCCGGCCTAGAGGGTTGATTGACACCAAGTCCCGGTCTGTTGGCGCTGCGTAATCCGCGCAGCTGGCGGCTGGATTACGAAGGTCCGTCGCGGCCGCGGCCCAGGTCCGCGACGTCCTCCGCGCGGGTGATCACGGCCGTCGCGACGTCGTCGAGGGGGAGTTGACGGCTGCGCGCGTAATGGCGCAGTTCCATGAACGCCTCGTCGACTCCGGTCCCCCAGCGCTCGGCGAGCATGCCCTTGGCCTGCTCGATGCGCACGCGGCTGGAGAGGGCCTGCTGCAGCTGGCCGGCCAGGGTGCGGTACTGGGAGTACGTGCGGTGGTTGGTCAGTCCGACGGCGGCCGCGTCGGCCAGGGTCTGTGCGAGGTGCAGCCCCGACTCGTCCTCGGGTGCGGGGTATTCGGTCTGGGCGAGCGGGTGGGGTGACAGGGACTCCTGGAGCTGTAGGGGCGACGATTGGGGTGCTTGGGGTGCTTGGGGTGCCTGCGGTGGCTGGGGCGCTGCGGGGACGAAGACGTTGAGTGCGCCGAGGGCCGTACCGTCCCGGCGCAGGGGCACCGCGAAGGTGGCCGCGACGTCGTACCGCAGTGCCCGCGCCGTGAAGTCGGGCCAGCGGGAGGCGGCATGGGCCGCGCTGATCGTGACCGGCGGGACCGGCTCCCCGGTGCCGTAGCTGTCCAGGCAGGGCCCGCCGTGGTGCTGGATCTCCAGCAGGTCGAGCGCCAGCTCCTGCCGGCGGCTGCTCACGCCGAACGACACCCTCTCGCCGCCCTCGACCAGCATGATGCCGGCCGCCGAGGCGTTGAGGAGGGCCACGCAGTGGTCGGAGAGCCTCTGCAGGTACGTTCCTGTGTCGAAGGCCTCGGACAGTGTGTCGGCGGCCTCCACAAGGGCCATCCCCAGCTGGATCTCCCGACTGCCGTGGTGCATGTCGAGCCCCTCCCCAAGATCGGCTCCGCCCCGTTCGTCGGTGGGGCGCCTACCCGGCGGCGAGGGGGTGTAACAGCTGGCCGACAAGGGGCGACTTGCCTCGTGGGTGCGCCGACACGTATGTCAGGATTGGTGCTTCGGACGGTGCACCCGAGGGGGAGTTTGATGTACGGGAGCAGGGGGCCCGGGGCCAAGGCGTCCGTGGCGGTGGCCGGAGCTGTGCTACTGCTCGCGGGGTGTTTCTCTTCGGGGGACGACGGCGAAAAGGAAAAGCCGAGCGCCAAGGTCAGCCAACAGCCCAAGGAAAACGACCCTTACTGGGTCAATCCAGACGGAAACGCGGCCGAGCAACTGGCCACATACGTGGAGGACGAAAAGAGCGACAACGCCGAACTCATCCGTAAGATCGCCGAGCAGCCCACCGGCGAGTGGATCACTCCGGAGAACGCGGAGGCGGAGGCGCGTGGTTTCACCGAGGCGGCCGCGAAGGCCGACCGGGACGCGCTGCTCGTCGTCTACAACATTCCGCACCGAGACTGCGGCAACTTCTCCGGCGGTGGCGCCGCGGACGGGAACGCGTACCGGGGCTTCATCGACCAGGTCGCCGCGGGCATCGGGGACCGCCCGGCCACGGTGATCCTGGAGCCGGACGCCGTCCTGCACATCGTGGACGGCTGCACGCCCCAGGAGTTCCACGAGGAGCGCTACGACCTCATCAAGGGGGCCGTCGAGAAGCTCAAGTCCCTGAAGAACACCAAGGTTTACGTGGACGCGGGCAACGCGGGCTGGGGCAAGTCCGACGACATCTCCGAGCCGCTGAAACTGGCGGGCGTCGAGCAGGCCGACGGCTTCTCGGTCAACGTGTCCAACTTCTACACGACCGAGGACAGCATGAAGTACGGCAAGGAGCTGTCCGCGAAGGTCGGCAACAAGCCGTTCGTGATCGACACCAGCCGCAACGGCAACGGACCGTATACGGAAGGCGACCCGAAGGAGAACTGGTGCAACCCGCCGGGCCGCGCGCTCGGCGAGGAGCCCACGACGGACACGGGCGACGACCTCGTCGACGCCTACCTGTGGGTCAAGCGGCCGGGCGAGTCCGACGGTACGTGCAAGGGCGGCCCGAAGGCGGGGCAGTGGTGGCCGGAGTACGCGCTCGAGTTGGCGAAGGCCAGCAAGTAGCCCGTACGGGAACGTGACTGGGGGCGCCCTCCTTGGCGGAGGGCGCCCCCAGTCACGTAATGCTCAGGAATTCAGGGCAATCAAGGCACCTTCACCCACTGGGCCTCGCTCGGCGTCCCCTGGTCGTCCGTGACGAACAGCATGTACCAGCCGGATCCGACCAGGTTGCGGCTCTTCGGGACAGTGACCGTGACGCCGTCCTTCGTCTTCTCGAGGTCCAGGGCGATGGACTTCTGGTCGACGTCGGTGACGTGCGTGGAGGCGCTCGGCCGGATCAGGCGGGCCGACTTGATGGACGAGGCGTGCTTCGACTGGAACGTCGCCGACTCGCCGCGCTCGATGGTCTTCGGACCGCCGGAGAGCGTCGGCCGCGAACCCTGGAACAGGTACGGCGGCTTGTAGATCTCGACGCGCTGCTCGAACTTGCCGGGCTTGGTGTTGGCCTTGTCGGCGTAGAGCGAGTCCGAGCCGAAGACCATCACGCTGCCGTCGGGCAGCAGGAGCGAGCCCGAGTGGTAGTTGCGGCCCACGAGCGGGTCGGCGACCTTCTTGAAGGAGTTGGACTCCTTCTCGTACAGGCGGGCCTCAAGGATGTTGGAGTCGCCGCGGCCGCGGTAGTCCTCGGAGCCGCCGGACACCAGCACGCTGTCGTCGGGCAGGATCGAGAACTGCGGATAGCGGGTGCCCTTCTCCAGCTCGGGCCCGTCCACGAACTTCGGGTCGTCCTCCAGCAGGTCGACGATGCGCGTCTTCTTGCTGGACAGCTCGGACTCGCCGACCCCGCCGCCGCCGATCACCATGTACTTCTCGTCCTGCGCGGGCGGCAGCAGCACCGTGCCCGCCGTCTCCAGGAGCTTCGGGTCGGACATGCCCTGGAGCTTGGTGAACTTGTTCGTCTCCACGTCCCAGATGCCCGGGTCACGGCCGACGTCGTCGGGGCCGTAGCCGGCGTTCGCGCCCGAGTAGAACAGCTTGCCGTTCTGCATCAGGGAGATCGCCGGATACGTCGGGAACTGCCGGATGCCCTTGGTGTACGTCCAGTCCTTGGTCTTCGGGTCGTACACCTCGTTCTTGCCCGGCACCAGCTGGCCGATCTCGTCCAGGCCGGAGAGGCTGAGGACCTTGCCGTCGGACAGCGTGGTGAGCGTCGGATACCAGCGCGCCTCGTTCATCGGGTCGACCTTGATGTACTTCTCGGCGACCGGATCGAACTCGTAGGCGTCGCGGATGCCCTGGAAGTCCTTCTTGTCGAGGGCGAGCTTCTGGGCGATGCCGTAGGTGTTGCGGGCGTCGGTGCCCGACAGGCCCTGCACGCGGTAGTTGTCCTGCGTGCCCGTCTCGTACTTCTTGCCGCTCTTCTGCGCCTCGACGTAGATGCGGCCGAGACCGGGCTCGTTGCCCTCGAACTTGCCGGTGTCAGGGTCGAACTTCTTCTGTGCGCGCTCGACGACGACCGGGTCCTTCGAGACGAACGTCTTGCCGTTCTCCTTGCCCGTGAACTTGGTGCCCGCGGGCAGGGTGATCGGCTTGTCCGGGTTCTCGTTGTGGACGATCATCAGGCCGCCGGCCTTGGTGACGTCGCCCTTGAGCTTCTCGTAACGCTTGGTGCCGCCCGCGATGAGCAGATTGCCGTTGGACAGCTGTGTGTGCCCCGTGCAGAACAGGTCGGCAGGGGTGGGGATCTTCTTGATCGTTCCCTTGACCGGGTCCCAGATCCGGGTGTCGAACTTCTTCGCGTCGAAGTTGTCCTGGTTGTTGCCCGAACCCGCGACCATGAGGATCTTGCCGGTCCGCAGGAGTGCGGCGTGGATGGTGTTCTGCCGGTACTCCTCGGGGAACTCGACGATGTCCCACTTGCCGTTGTCGGCCTTGTACTCGGGTCTGTTGATCTTGTAGTCGTGGTACTGGTCCGACCCGAAACGGTAGAGCGCGGGGCCGTTCATCCCGGCCAGCGCAAGCACCACCGCCGCACCTATCGCGATGCGGCGGGCGCGGCGGCGGCTGGAACCGTCTTTCATTTCTTATGTCCCCCAAGGGCAATCTGCACGGTCTGGTCGTTACCCCCGCCCGCCGCCCAGCTCGGCTTCTGCTGAGTGTGCGGGGCGGCCGGGGCCTGGGTCTGCTGGGGAATCCGGCTGTCCTGCGGCGGCGCCGGGGGATCCTGGGGCGCGTCGCCGTGCCGGTGCTTCCTGTTCTTCTTGTCCTGCCGCATCATCCAGCGCCAGGCGAAGATCGGCGACGCGGTGATCAGCAGGGCGAAGGTCGCCCAGATGATCATCGCCGGGTGGGCGTGCCCATAGGTGAAGCCGGCGGCCATCGAGCCGGCGAAGATCACGATGAAGTACCAGTGGTACCGGAAGGTCCCGAACCAGGTGTCCGGGCTCGCCGAATCGCCCTTGGGGGTCACCACGAACTTGCTCTTGCGACGCAGCACGGAGTCGATCAGCGCCTTGGCGTAGAGCGGCGCCGACAGCGCGGACATGATCATACCGGCCACACCGCCGGAGCCTTCCGGCTCGTGCGGCGAGACGTTGTGGCGGCGGTTCCAGACGTAGAGGCCGATCTGCAGCGCGGAGGCGTTGCCGTAGAGCATCAGCCAGATCGCCGGGTCGATGTTCACACCCGAGGCACCCAGGCCCAGGAACAGCGCACAGCTCAGCGCCGCGAGGAGCCAGTTGAGGGCCGACATCGGGTAGAAGATGATCATCATCGTGTAGTTGAAGAACTTACTCGGCGGCAGCGAGTAGAGGCCCTTCCAGTACTGCTTGAGGATCGTCTCGTACGTACCCCGTGACCAGCGCATCTGCTGGGTGAAGAAGTCCGTCCAGGCGTTGGGGCCCTCGCCGACCGCGAGCACGTCGGGCGTGTAGACCGAGCGCCACTTCTTGCCCGTCGCCGGGTTCTTGTGGCGGTGGATCTCGAAGCCGGTCGCCATGTCCTCGGTGATCGAGTCGTACAGACCGCCGATCTGCTTCAGCGCCTTGATGCGTACGGCGTTGGAGGTGCCCACGAACATCGGGGAGCCGTAGGCGTTGCCGGCCCGCTGGATGAGCGCGTGGAACAGGAACTGCTGCGACTCGGCGGACTTGGTGATCGGGTTGTCGTAGTTGCCGTAGACCTGCGGGCCGATGACGAAGCCGATGTTCGGGTCACGGAAGAAGCCGAGCATCCGCTCCAGGTAGTTGGGCAGCGGCACGTGGTCGGTGTCGACCGAGGCGAAGAAGTCGTAGTTGTCGCCGTGCGCGTCCAGCCAGGCGTTGTAGTTGCCGTGCTTGGTCTTGGCGCGGTGCGGGCCCTTGCGCTGGTTCCACTTGGCGACGCCCTTGCGGGAGAAGTGGTGCACGCCCAGGCGCTCGCAGACCGCCTTCACCTCGGGGTCGTCGCCCTCGTCCAGGAGCCAGACATGCATGAGGCCGCGGTGACGGATCTTGACCGCGGCTTCCAGGGTCTTCGTCACCATCTCCAACGGTTCCTTGCCGGGCACGAAGGACGTCAGGAACGCCACTCTCGTGCCGGTCTCGGGAACCACCGGGATCGGGTCGCGGGCGACCAGCGTGGCATGCGCGTTGGACAGCACGTTCATGCAGCGGAAGAGCTCGATCAGACCGATCGAGACCAGCATCACGACGTCGAGCGCGGGGAGGAAGTCGTAGGCGGGATAGTCCCGTTCGGTCCAGTGGCTGGGCTGCAGCAGCCAGGCCAGCAGGACGATCGAGAGCAACGGTGCGGCGCCCAGCATGAGGGCAGCGCGCAGCCGGTGCGGCTCCTGCGAGAGCAGCGAGCGGTACTGAACCTTGTACGGCTTGGTCGGATCGGGTTGGGTGAGAGGACCCGCGAGCCGGCTGTAGTGCTCGTAGTCGTATCTCGGCAAGGTCTTCTTGATTCTCCGGAAGCTACCGGTCCGCTGTGATCCCACCCTGAGCTGAGTGGTTTCAGACGGATCGAAGTTCTGCCGGGCGCCCGTCGGCGTCGACGTCATGAGTCATCCCCCCACACGCGAATGTCGCCGCGTGCTCGTTGTTCCGTTCGCCCGCTCATGTCCCCCTAGACATTCACAGGCGTATCAACAGCAACCCCCGTCACCACATCATCTACATACCCTATAGACATGGCACACGGGGCTTCCGGTTGCATGATGCCCCCCTCGACATCAGTTCACGAACGGGGCCCCCATTTTCCCCGCCTCTGGACGCAAACCGGTTCTAAACCCCCAACTGCCCTGCAAGAGCAGCCTCTTGTCGCCCAGGGTTCTACGTCGTTCATCATGATCGCAAGATGCGAAACGCGGTGTTTACCGGTCGTACGCGTTCTATGGGGTTCCTGGTGTCTGAACCTCGATGGAGAGTGGCGTGAATCACGCCATGTACGTAAGGCCGCTCGGTGACGACCCGAGGACGGCCGGTGACCGGGTCGGTGGCTGGGGCCGCTGCGTCGCCTGCGGGGGTCGGGCCCGCGCCCAGCCCCCACTCACCCGCACCCGAATGAACACGAGCCCTCCGCCGAACCGCCGGAGGCACCGCGTACATCATTCGGACCGTCAACATGCGACACCCCACCACAGTTGAGAAACTGACGAACGTGTACAAGCGCGGAATTTTCCACCTGGCGTGTGAGGGGAATCGCATGGCGGCTCCGGTATTCGAGGAATTCGATCCCGCGAGCGACTGCGACTGCCCAGGATGTATTCACTGGCGGCGGGTTCTGCCGCATTCACCGGCGAGCGGATTCGGCGGGCATCCGGCCGCGGCACGGGCCCTGGCCGTGGCCGCCGCGGCGGGTACGGCGCTCGGCGCGGGCCCCGCGTCGATGGCCGTCGCCGCCGCGCACGCCCCGCAACGGCCCGGCGTTCCCGCGGCTGACGAACCCGACACTCCGCAGGGCGGCAAGGCCCCGCTGCACGGCCCGGCGGGCGTCCCGGTGGACGTCCCGGCCAAGGTCAAGGCGCCCCCGACGACCCGGGCCGAGATCATCAACCGGGCCAAGGAGTGGGTCGCCGCGCAGGTGCCGTACAGCATGAGCGCGTACTGGTCCGACGGGTACCGCCAGGACTGCTCGGGGTTTGTCTCGATGGCCTGGAACCTCGGCGGCAACGAATGGACGGGCAGCCTCGACAAGTACGGCGTCCGGATTCCCCGAGACCAGCTCCAGCCCGGCGACATTCTGCTGTTCCATAATCCGGCGGACCCCGAGAAGGGCTCGCACGTCGTGCTTTTCGGCGGCTGGACGGATTACACGCACAGCCATTACGTGGCATACGAGGAGGCCCGCCCGCACGCCCGCAAGCAGGCCACTCCGTACGCCTACTGGAGGCATTCGGACCGCTATCTGGCGTACCGGTACAAGGGGCTGAAGGCGGGAGCGGGCGGGGCGGGCCCGGCATCCCCGGCCGCTCCGAGCACGCCGGTCATGTCTCCGGGCGCGACCGCCTACCCGGGCGCGTCCGTCTTCGGGCCCGGCGCGAACAACGCGTACGTCACCCGGTTGGGGCGGATGCTCGTCGCGCGGGGGGCGCGGCCGTACTACAGCTCGGGGCCGGGACCGCGCTGGTCGGGCGCCGACCGGCGGGCGACCCGGGCGTTCCAGCGGGCGCAGGGCTGGAGAGGGGCGGACGCGGACGGGATTCCGGGCCCGGAGACCTGGTCGTATCTCGTGCGCGGAAAGGGCAAGGACATCAGGGCCGGGCGCGGCGGCAGCGCCGGGGACTCCGGCGGTTCCGGCGGCTCTGACGGTTCGGGCGATTCCGGCGGTACGGGGCGGATTTCGGCCGGAGACGGCGTCTCCTCGCACGGTGTCCCCGGCTATCCGGGGCGGGCGCTGTTCCGGCCCGGGGCCAGCAACACGTACGTCACGCGGCTCGGGAACCAACTGGTGAAGAAGGGGTTCGGCACGCACTACACGCAGGGGCCGGGGCCACGCTGGGGCGAGAGCGACCGGCGCAACGTCGAGGCGTTCCAGCGCGCGCAGGGATGGCGCGGCGGGGCGGCGGACGGCTGTCCGGGGCCGGAGACCTGGCGTCGGCTCTTCTCCTGAAGGGGCGCTTCGCAGGCCCTTCTTCTGCAGTTCCCGCAGTTCTTCCTGGCGCGGAGGCACGGAGGCACGCATGAGTACGACGACTTCTCACTCCCCGGAGTTCGAGGGAACCCCGGACACGGCTGGCCGCGGGGCGCGGCTCATCCACAACGAGGCGACCACCGAGATCCCGGTTCACCTGCTGTTCCGGGACGAGCCCGAACCGGTGTCCGTGCCGCTCGCGCCCGCCGTGGTGAGCCGTCGGCGGGGCACCGGCGAGCAGCCGCGGATCGCCCGGCGCACGCCCGCTCCGGTCAAGCCGCGGCCGGTGCCGGAGATCGACCCCGATCTGGTGGAGCGCCCCGCACGCGTGCTGCCGGGCGCGGCCGGGGTGCTGGCCGGAACCGCCGGGGCGGCCGGATGCGTACTCGCGTCGTGGTGGGCGGGCACCCTGCCGCCGTTCGCCGCGGCGGCGTTGGGGCTGCCGGCGTACGCGGGTACCGGGCTCGGCGGTGCCCAGTGGGCGGCGCTCGCGGGGTGCGGGGCACTCGGCCTCTTCGGATTCGGCGGGCTGGCCCGCGGGCGCACCGGGCGTGCCTGGGTGCTCGGTCTCTTCGGCCGCTACCGGGGTACGGTCCGGTGCACTGGGCTCATGTGGGTGAACCCGCTGCTGCTGCGCCGCCGGATCGACGTACGGCTGCGGCACTGGCGCAGCGAGCCGATGCCCGCCGCCGACGCGAACGGGGTCGCCCTGCGGGTCGTCGTGCTCGTCGTCTGGCGGGTGAAGGACACCGCCCGCGCCGCGCTCGGCGTCGAGGACCACCAGCGGTATCTGCGCGAGTGCGTGGAGGCGGCGCTCGCCCGGGTGCTCGCGCAGCTGCCGGTCGACGTGTCGCCGGGCTCGCCCAGAGCCGCGGACGCCGCCACGTTGCGCAACACCGAGGCCGTCGGCGACTCGCTGACCCGCATCGTTGCCGCTGACGCGGCGGCGGTCGGCCTCCAGGTGTTCTCCGCGCAGCCGGTCCGCGTCGAGTACGCGCCCGAGGTCGCGGCCGTGATGCAGCGCCGCCGCTTCGCGGCGCTGGACGCCCAGCACCGCGACAAGGTCCTCACCTCGGTCGTCGACTCCGTCGAGGACACGGTGACCAGGCTGACCGTGCGCGGGCTGGTCGAACTCGACGACTACGAACGCAAGGCGCTGGTGAAGGACTTGACGGTGGCGTTCTACACGGGACACGGAGACCGCTGACAGCCGCACACGCACGCACGCTGACTCACTCACCGCTCGGCCCGCTGCCGCCGAATCCTGTTCCGGGATTGGTCTGAACATTGGTATGGACACGTCTTTGATATGGACACAGCCAAGGCTCAGTAATAATCTGAGGCTTGGTCTAGACCTGCACAGCTCACGGAACTTCCCCCACGTTCTCCAGGAGCGGCAGCATGCGGAAAAAGACGAAGTGGTACGCGGCCGTCGTCGGCCTAGCCACGACGGGAGCACTCGTACTCTCCAGCGGTGGGGCCAGCGGTCACGGCTACACCGACCTCCCCATCAGCCGGCAGAAACTCTGTCAGAACGGCACCGTGGCCAACTGCGGTGACATCCAGTGGGAGCCCCAGAGCGTCGAGGGCCCCAAGGGCTTCCCGGCGGCCGGACCCGCGGACGGCCAGATCTGCTCGGCGAACCACGGCAACTTCGGTGCGCTCGACAAGGCGACGACACCTTCCGGCGGGGCCTGGCCGACGACCAGGGTCACCGGCGGGCAGAGCTACACGTTCCGCTGGCAGTTCACCGCTCGGCACTCCACGAGCGACTTCAAGTACTACATCACCAAGAACGGCTGGAACCAGAACGCTCCGCTCACCCGGTCGGCGCTGGTCACCGCCCCGTTCCTGACCGTCCCCTACAGCGGCCAGCCCCCGGCGACGCTCTCGCACAGCGGCACCCTGCCGACCGGCAAGAGCGGACACCACGTCATCCTCGCGGTGTGGACGATCGCCGACACGGGGAACGCGTTCTACGCATGCTCGGACGTCACGTTCTGAACGGGATCTCTGAGGGTTTCTTAGCGAGATCTCTGGGTTTCTCAAGGCTCTTCCCCACCCCCCACGGGTAGGTTCCACGCACGCCGACATGACCATGACGGCGTGCGTGGAGCTGTACCGAACGTCGGGGGACGCGATGGACTTCATCTTCGCGACTGCCTGCGAACGTATACGACCAGGATGGGCCGGGGGCGGCGGTCGAGGGCGACATCGTCGTCGTACCCTCTCCGCCCCTCTCGGTCTGAACCCCTCCCTATCTGACGGTACGTCAACTATGGTGCGCCGCCATGGGAGCCAGGAGCGTGGGGTCGGGGTCGGGGTCCAACAGGCGTACCGTCGCGGAACTCGTACAGGAGCGGTGGGGCGACCACCGGCCGGGACTGTGGTTCGAGGAGCGGTCCCTGACCCACCACCAGGTGGCGGCGGGCGCGGCGGCGCGGGCTGCGCTGCTGGCCGACCTGCTGCCGCCCGGCGCCGAGCCGCACATCGGGGTGCTGCTCGACAACACTCCCGAATATCCCCTGTGGTTGAGCGCGGCCGCCCTGTCGGGCGCCGCCGTCGCCGGCATCAACCCCACCCGCCGGGGCCCCGAACTCGCCCGCGACATCCTGCACACCGAGTGCCGCGTCCTGGTCACCGAGCAGGCGCACCTCGGATTGCTCGATGGGCTCGAACTCCCGGGCGTACGGCTGCTGGTCACCGACACCGAGGCGTACGAGGAACTGCTCGCGCCGTACGCGGACGCGCGGCCCGAGCCGGTGAAGGCCGCCGCTCCGGAGAGCCGTCTCCTCCTGTACTTCACCTCCGGCTCGACCGGCGCTCCCAAGGCCGCGATCTGCTCGCAGGGGCGGCTCGCGGCGGCCGGGCGTTCGCTGGTCGACCACTTCGGGGTGCGCGCGGACGACGTGCACTACGTCTGTATGCCGATGTTCCACGGCAACGCCGTCATCGCGGACTGGGCACCCGCCCTCGCGGCCGGTGCGGGCGTCGCGCTTCGGCGGCGGTTCTCGGCCTCGGGGTTCCTGGCGGACGTACGGGCGTACGGGGCCACGTACTTCACGTATGTCGGACGCGCCGTGCAGTACGTCCTGGCGACCCCGGAGCAAGCCGACGACCGGGACAATCCGCTGCGGCTGGGCTTCGGGACGGAGGCGGGGGCGGTGGACGCGGCCGCCTTCGAGGAGCGGTTCGGGGTGCGGCTGGTGGAGGGGTACGGGTCCTCGGAGGGCGGGGCGGCGATCCAGCGGACACCCGGGACGCCCGCCGGGGCGATCGGGCGGGCGGCACCGGGGGACGACCTCGCTGTGGTCGACCCGGTGAGCCGGGAGGAGTGCCCCGCGGCGGACTTCGGGGACGACGGCCGACTGCTCAACGGGCGTGAGGCCATCGGCGAGTTGGTGAACCGAGGGCCCAACCCCTTTGAGGGCTACTGGCGCAACGAGGCCGCGGAGGCGGCCCGGCAGCGGGAGGGCTGGTACTGGACGGGAGACCTCTTCTACCGGGACGCCGAAGGGTTCCTGTACTTCGCGGGGCGGACGGACGACCGGCTTCGCGTCGACAGCGAGAACCTGGCTGCGGCGGTGATCGAGAACATCCTCGCCCGGTACGCGGACGCTGCCGCTGTGGCCGTGTACGCGGTGCCGGATCCGGTGGCCGGGGACCAGGTGATGGCGACGCTGGCGTTGCGGGAGGGGGCGGACTTCGACCCCCTCCGGTTCGCCGAATTCCTGCTGGGCCAGGCCGACTTGGGGACGAAAATGGCGCCTCGGTTCGTGCGGGTCGTGGAGCGGATGCCGGTCACGGCCACCAACAAGATCCATCGGGTGGGGTTGCGGCGGGAGGGGTTCCGGTGCGCGGATCCCGTGTGGTGGCGGCCACCGGGGGAGGCCGCGTACCGGCGGCTGGAGGCGGGGGATGTGGAAGGGCTGGTGGCGGAGTACCGGGCGCGGGGGCGGGAGGAGCTGCTGGTGAGGTGAGGCAGCAGTGAGCGCTCGCGCCCCAGAGGCCCATGAGGCCCATGAGGCCCATGAGAAAAGCCCCCCACATTCGTGGAGGGCTTTCGCATTGTGCGCCGCCAGGGACTCGAACCCCGGACCCGCTGATTAAGAGTCAGCTGCTCTAACCAACTGAGCTAGCGGCGCATGACTCTCGCCTCCCGCTTTCGCGGTTGGCGACAAAGAAAATACTACCTGGTCCGCCGGGGTGCTCCGGACCAGGCGGATGTGGGCCGGGCCACTCGGATCGGGACCGTTCGGATGGCCGGGGGAGAGATCGTGGCCGCTCAGATGGCCAGCGAGAGCAGTACCGGCGCCGCGCCCCGGTTCAGCGTGTCCGCCGCCTCGCGCAGCCGGTGGGCGTGCCGCACCGGGAGGGAGAGGGCGAGGCAGCCCACGGAGGAGCCGGCCGTGATGGGGACCGCCGCGCACACCGTGCCGACCGCGTACTCCTGGAGGTCGAGCACGGGCACGGTCGAGGCCTGGGCGTCGAGCCGGGACAGGAGCTGCCGCTCGTTCGTGATCGTGCGTGAGGTGAGGCGGGCCATCTTGTGGCGGGAGAGGTGGTCGCGGCGGGCGTTGATGTCGAGCTGACCGAGAAGGCTCTTGCCGATCGCGCTGGCGTGCGCCGCGGAGCGGAAGTCCACCCACTCGTTGACCGCCGGGGTGTTCGGGCTGTCGGCGCACTGGCTGACGTGGATCTCGCCGTCGACGTACCGACTGATGTAGACGGCGGCGCCGACCGAGTCGCGCAGCCGGTCGAGGTTGCGCTGGAGCTGGGCGTGCAGGGCCTGGTCCCTGCCGCACGTGGAACTCAGTCGGGTGAGCGCGTCGCCGGTGACGTACGCGCCGTCGGCGACCTGCTCGACGTACCCCTCGCGGCGCAGCATCCGCAGGAGCGTGGTCAGGCGCTCCGGGCCGAGGCCGGTGAGGCGGGCGAGTTCGACGTCGGTGACGCCGGTGGTGTGCCGCGCCACGGTTTCCAGGACGCGCAGGGCGTCCTGAGCCGAGTGGTACGGCGCGGTCGGCTCGTGCTTCAGCGCCACGGTTTCCCCCTGCGCTTTCCGGCCAAGCTGTCAATTTGACGCAGCCCCGAATGGGGGCTCTGTCCACGATAGCCGCCAAGAGGCTTTCAGGGGGCAGGTGTTGACGAGATTGGTGGCGCGTTCCCCGTCTCCCAACAGTGACGCATCTCTCTGGCATATGCCAAAGTCATGGTCTGACGGTGAGGGGCGGCCGCGCCGGCGGCCCCTCACCGTCAGAT
>NZ_JBQQCG010000093.1:0-46649 GCF_052245575.1 Streptomyces sp. 2A115 | reverse complement strand
CCCGATCCATCCTGGCGGGCGTGGCCGGGCACGACCGGGCCATCCGGAGCTCAAACCAGCAGCTTGAGCTAGCGCATCAACTCGGAGTGGTTCCCCCTTCTTGAACAGCCATCGCTGCCGGCTGCTCCTCTTGGCGGACACACGAGGAAAGCAGTGGCACAACCACGCTCGAGACTGCTTGGCGGGGCAAGCGCAACCAACCTGACATCCTGCGTGTCCTTCACAGCATGGTTCGACCACCCCGGCGTAACGCCTGTAACTACAGCCAGCCAGATCAGCCCGCTTGCCCCGGCCGTCGACTGACACCATTCGCTCTCTGCCTGGCACATCTATCTGAGCAGGACAGGCTTGATTACTTGGCTTCCCTCTCTTACGGCATGGACGTCGATTTTAGCGGTACTACATTCACCAGTGAGCTGCTGAGCCAGTTGCTGGATTCCGTGCGAGATCCCGGTACCGGAAGAGCTGGCTTCAATCTCGTCACATTCTCGGGGGCCAGTTTTATCGGTCCCGCTAATTTCAACTCCGTCGACTTCCTAAGAAACGCCACTTTCCTCAGAACTCACTTCCACGATGATGCGCGTTTCACGGGAGCGATGTTTCACGCAGGCGTCCTATTTGGAGACTCTGAGCTGGAAAAAGAGTGCCGATTCGAAGGGACAAATTTTCACGATGCCGCCATCTTTTCAAACACGTTATTCAAAGGAACCACCTCCTTTGCCGACTGCACTTTCACAAGACTTGCAGAGTTTCGATCAGGAAACTTCTCCACCGTTTCATTCATGCGAACAAAATTCCACGATCGGTGCATTTTCGTCGGGTCGACGTTCAACAGCAGGTCGCGATTCACGTCTGCCCAATTCTTTCGGAATGCAGATTTCACCTCCAGCACATTCAATTACAATGCACAGTTTCAATCGGCTCGATTTAACCTGGACGCCCTGTTCGCTGACTCATCGATCCACGCCGCTTCCTTCAATGAAGTCACTTTCGAACGCGAGGCAGATTTCCGTAATGTAGCCTTCGGTAGAGGTAGCTTCAATAAGGCCGCCTTCTCCGCCGATGCAAACTTCGATAAGGCAACTTTTGACGGGAAGTCTTACTTCACGGATGCAGTCTTTTCCAAGGCGGCCCTATTTCGGGAAACTCGCTTCAATCAAGATGCACACTTTGTCCGAACGACGTTCGAACGATCCAAGCGCATCGGGCCTATGATTTCCAGTGGAGACATCGTATTCAATGGAGCATCGTTCGAGAGTTCAATTATCATCGAAGCCTCCGCCGCGAATCTCACATTCAAGCAGGCAGAGTGGTCCTCCACAGGTGCATTGCGGGTTAGGCACGCGAAAGCAGACTTGAGCGGCGCCACTTTCGCTGCAGCCCTGATCGTCGCAACCACGTTGACACCTTTTCTAGGTGTAGATGGCAACACTCTGGATGACTCACACATCGGCGATTCCGCCCTAGCCAAGATCACTTCATTGCAGGGTGCAGACGTCTCAAAGCTTCTACTCGTAGACGTCGACCTTCGGGAATGCCGGTTCGCGGGAGCGATGCACTTGGATCAAATTCGCCTTGAAGGAGAATGTCAGTTTAGTAACTCTCCTCGCGGAATTCACTATTCTGGTTGGAGGATAACTCGATGGAGTCAGCGGCGAGTGCTGGCAGAAGAAGCTGAATGGCGAGCCAGTAGGCCATCACCTCGCGGTTGGAATGCGCCGTCTACGACAGCAAGCATCTCACCTGCGGCACTATCTGCTACTTACAGACATCTCAGGAAATCCTTTGAGGATTCGAAGAACGAGCCGGATGCAGCCGACTTCTACTACGGCGAAATGGAGATGCGCCGGAGTGACGAAAATCGGCCACGCTCAGAACGCTACCTACTCGCCCTCTACTGCCTCGTGTCCGGGTACGGTCTCCGTGCTGGCCGCGCACTGATTTGGCTGGGCGTATCAATCATTGCAACTCTGGCTTCCTTGGTCTTCTGGGGGCTGCCGTCCCAGGCACCGACGACCATTTCCAATGGTGTGATACGTGGTCACACCTTTCAGGAAGTAACAAGTACATCGAAGCCGATAAATCCGACTGGTCCGCTACAGGGCCGCGTAACTGCGCAGCGCTTCGAGAAGGGCTTCCGCGTAGTTGTCAACTCGGTCGTATTTAGGTCATCCGGCCAAGTTTTGACGACCTCTGGAACATATGTCGAGATGTCCTCCAGGATAGTTGAGCCAGTATTTCTAGGTTTGGCATTGCTGGCTATCCGAAGTCGTCTTAAGCGGTAGGTCGAGCAAGGTACCCGACCGTGTAGTCAGGTGCGCACGAGGACACCACCTGCAACCATTATGCTTCGAAGCCGGCGTCCCCCGTAGCGCAGGTAGGAAGCCACTGGTCGCACGGTTCGGCGGAATCTCACTGACGCGACAGAAGGCAGCGGTCCTTGTGGACCGTCAAGTGGCCAACCCCCGCTCCAGAAAAGAGCTGATTACCCGGCTCTTGAAGGGGAAGTGCGAGCTATGCGGGACGTCGGAAAACGTGCGAGTGCACCACATCCGAAAACTCGCAGATCTCGACCAGGGAAAGCTGCCTACTGATTGGCACAAGGTCATGATGAAGAAACGGCGCAAGACTCTGGTTGTCTGCACTGCCTGTCATGACATAATCCACTCAGGAAAGCCAACCAACAGCGTCACGAAATAGGTCACTGGAGAGCCCGTTACGGGGAAACTCGTACTCGGAGGGGGGCCGTGCGGAAAAGGGCCTGCGCTTAGCAGGCACCTCGTCGCGCGGCCTACCCAACCAATAAACTGAAGGCGTGGCGTGGCGGGGCATCGCGACGCGCTACGACATGACCCCGGAAAGCTACCTCGCCGGGCTTCACCTGCGTGCCTCGGTGATCTGGATCAAAGACCTCACCCGAACCAGAGCCGAGAGCCGCGCAGGTGATCGAGGGGCGTAGCTTGTCGGGATCGCAGGTGTGGACTCGCAGCGGCAGCTGCATGCCCGGACGTCGGGATTTCGGTGGCTGGCCCGCTGCCGCCCGGGGGAGTGGGGATTGTGCGCCACCGGCGCCGCGCCGGCCCGCGGGCTCAGGTGAGGGCGGCCGCCAGGCAGGCGAAGGCGGCGATGATGACGGCGACGCGGACGTAGTGCCAGCGGTCCCAGCGCTTCATCTGCTCCTTCCAGTCGGCCGGCCGACTGCCGGCGGTCCACGTCTTGACCCGGTTGTTGATCGGGACGAGCACCAGGATCGACATGAGCACGCTGGCGATCAGCAGTGCGGCGGCGGTCACGACGAGGCCGGTGCCGTCGTCGTCCCATCCGGCGACGGCCCAGGCCCCGACGAGGACGAGCGAGCCGATGTACCAGAACGGCATCACGGCGCCGCCCAGTCGGGCCCCGTGGACGCGGCCGCGCAGGCCGTTGTCGCCGGGGAGTGCGTTGAGGATCGGGTTGCTGAAGAAGGGGACGGAGAACTCCACCCCCACCATCACGCCGACGACCACGATGGTGACGACCTCGAGTGCATTGACCATGATGACCCTTCCAGATCTAGCGTTGCTAGCTGATGAGGCAACGCTAGTACTGCTGCCGCTCCGTTGTCTAGCGGTGCTAGGGTCGAGTCATGTCGGTACAGGAACGCAAGCAGCGCGAACGGGTCAGCCGCGAGCGCCTCATCGTGGCCACGGCCCGCGAACTCGCCGAGCAGCAGGGCTGGGACGCGGTCACCACCCGGCGGCTCGCCGAACGCATCGAATACAGCCAGCCCGTCCTCTACAGCCACTTCCGCGGCAAGCGCGAGATCATCGGCGCCGTCGCTCTGCAGGGCGCTTCCGAGATGGCCGTGGCGATGCGGGCCGCGACCGCCGCCGCCGATGGCCCCCGCGCCCGGGTCACCGCGCTGGCCCGTGCCTACCTCGCCTTCGCCGAACGCCATCCGGCGGTCTACGACGCCCTGTTCCAGCTCGACGGCGGCCTGGCGTACGCGCAGGAGGACACCCCCGAACCGTTGAAGGACGCCTTCGCCGCGCTGCTGGAGTGCCTCAGCGAGGTCGCCGGGGACGGCGTGCGCCCGGAGCTGTTCACCGAGACGTTCTGGGCGTCCCTGCACGGACTGGCCACCCTGACCCGAGCGGGACGGCTCCCGCCGGAGGACACCGAGCGCAGGACGGAGCTGCTGGTGGACCGGCTCGCCATGCTCTGACGCACCGTCCCGGATGGCACACGGCCGGGGTCCGCGGGCCCGCTGCCTGCCTGCGGCATCGCTTCCGGTCCCTCGTGCCCACACGGCGCAGCCGCAGATCGCCGGCCCCGTACCCCCGACGGGGCACCCGGCCCGGAAGCTGCGGTGCTCATTGATCACGCCTCGATACGCGCCCTAGCTAGCTGCGCTCCCCGCCGTCGGCTCTCGGCTGGAGGTGCCCCGTACGGAAAGAGAAGCGGGCGACGTAAGGAGCCCAGTGTTGATATTCGGACGCGGCGTCCGAAGCGCCGGTCTCCGCGACGACTCGCTCGGTGACCGATGCCAGGCGGCTCCAGTTGTACTGAGAGTGCTCGGACGACGGCGCCTGTCGCGCGGGCTGTTCGCGCGTGGGCACCCTCTGGAGCAGAGCCGTGAAGTCTCCCGGCATTGCCCTGGCCCCGGCATCGAGCAAGGTTTCCAGGACCACCGCGCCCTGAGCCGGATGGCCGATGAGGACCGCGAGCAGGAGGATCAGCGGTTTGTGGTCGCCCGCGCGGACGCGCTCGATGTCGGGTTCGTTGAGACAGGTGCGCAGGAGACGGTAGGTGTTCACCAGCTTTCTCGCCGTCCGCGGAGTGGCTATGAGCGGCCCGACGGACGTGATCATGTCGTGCTCGGCACGCGTCAGCCGAAGTGCTTCGAGCTTCAGCGCGGCCTCGGGGTCGGGATTCTCGATCGCCCAGACCTGCACGGTGCCGTCCTGCGCGCCCGTGGCGAGTCGACGGCCGCTGGGCGAGAAGGCCAGCGCCGTCACGGCCGAAGCCGCTTCCAGCTGTGCGCGGAGCGCTCCGGAGGTGACCTCCCACACTCGGACCCGGGTGTCCTCGGCGACGGCGATCAGACCGTCCGCACTCAGCGCGATCCGGGCGGTGGCCGGCACCGGTGGCAGTGCCTGTGAAGGCGTGATGGGCCCGGGCGTCCCCGCCGTGTCCCACAGTCCCAGGAGTGTCTCGGTACCGATGAGTGCCAGTCGGCGGCCCAACGGATCCATGACGGTTTGCTCGATCCGGTCGGGGGCGTGGGACACCTCGAAGGAGCCACCGGCGGTGCGGCTCAGCCGTACACCGTCGGCGTCCGCGAGCAGTCGCCATGAGCCGGTCCAGGCCAGCAACGCACCCGCCTGCGGGGCAGTGGTGTCCAGTTCGACGACCTCGCCCATGAGCCTGTCCTGAACATGGCCCGCGGGCGTTCCGCCAGCCTTGTGCCAGGTCAGCGCCACTTCGGAGCCGTCCTCGGAGAACAGCACGGAAGGGGTGGTGGGGAGGGGCGGATCCGGTGCGCTGACTCTGCTGAGGATGGTGCCGCGCTCGTCCGCCATCAGTGCCACGGCGTCTTCGAACTCGCCGGTGAGCAGCACATTCCCCTCAGGTGTGAACGTGGCGGTCATGAGTTCGCCGCCGGTGATCTTCTGTGTCAGGTGAGGAACGCCGTTCGCGCGAAGGTTCCGGTGGGTAAGGACGGCCGCGGAGTCGACGGACACGATCAGGGGACGGTCGTCGGTGAGGCCGAGGGCTGCGACGGGACCGGTGTCCTGGTACCGGTGCAGCTCGCGGGCGACGACTCGGGGCGTTCCGGGAGCGGCGACCGTCGCGGAGGGGCGTGCCGTCGGCGGCGGCTGTGAGGGTGGGGGAGCCTGGGGTGCCGTCTGCCGAGTGGTCACGGGCTGCTGCTCAGTGGCGATGGCGGCCGCCTCCTCAGGGGCGGAGGGCAGGGGCTCGTGCAGGTCGGCACCGACCAGACGCGTGTATCCCGCTGAGGACATGGGTGGCAGGCACAGCGGGATCTGGAAGATTTTTTCCAGGTAGTTCTGGGGCGTGGAGGCCCAGTGCTGGGTGTCCTCCACAGCTGTGGGCACGCTGTCGGAACCCAGAACGTCACGGTAGTGAGCGTGTACCGACCGCAGCAGCCATTGCGCGTCCACGCCGACCACCACGACGAATAGGGGGAAAGCGAGCAGCAGTTGGATCGCCTGCAGAACCTCGACCACGCGAGGGGGCGGGCATCTGTCGAGGTCGTCGATGTAGAGGACGATGCGTTCGAGGTCGGTGGTGGCGGAGAGGGGCGCGGTGTTCTGGGCGGTGAGCCGGCGACTGAGTTCTTGCAGGTCACGTCGGAGCAGGGCCATCAGGCCTTCGTGCCGCCGGTAGTCGTCATCGTCGAGGCGTTTGAGCGCGTAGGCGCGGATGCTGCTCTCCTGATCCAGGTCCCGGATACTGGCGTCGATCGCTGCGGTCTGCTCCTCGATCAGGGCGATACGGCGTTGCAGGGCCTCCTGGCGGGCTTGCATCGGTATGCGGCGCTGCCGGTCGACTTCGTTCACCGCGTCCTCGGCTACCTTGAGCGCCTGCTTCAGTCGGCGCAGATAGGGGGTGACGATCGCGGTCGCCAGGATGGCGGTGCCGAGCATGGACGAGATCGCGGCGATACTCGTGCCCAGGACGTTCCGCAACATGTAGATCAGCGCGGGCCCGAGCAGTACGAACACGGCAATGGCGGCCCCGAGTGCCAGGCGGACAGGCCAGTTGCCTCTGCTGAGTAGCAGCCACAGCCTCTGCAGGCTGTCGGCGGATTCCATCGCCTGAAGCTTCACCTTGCCGACCTGGGTAGCCGAGATTCCCGCATCGGTCAGTGCCTTGTCGGCCTGTTCGAGCACAGACGGCGCAACGGCGTCCTGCACCTGCTTGAGGCTGTCGACGGTGAGGAGGCTACGGAGGTCCACCGGTTCGTTCCGGGCCAGGTCCTCAGTCGTCTTGCCGAGCTGCGCCTCAAGACTCCTCTTCTTGTCCTTGAGTTCCTGGCCCAGCACCCGGGCGGAAGGCAGGTCCCGCAGGGTCGCGCGCGTATCGGTGCCGGTGAGGGCGAGCCGGTCGAAGATGGCGGAAGCCACGCTGGCCCACAGATTGGCGTCGAGATAGTGCCAGGCGTTGAACTCGACCTCGCACACTCCGCTGCACAAGCCCGAGCCGACCTGTTCCAGCTCGGCCTGCTTCGATCTGCGCGCCAACTCCTTGATGCGTTGCCGCATCTGGGCCATGAAAAACGATTTCCCGGTACCCCAGTCGCCGAAGAGCCCGATCGACATCGGCGGTCTCACTTCGCGGGCCATGATCAACTGGCAGAGCGTGTCCACCTCCCGGGATATGCCCAGGCGGTCCTCGCCTTCGGCGACATCGGCGGCGTATCCCGCGTGGAACGCGGCGGGTGCGTCCGTATGGGGAGCTGTCGGGGTCGGGGTCGGGGTCTGGGGCTGAGTCGCCGTCTGTGGAACGGAGTTGAAGTCCTCCAGAGGCCGGCGACGCACGCCCTGGGTGTCCCCGATGAGCAGAAGGTTCTGGCCGTTCATCACCGCGAAGGCCAGCGAGCAGACGTCCGGGCCGCTGCTGGTCACCTCCAGCAGCTTCGTGCCCGCCCCCACGTCCCAGATGTCCATGGTTCCCCCGGGACCACCGACTGCCACGAGCGGGCGTCCCGGCAGTACGGACAGGGCTCGGGTCGGCGTCGGCCGGGCCGAGAGGGTTCGGAGGAGAGTCCCGTCGGCCGTGTCCCAGACACGTAGGGTCCCGTCCTCGCCGGCGCTGACGACCACCTCGCGACTGCCGACAGCTGTCACGGCCAGCTTGTGGACAGGGCCGGTATGCATGGACTGACGCCACTTCTGCTCACCGGTGGCGTAGTCCCACGCCGCCACGTCTCCATCGGCACCCGCCGAGATGACCAGTGGACCGGCGACGACGACCGCATTGGCGAAACCCTGGTGTGCCATGGGGATGTCGATCTGGATGACGCCCTCGGTGTCCCCTCCCCGGATCGAGCCGTCATCGGAGGCGGAGCACACCACCCAGCGTCCCTCCACGGAGCCGACGGCCAGGTCGTTGACCTGCGCGGCATGTCTCCAGAGGACTCTCTCGACCGAGAGATCGACGCTTGACCGGACCTCTACGGCGTTGCTCTTTCCCGCACACGCCAGCGAGTCACCGCCCGGTACCGGCGCTACGGCGAAGACGCTGTCCGTGCGGACCGTGGCTCGCGGAAGCCCGGTTTGCAGGTCGAAGACGCGCAGTGAGTCGTCGCCGCCCAGGGCGACACTCGGTACTCCTTGCGTGTCGTAGACGGAGAGGCACCAGGCCCGGCCGGCATCCTCCATGGCCGGGATCGGTGAGGTCGTCGGCTGGTATCGAGGGTTGGGGAAGAAGGGGAATTCCGGCTGGTTCAGGGGGTTGATCAGGCTGGTGACCAGCGTTTGAGGCAGATCTTTCTGCAGGGTTCCGAGTTGGTGCTGGATCTCTCGGGCGACAAATGTCAGGGGTACGTATCTGACGCTCGGGTGCACATTATGGGCGTCTGTGAAAATGGATCTCAGGGTCCGTGCTGTCGCTTGTGTGAACAATCCGTCGAACGCCGTTTCGTCAGCATCGGACGCGCCTATGATCCAGACGTGCTCAATGTCCGCTTCGCCGGTTGCTCTCAGGAACTGCGTCGAGCGCCGCGTGACGCTTCCCGCGTGGCTGAGATCCAAGAGGAACAGGACCCGCGGGCCTGCGGCCCCGTTGGCCGCCTCCGCGATCCAGTCCTCGACTGCGGCCGCTTCTGCTTCGTCCCCCTCGGCACCTATGACAAGCAGGCGGCCTGTGCGATCCAAGGCGCTGTGGCTGATCACGTGCACGACTAGAACGTCTTCGGGCTCGGCATCACGAATCGCCTTCCGGACCGTTGTATCCATCTCGCGGGACGTTCTATCAGTCAATAGCGAACAGTCGAAATCGAATTCGCTGAGCCTGTCGGCGAGTTCCGCCGCACGCTTTGGAGCGAACGGCAACGGCGGATAACTGCCGGAGTTCTCTTCGCCCGAACCACCGAAATGTGAGCCGGCGATGAGAATGGCCCGCCGTGGCATCCGTTGCTCCATGGACATGCCCCCTGCCCTGCCGTCTACGCGGCGTCACAAACCTTCAGCGTCGCAGATCCGCTGTGCCTCCGCACCGGAGTCGGCAATGCTCGTCGTCAGCGCCGGGGCGACAGTCGCCGTCCGACAGCACGTCGGCAAGGTGCCGGGCCAGGGCTTGGCGTAGTCACGTGACGCCCGGTTCGTGGCGATCTGCCAGCTCAGCGGTGTTCTCGGATCGTGACAGGCACGGCTTCCAAGATCATGGAGTTCTCAACGCCCCATGATCCAAGTGGAAGACCGTGCCTGCCGACGCATCATCTCTGATCCCGCCTGCCCTTGACCAACTGCGCGAGAATCTGCAGGTCGGATCCGAGGAGGCCCCGGGCCTGCTGGAGCGGCTGGCCGAGGCACCGGACCCGCGTGACCCACGCGGAGTGCGCCACCGCCTGGTCGTCGTGCTCGCTCTCACCGCGTGCGCAGTGCTGGCCGGAGCGACCTTGCTGCTGGCGGTCGGCGAATGGATCGCCGATGCCCCGGGATATGTACTGGAAGCTTCACGTCCGTGATGCGGCCTTCATTGACTCCGGAGTTGTAGGTGGTGGCGATGCCCTGGGCGACCGCGCGCTGGTCTTCGCGTAGCGGTAGCGACGCTGGCGAGCGGAGCCAGTCCGCTGGTGCTGAGCTGGTCGAGCCAGTCCGGCAAGGGGGCGACAACGCGGGCGTCGAGCATCGTGGCGAACTGGCGAACCAGCCCGTGGGTTCGGCGGAGTTCGGGACAGTGGTCGAGCAGATGCCACAGGCGTTGTGCGGTCTGTGGGCCCGTGTCGGCCGGCAGCCATGGTGATCCAGCGTGCGGCTTCGCGCAGGGAGGGCGGCCGCTCGCGTGGCTCGTCCAGGGGCAGGCCACGCCGCAGGGGGCGACGGCCATCTTCACGCGCTGGTAGTGGCCCGCACCCGATGCAGTTCCTCCCACACCCCGGCCTCCTGCCACTCGGCCAGTCGACGCCAGCAGGTCGGACCGGACCCGAACCTGTGTTGTGTCGGCAGAGGCCGTGTCCCTCGCAGGTCGTGTCGCTTTACACCAGGTCTGGGCCTTCGACTCGTGTCGCGTTGCGGTGACCCATCGTGTCCCTTTTCCGTTGTGGGCTGCGTGACTGAGACGCCATCTACTCTCCGAACGTGATCGTTTAGTTCGGGTGGGTGGGAATGAACTCCCGCTCGTGACGGGAGAGATGGGTGTGGTTCTTCCGCTCACCTGGCTCGTGGAGGTCGCTGGTGGCGTCGGTGTTCGGCCTGCTGGAGGCCAGGGAGAGGGGGAGCCGGGAGGAGATCACGCGGTTGCGGGGGGAGGCCGAGCGTGTGCGGGCCACGCTGGGTGAGGCGGAACGCGAGCTTCAGCGGCTGGTGGATGGCCGGGTGGCAGTGACCGAGGTGCTGGCCGGGCCGTCTTTGGTGGTCATGGAGCCGACGGAAAGCGCGGTGGCGGACTCGACGGTGGCCCGGCGGGAGTAGGGCGTGGCGGCGAGAACCCTCGCGCCGGACTACCAGCGGATCTTGTCGGTGCTGGAGTCTGAAGCGGCCCGGGAGGGCATGCGCTGCCGGCAACTGGCTGTCGCGCTGGGACTGCTGGCCGTCCCGGCGAAGACTGGGCCGCCGCAGGTGGGCGATCGAACGCCCGGCCCTTCTGCCGTTTGCCGCACCGCTGTTGCCCGACCTCGGCGGCAGCTCACCGGTGGCGCGATGCAGTGCCTGCTCGGCTGGCTTCCCAAGGTACACCGGGCCCGCTGATGGCAGATCACAGACCGCCCGGGCCTCCCCTCGGCGGCCTGGGCTACGAGAAGAAGAGAAGCAAGGAAGTGTCACCTGCTGACCACCACCCGCCGGGCCCTTTGTCAGATCCCAGGAAACGATGGGAGACGTCACCGCTCGCAACTAGCCGCCGAAGCGCCGCGTGAACACCCGAACCGCGCTGGAAGGACGTGAAAATAAGTGTTTTTCAACCTTGCGCTGCAACCGGCGGTCTTCGGGGGAACGGTGCTCGTCGGTGGCGTTTGGCTCGTCAGGCGCGGTCGTGGAGAGTGATTTGGTAGCCGTCGGGGTCGGCGAAGGTGAATGTCCGGCCGAAGGGGCCGTCGATCGGTGTGGAGACGATGGTGTGACCGTCGGCGACGAGAGCATCGTGGATGGCCTGGACGTCGGTGGCGTGGAGCCAGATCGCGGCACCAATGCCGGGCTGGGCAACGGATGCGAGATCGGTGCCGGGGACGACGTCGCGGAGTGCGAACGCGATCGGCTTCGTCTCGAAGACGACGGCGTGCGGAGGCCCGGCCTGCGAGCGGACGAGGCCGAGGTACTGCTCGTAGAACGCCTGCGAAGCGTCGAGGTCGCGCGACTGGAGCGAGATGAAGTCGGGGCCGGTGGCGGGCATGATGATGCTCCTTCTCTTCGTGTCAGATTCCTGACACGGATCAAGGTATGTCAGAATCCTGACATGAGTCAAAACGGTGTCGGAGTCGACCTGGACAAATCACTGGGCTATCTGCTGAAAGAGGCCTCGAGCGCCCTGCGCGCAGCCATGGAGGAGGTGCTGCGGCCACTCGGGATGAGCGTGACGCACTACTCCTGCCTCGAACTGCTGGCTCAACGGCCGGGCTTGTCGAACTCCGAGCTCGCGCGTGGCGCGTTCGTGACACGGCAGACGATGAACGTGCTGCTTCAGACCCTGGAACGAGAGGGCTACGTGACCAGGCCCGCGGAGGCGCCCGTCGGGAAGGTTCTTCCTGCGCGGCTCACGCCGCGCGGCCGACGGAGCCTGGAGAAGGCGACCGTAGCGGTCCGGTCCGTCGAGGTCAGAATGCTGGCAGGCATGACCGAGACCGAGCAGTCAGCCGCGTTCCGGATCCTGCAGAACATGATTCATTCCCTGCGCGATGCCACCGGCGGTGCATAGTCCGTTCCTCGGCGCACGTCTCGCAGCGCCCGGACGGGAGTGCAGCCGAGCGTGGGAATCCGTGCAGGCGACTTCGAAAACCGACGGCCCCCGACTACACCCTCTTCTGCGATGAGCCCACATACCTCGTGTGACTCGCACGTCCGTAGCCGCCGCACCGGGTGCAAAGCTTGACAGCACTGGGCTAGCGAGGTGCCGCGAGTACGTCCCGGAGTACGTTCTCGAGCGTGACGCGGGCCAGCTCGTGTCTCAGGGTCTCCTCGATGCCCTCGTAGATGCTCCGCATTGCCGGCTGGATGCCGTGACCCACCACGCATCCCTGGTCCGGGGTGGTGCGGTGCATTGCGAACAGTGGGCCGGGTTCCACTGCCTCGTACACGTCGAGCAGGGTCATCGACTCCAGCTCGCGTGCCAGCGACCAGCCCGCGCCCACGCCCCGCCGGGACTCCACGAGCCCGGCCCTGCGCAGCTCGCCGAGCAGCCGTCTGATCACCACGGGGTTGGTGTTCGCGCTGGTCGCGATCTGTTCGGAGGTGGCGACCTCATGGCCCTGGCGCTGGTAGAGGCCGATCCAGGCCAGCGCGTGGGCGGCGATGGTCAGCCTGCTGTTGGCGCCCATGGACTCCTCCTCTCGGCCGCAACGCTTCATGTTACGACAGCTCAGTCGTAACAGCGAAGGTTGCAACAGCCTGTCGTAACAATTAACGTTGCGACTGCCGGGAAGGGTCAATCAACGAGGTGAGAAGAATGAGCAAGCCACTCACGGGCAAGGTCGCCCTGGTCACCGGGGGGTCGCGCGGACTGGGAGCCGCGACCGTACGGCTGCTGGCCGAACAGGGCGCCGACGTCGCTTTCACCTACGTCAGCTCCGAGAAGCAGGCGCAGGCCGTCGTCGACGAGGTGCACGGCAAGGGAGCCAAGGCCGTCGCCTTCCAGTCCGACCAGGCGGACACATGCCGGGCGCCGGCGCTGATCGACGACGTGGTCGCGCACTTCGGCGGCCTGGACGTCCTCGTCAACAACGCGGCGATCTCCGTGGCTGGCACGGTGGACGACCCGGACGCCGACACCGCCGCACTGGACCGGATGCACGCCACCAACTACCTCGGCGTGATCGCCGTCATCCGGGCCGCCTCCCGAGTGCTGCGCACGGGCGGCCGCATCATCACGGTGAGTTCCGGACTGGGCTCCCGGGTCGGCGCCCCCGGCCTTGCCGACTACTCGGCGACCAAGTCCGGGATCGAGAGGTACACCATGGGCGTCGCACGCGACCTCGGGCCCCGGAACATCACGGCCAACGTCGTGGAGGCCGGACTGATGGAGGGCGGCATGCAACCGCCGGACCCCGAGACCCTCAAGGCCCTGGTCAGCTCGCTGTCCCTGCAACGCACGGGGCACCCCGACGAAATCGCCGCGGCGATCGCCTTCCTGGCGAGCCCCGCCGCGTCGTACGTCACGGGCGCGGTGCTGGACGCCCACGGCGGCTACAACGCCTGAACCGGACCGCACCGGCACCACCAGCACGAGCCAGGTGCAGGTGTCCGTGTTCAACGCACAGGCACGGTACGTGCGGGTGACGGTGACCGGACTGCCCTCCGGTGCATGCCTCCATCCGCAGCCTCGAGGTCTACGATCGGCCCTTCGCCGCGGACCTGGGGAGCTACCGGCTGGTGAACCGCAAGAGCGGCAAGGTGCTGGAGGTCAGCGGCGCCTCCGGCGCCGACGGCGCGGCCGTCGTCCAGTGGCCGTGGTCCGGTGGTACCAACCAGCAGTGGAAGCTGGTGCCGAACACCGACGGCTCCTACCGGCTGTCCAACGTCCGCAGCGGCAAGGTCCTGGACAGCCCCAACGGATCCGCCCAGGGTGTGGGCCTCGACCAGTGGACCGACACCGACAGCAGCAACCAGTGGTGGAAACTGGTCCCCGCGACCAGCGGCTACTACCGGCTCGTCAGCGTCGGCAACGGATGGTGCGCCGACGTCAAGGACGCCTCCACCGCGGACGGAGCGAGGGTCATCCAGTGGCCCAGCACCGGCGGGACCAACCAGGAGTGGCAGGTGACCGCCCTGTAGTGGGCGACATGTGAAAGGGCCGGTGCCGTGGGCGGTTTTAGGGATCGTCGCACCACCTGGTCGGTTTGATCAGGCCGCGAGCAGTTTGTGCAGGCGCTCGGCTGGGGTGTCCCAGCCGAGCGTTCTGCGTGGGCGGCCGTTGAGAGGTCGTTTTCTCCTAATGTTTTATCCCGAATCTGCTGTTTGGCCTGCGGTGTCGGTTCGCGCCAGGAGATGGTGTTCTCGCCGGTGAGGCGGCGGGCCATGAGGCCGGTCATTGCGAGGTGGATCATGGCCTCGGAACGGGCGGGCAGGGTTGCGTAGTCGCGGGTCAGGCGGCGGTGGAACATGAGCCAGCCGTAAGTCCGCTCGACCGCCCACCGCTTCGGGATTGGGGTGAAGCCTCTGGTCCCGGCGGTGAGAGCGGCCGAGCGCGGCGCACTCGCAGAGCCTGCGGAGGAGGTGCTGGCCCGGGTGACGACGGTTCCGTCCGTCGACGCCCTGCCCTCGCACGCCGACCTGGTCGTCGAGGCCGTCCCCGAGGACGCCGCGCTCAAGGCCCGGCTCCTCGCCGCCGCTGAGCAGACGGTGAGCCCCGGAACGGTACTGGCCAGCAACACCAGTTCCCTGTCGGTCAGCGATCTCGCCGCCGCCCTCACCCGGCCCGATTTTGGACACCCCACGCCTGTATCGCGCTTCCGCGCGCGGGTTGCGGAACACCCTGCGCTCCGCGTGGCATATCGGCCAAGCGGAAACAGGGACGAGACACGAGCAATGTGGTGGGTTGGGGAAGCGCAGCGCGTGCGCAGGTTGTGGTGGGCAGCCGCATTGGCGGTAACCGGCCTGATCCAAGTGGCCGTGGTCGTCTTCGTCGACGGCAAGGCCGTGGCTGAGCGGTGGACGCCTGCTCTCGGAATCGTGGTTTCGGTGCTGGGACTGTTGTCCACCTTGGTACAGAGCCAGTCCGGCACCGGGGAGGGCTCCGGATCGGAGTGGCTGAAGGGCCGCGCGGACGCCCTGGCCGGAGCGGTGGAGGAGATGTGGGCGGCCGAGGCGCGGCTACGCCGACTGCAAGATCCCGAACCTCTGTCTGTCCGATGGCGGGCGGTTGAGGCCCCGCTCGCCGATCACGACGAAAACGTGCGGCAGGGCGCAGATCTCAACCCTGATTTGCGAGCGGGACAGTTGAGTGACATCCGCGCAGCCTTCCTTGCCGCGCCGTCCCGCCGCGTGGTGGTTCTTGGCCCGCCCGGGTCCGGGAAGACAGTCCTGGCGTTGAAGCTCGTCCTGGATTTGCTGGCGACCCGGGAACCGGGGCATGCCGTGCCAGTCATGCTGCCCGCCGGCACGTGGGACGCCGCTCGGGAACCCTTGCGTGCCTGGATGGCTGCCCGGCTCGCAGCCGACTTCCCCGCCCTGGCCGCCGGGCTGCCGGGTGGTGGCACCTTGGCCGACGCCTTGGTTGCCGCGCGTCTGGTGCTGCCGGTCCTCGATGGTTTCGACGAACTGCCTGCGGCACAGCGGGTACCGGCGATGCGTCGTCTCAACGCCGAGCTGGATGCAAATTCGGCGCTGTTGCTTACGAGCAGGACCGATGCCTACGCCGCCACTGTGGAAGCCTGCGACGTCCTCACCGCTGCTGTAGTCGTTGAACTCTCCCCGTTGTTCATGACGGATGCCGCCGAGTATCTGACCCGAACGTCGCGCCCCGTGCGTAGGGCGGACGGGGGGATCGGCACGGCCTGGAGCCCGACGCTCGAGCGCCTGGCCGCATCTGGCGGGCTGCCAGAACAGGCCCTGCGGATAGTGCTGAGCAGACCTCTCATGGTTGCTATGGCGCGTGCCGTGTACAACGACGGCCATCGCGACCCTGGAGAACTGCTGGGCGGCCGGTTCACTACGGCAGTTCAGATCGAGGAGCATCTGCTGAAGGCGTTCGTGCCAGCGGTGTTCGACGACATGAACGACCCGCGTCACACGTCCTCGGAGCCTCAAGGGTGGCTCGGATTCCTGGCCCGTCACCTGCGCCGACGGGGCACCGGGCAACTCGCCTGGTGGGAGTTGCAGAGTGCGATCCCCCGGGTGGTGCAGTTGTTGGCGCCGGGCGCTCTGGCGGCATGTCTGTCCACTGTCGTGACGGGCGCGGTCATGATGCTCGTGGCGCCTGAGAAGCTGCGCGACCTGTGGGCCAGCGGCGAGCTGATCGCATTGGCCAGCAACGGCGGAGGGGTCGTCACCGGATGCACGGTGGGGCTCGCTGTGTTCTCCAACCGCGCCGGCGCGACCCCGCTGCGCGGTTTGGTCACGAGGGCTGCACTGGCGGCCGCAGTTTTCGGCATCCTCATCGGTGTCACGGCCCAGCCGCTTTACGGAGCGTCCATCGCCAACCTGGGGGACGCATGGCTCTTCCGCTTCCTGTCAGGCGTCCTCTTCGGCACGGCGGTGTCGGCCGTGTTCGCGGTGGCGGGGGTCACGACGAATCCCGCCCCGCTGGGTCTACCCTGGGCCGGTCCCAGGGTCGCCCGCCAGATCGGTGCGGCCGCCGTCATCGTTCTGTTCGGCGCGGCGATTCTGGTCATGGCCCCGTCATCCCTGGCCGGCACGGTATGGCGGGCGAGCGCGCTGGCCGTTGTCATGGGCGCGGCAGGGCTGGCAGCCTTCCGCGCCCAGCGAGGCGGACCACGCAGGGCTCCATACCGCGGTCCGGGCCGACGGCAGATCCGGCATTTCTGTCAGGGCCTCATTCGTGGGACGGCCACGTGCCTGCTGATCGGCTTGGCACTCGGACCCGCCATCGGCGCCGTCATGGGCGCCATCATCGAATGGCGAGTCACTCGCTCAGGGACCGTACCCGCTGATGCCGACGATGTATGGAACACACCCGCCGGCATCCGGCGCGCGATCACCCCCGCATGGACCTTTGCCGTCTACCCCGACGGTACCAAGACAGCCGAACCCGCCAGGCCGGTCAGGCTGATCCTGATGGAGAACACCAGCAACCAGGCGGAGGCATGGGTCTACGCGCCACCCGGCCCCGGCGCGTCGGCCTGCCACGAACGCCATCGGCGGTGCACCACACACGTCGACCCGGTGCGGTTCACAACCCAGGACGGGATTTGGCACGTCCGGGTCGCTGGCCACAAAGCGCGGGACCTCACCCTGCTGTCCTCGCTGCGCCCACCGGCTGCCTGGTGGTTCTGGCAGATCGGCCACTGGGGCTTGGTGAAGAACTGCATCAAGGGCGGTATTGCCTCCGGCCTCGTACTGGGCCTCATCGGGGGTTGCGTCTGCGGCGTCTACCGCTGGCTCGACACACCTGCAGACCCGACCCGTGCTGCAAGCCCGTCCGCGAGCTTGCGGGGGGACCGGCTCGCCGTGGCGACCCGGGGCGCCGCTGCCACCATCGCAGGGTCCGCTGCCAGCGCGGTTCTGCTTCTGACCACGCAGGACCGGTACGGGATGCACGGCATGGCACTTCAAATGGCCCTTGTCATGGGTCCGTTGGCGCTGATCCTGAGCGCATACGGGCGACTGATCGTCGCGCGGCTCTGGCTCGGCGCCACGGGCCGACTGCCCTGGCGGCTCATGACCTTCTTGGAAGAGGCGCACACACGAGGTGCGCTTCGGCAGACTGGTGCAGGCTACGAGTTCCGGCACCTCCGGCTCCAGGAATGCCTTGAGGCGAGCAGCCCATCCAGTGAGCCGGAGACCACGGACACTTCCGCTGTACGCTGATGGAGGAGCATGTACGGCTGTCCCCACTCCCAGTACGACAGTCTCGCCGCCGAAGTTGGCCACGAGTACGAGACACGGCAGTTGTGCGTAAACAACCCCCGCCTTCGAGGATCTGGCTCCAGAACTCGTAATCCATCAGATGGGTCAGCGGCCAGCGCTCATTACGTCGACCCACGTCAAGGGCTCTTCGCGCGCCGGCCATTCTCCGGGCGGCACGGGAGCCAGCCCTGCCGCGCCCCGCACAGCCTCATCGATCCCACAGCGTCGGCAGATCCGCACGTCGCGGGTGAGGACGACCCGGGAGCCGGCGCCAAGGTCGCCGTCGAGCTCACTGAGCGGACCCCAACACTGCGGCCACGGGGGCGCGGTGGGGCTCTCATCCATGGGTGCGGGCCTCGCGGGGTAGTTGATCCGACTTCTTCGCCAAACCTACGATCAGCCCACCGGTCAGGCACGGGGACCGGAAGCAGCTTCTACTCCAGGAGCGGCAGGTCCTCGACGGTCAGGTCGGGGCGCAGGCGCACCAGCCGCACGGAGTGGCGCCATCGGTCTTGGTCGATGGCGGTGTCACCGGAGAACTCCGACACCAGGTGCGGGGCGATAGGTGTGAACTCCAGTGGATCCCGGCTGCCCCAGTGTGACGTCACGTGCATGCCGTGCCACGGGTGGCCGGGGCCGACGGGGGTGAGTCGGTTGGACAGGGCCGTTCGCACCGGCGCGGCCAGAGGTGTACTGCGGGCGACCAGCAGCAGGTCTCCGTCCGGTGTGTAGCGGCCCAGGAGAACGGTTGCCGGACGGGGCGTGCTGCCGGTGACGGCACCGATCACGGCCTCCGCGGTGTCCCGGGTGCACTGGTGGACTGTCGGTATTCGAGGGTTGCGGTATTCGCCGTAGAGCGAGCAGTTCCGTGCCCGGCTCGGTCACGTCAGCGGTGACGAGGTGTAAAGCGCTCGCCGAAACGGGCGCTGTCTGCGCGAGGACGCCGGATCAAGAAGAAGACCGGCCTCTTGCGGTGAACCCGCGCCGGCCGCCCGCGCTCCGGTGCGGCCCTTCGCCGTCTGCCACCGTGCCATACGGCCCCCTCCCGGCAGCGGCAATCCCGTGCGGCAGAAGGCTCACCCGGCGCTACGAGGTTCACGGCGCCGGTACAGCACCGATCTGCTGCAGCACCCCGAGGAGATCGGGCTGGCCCCGTTCGCCGGTGATCCGGCCGTCGGCCAGGTAGTAGAAGTTCATGGCCTGCACCGAGATCTTGTTGCCGCTCGCCGGGATCCCGAAGAATTCACCCTCGTGGGTTCCCCGCATGGTGAACCGCGCGGCCACGGTGTCGCCTTCGGTGACCGTCTCCTCCAGCGTCCACTGGACGTCGGGGAAGGCGCTGCGCATCATCCCGATGACTTCCAAGTACCCATCGGGCCCCCGCAGTGGTTCCGGGTGGCTTGGCGCGTGGAACACCGCGTCCGGGGAAATGACCTCGCGGGCGAGATCCTCGTTGCCCGTGTTGATGAACTCGACGAAACGGTTCATCACTGACTCGGTGGACTGCGATGGCATCTTGCTGTTCCTCTCCAGAGACGTTTGGGCGGGTACCTGAGAGCCTAACATCGAATCGATGTTTACATCGATTCGATGTTCTCGTGCGAAGATGGACTCATGCTGGAACTCGCGATACTCGGCTTCCTCGCCGAGGGACCCCTGCCTGGACACGAGCTGCGCCGCCGCGTCTCACAGCTGACCGGCTATACGCGGCCGGTCAGTGACGGCAGCCTGTATCCGGCGATCAATCGTCTGACCAGGGCGGGCTTGATCGAGCGGCGCGCAGACCCGGCCACGGGGGCGGCCCGGTACGTGCTCAGCCTGACCGCGGACGGGCGCGCCGAAATGCTTCAGCGCCTGCGCAAGCCCGCCGACCACGAGATCACCGACTTCACCCGGTTCTACATCGTCCTGGCCTTCCTCTCCCACCTGCCCGACGTGGCCGAACAGCACGCGGTGCTGCGCAGACGGCTGGAGTTCCTGGAAGAACCGGCAAGCTTCTTCTACGACAACGAGCGGCCCCTGCGTGCCGAGGAGATCGCCGACCCCTACCGGCGGGGCATGCTGCTCACCGCCCGCGCCACCAGCCGCGCCGAACGGACCTGGCTGCGCGAGACCCTCGGGGAGAAGCCGCCCGCATTCGACACCGGATGCATCGACAGCGATCCGCATGCGCCCGCCGCTCCCGCGAGCTGACTGCCCACGGAGGTACCCCCCATGCTTGCATCCTGGTACGACGCCCAGGGCCCCGCCGCCGATGTCCTGCACGTCGGTGAACTACCTGATCCCGTCCCCGGCCCCGGCGAGGTCCGCGTCCGTGTCACCGTCTCGGGCGTCAACCCCGGCGACACCAAGAAAACGGCGCGGCCGGCTCGGCTCGGCCATGCCCTATCCACGGGTGATCCCGCACAGCGACGCCGCCGGAGTCATCGACTCCGTGGGCGCCCAAGTCGACGCCCGCCGCGTCGGACAGCGGGTCTGGGTACACGGCGCCCAGTCCTACCGCCCCTTCGGCACCGCCGCCCAGTACACCGTCGTACCTGACCACCAAGCCGTACCTATGGGCGGGGCTGGGCGAACAGGCCGGGATCGAGCTCGGCGAGGATGCCTCGGCTGACGAGGCGTATGAGCTTGGAGCGGATGCCTTCGGTGTTCTTTGGTGCGATTGGCAGGTCGAGGGCCAGGCACAGGTCTCGGGCTCGCAATGCTCGTCTCGGTCGGCAAAGACGGTCATGATCTGTTGGTAGGCGGGGTGCTCAGGCAGCCCGGGGGCTGGTGAAGTGTCCTTGATCTGCCCGGTGTTGGATTCGTCGGCGATGGTGAGAAGCGTCGTGCGGGTGATCCGCAGGTGCTCCAGGTGCCAGTCGAGTTCTCCGAACTGCGCGGTGAGCTCGTCGATCTGTGCCTGCACCAGCGCGGCCTGGTCGGTCACGGCCTGCTCGCGGTCATCGATCCGTTCGAGGATCGGCTTCACGGAGTCCGTGCTCATGTATCCCGCCAGGTGAGCGCGGTGGCGGACGTGAGCCGACGTGTCATGACGTCGGTCATGGCCCAGTACACGCGGGACTCCGCGCTCTGGGGTCGGTGGTCGTATTCACGTACGAGGCGTCGGTACATCAACAAGATCCCGTAGGCGCGCTCCACGATCCACCGCTTGGCCTGCGGGACGAAGCCCTTATCGGCCGGATTGCGCTGGACGCCTTCGACGCCGATGCCCAGCCGTGTTTCGTGGTCGACGACTGCGGTCTTGAACCCCTGGCCCACCAGCGCCTTCTTGATCGTGCCGGTCTGATCGGCGACCTTGTCCAGTAAACGGATCCCGACCTGGTTGTCGTGGGCCGAGGCAGCGGTGACGTCGCCCCAATCACCAACCTCGACAGGTCAACGGCGAGTCCCAGCTTGCGGCCCGGCACTCGCTTCGCCGCGTCCTTCCCGGTCGTGGTGGCCGGCAGTCCCGCGGCCGCGCGTTTGCTCTGAGTGTCGAGCACGACAAGGCTCGGGTCGGCCAATCTGCGCCTGTGTTCACGCGAATACCAGCGAAGCAGATCGTGGATCTTCTGGTCGGTGCCGTCGTCACGCCAGGCGGCGAAGTAGTAGTACGCGGCCCCCTTCGGGGGCAGGTCGTGCGGCATGAAGTCCCACTGGCAGCCGGTGCGATTCCGCATCTCGTCGACGTAGTCGAAGACCTCGTCGTAGGACTCGATGCGTTCAGCGATCAGCAGGGTGTTATCGCAGGCTTCCGGGAGCTCCGAGAACAGCTCGCGCATGTCCGCGGCACTCTTGAGGTAGTAGCCGGAGTCGTTGAAACGGAAGCGGCCCGGATCGTCCTTATTCTTGCCGACACCGATGCAGAGCAGGCTGTCGTGGGCGTCGGCCTGGTCTTCGGTGACATAGTGAGCGTCGTTCGTGGCCAGGAGCGGGATCCGCAGGTCCCGCGCGAGTCGCAACAGGCCGTCGCGGACGTCGCGTTCGATGCCCAGGCCGTGGTCCATCAGCTCGAGGAAGTAGTTCTCGCGGCCGAAGATCTCCTGGTACGCAGCGGCCGCTTTCTTGGCCTCCTCGTACTGGTCGAGACGCAGCCGGGTCTGGATCTCGCCGGATGGCTCGCCGAGGCCCGCCACCGCCTGGCCCGGCGGATCTGCTTCGGCCAGAGCGGTGAACTGCGCCAGCACTACCGCAAGGGCATGGAGGACCAGCCCTTTGTCCGCCCCGCGCAGGCCGGCCGCCGCCCGTTGTGCCAACCGTCGGCCGATGAGGACGCCAGCGAGGCGTAGTGGAGCGTTGCCCAGGGCAGAAAAGGTCACGTTCCGTAGCGGCCATGGTGCGCGCGTGAGAGGGCGGTGGCGCCCTGGCAGGCGACGGTGGCGGCATCGTCTGCGTACTGGGGGATGTCGGCGGGCCATTTCGAGGTCGGCAGGAGGATCAGCAGCGAGACGGCACCGTGCAGGCACGCGCAGATGGCCCGGGTCAGCGCCGTCACATCGCCGTGGAGCACGCCGGCGTCGGCGCATCGCTGCACCGTTTCCCGTAGGAATCGGAAGCAGGCGTCGGCGACCTGCTCAGTGGCGGCTGTCGCGGGTCCGGTCGCGACCAGGCGGTAGCGCAGGGGATGGTCGAGCCCGAACCTGATGTAGGCGACACTGCGCTGGTGGAGTTCGGCGAACGGGTCGGTGGTCTGGGCGCTGATGCTCAGCATCCGTCGGCCGAGCTCGTCCCAGACCTCGAGGCACACGGTGTGCAGCAGTTCCAGTCGGTTGTCGAAGTGCAGATACACCGAGGGGGTGCTGACCCCGACAGCCTGTGCCACCGCGCGGATGGTCACGCCGTCCTCGCCGGCGTCGTCGAGCAGCGTGCCGGCCGCTTCGATGAGCTCGTCCCTCAGTCGGCCGCCGTGGCCTCGCTTGGCGCGGCTGCGCCGACGGCCTTCGGTTGTGCTGGCGCGGCCGTCGGCCGTGGTCTGGCCGGGTCCTTTAGGCATGGTGCCTCCGGAGGGCGACGAGTTGAGTGACGCGGGTACAGAGCCGGTCCTTGTCATCCCTGATGTCGATTTCCACGGCGACCGTTGCCTTGCCGACGTGCAGCGGGCGGGAGGTCGCGAAGGCGCCGGTGCCGTGTACGGGCCGCAGGAAGTGGGTGGTGGATTCCATGGTCGCGGGGACGGTGTCGGCGGTCCCGTTGAGCGTGGCGCACACGGCGCCGGCTACATCGGCCAGCCCCATCAGTGCCCCGCCGTGTATCGCGGCGCCGACGGTGGACTGCTCGGGCGTGTAGGCGAGTTGCGCGGTGACAGCGTCGGCGTTGAGGGCTCCGAAGCGTATCCCGAGCGTCCTGGCGAACGGCGCCAAGGTGTAGACGTCTTGCTCGGTGATGGTCATCGCGGCCCCTCAGGTTGTCGCCGTTAAGTTAACGGTGACATGTTATGTGGGCGTCACGGTTCATGTCCGCGCCTGTGGCGCGAGGCTGCAGGCTGTGCAGCCTTCCGGTGCGCGCGAGCGAAGCCGAGCGTGGGGGAGTGCTCGATCGGAGGCGTACTGAGAGACGCCGAGCTGTCACTCGGATGAGACAACTTCAAGCGTCTGGAGAACCGTCGTATTTCGGTTCGAACATGGTGCCCCCGGGAAGCGCGCGGGGTCCGGGCGGGCGGGGGACTGCCCGGGCCGGCATCGGCTCCACCGGAGACACCAGCACAAAACCATCCTCGGAACTGCGGGCAGTCGCTGACGAGACCGCTGATGGCAGGTACCGCGCGGCGGGAGGGAGAAACGGAGGGGCAGAAGGTGCAGGAGAAGTGAAGGCCGCAACCCTTCCCGCTGCCAGACCGCTCTACCTGAACATGCACAGGATCATGTACAACGCCGGAATGAACAGCCGGCAGACGGAGGGGGCGCCTGCCGTGCCCGGCGGATCCTCAGGCACCCCCCTGGCACAACGGGCGGTGCGGCATACTGCGGCGATGGTCACCCTGCGGGAGCGTCGGCACGCAGTCGTCGTCCGGTGTGTGTTGGCCGCCGTCCTGGTCTTGGTGGTCGCGCTCACCGGTGTGGGACAGCACGCTGCGGCGGCGGAGAACGGTCCTCGTGACACCACGCAGAAGTTTTTCTACATGCCGCTGCACTTGACGAAGAAGACGGGGCCCGACATGTGGCTGCCCCTGTCCTTCGCACACAACGGACCATCACGGGATGCCGAACTCACGGTGGACGCGTCGGGAATCGACAACGTCGCGGTCCTCGCACCGGACAGCCAACAGGTGAACCACTGCACGACAGGGACGCCGTCGTTCACCTGTTCCGTGCGGCTGAACTCCGACACCGAGGAGCTGCTGAATTTCCGCCCCGCAGAGGGGGCGCAGGCCGGGGACACCGGCATCCTGCACTACGCCCTCAAGCCGGAGGGCCTGCCCGCCGTCCGGGGCAGCGTGACGATGATCGCCGGGTGGCCCGAACTGCGGGTGAGCAAGAGCCCCATCTCCGGCGACCTGCCGGTCGGGCAGACGACGAACGTGCCCATCCTCATCCGCAACACCGGTGATGTTCCCGCCCGTGGCGTCGTCGTGCGCTTCGACGACACCGAGGATCTGTCCACGGCCGTCCAGCACAGCAACTGCCGATACCCCAGGGACGACGAGACCGGCCGCGCCGTCCAATGCATGCTGCCCGACGCCGTCATCGCTCCCGGTGAGACGTGGCGGGTGACCCCCGCACTGCGCGTGAAGCCCGGCCGCGACGCGTCGGGCGAATTCCTGTCCTATGGGGCATGGCCCTTCCACACCGCCGGGAGGGGATCGAGCGGCGCATGCTGCGTGGAAAACCCCGATCCCGGTCTCACGCCGGGGAATGCGGCGCCCCTGTCCCTCACCCGGGACCCGGCCGACGGCAAGGGCAGGACGTTCACCACGGACCGGGAGCCGACGATCACACGGGTGCCGGTCCGCACCACCGCCGATGTCGAGGTGTTCGGTGCATCGGTGCGCGGCGAGGTGGGCAGCAGGCACCGCATCCGCATCGGCTACCGCAACAACGGTCCGGCTCGGTTGGGATGGCCCTCCATCGAGTTCATCGCCCCGCCCGGTACCGAGGTGACCCAGGCACCGTACGATCCCGATGCCGAGGAGAACGTGTGCGTGCCGGGCCACAAAGGCCGCAGCTACACCTGCATCCAGCTCGCCGACTTCGCCGAAAGGATCGGCCAAAAAGTCTTCTACGAGTTCGAGTTGCGCATCACGAGCAAGGACAGCCGTTCCGGCTGTGTGGCGGTCTCGGGCACAAGGACTGTCAAGGACCCCCAGCCGGGCAACGACAAGGCTCGCGTCCGGGTGGCGGAAAACGGTGGCTTCTCCTGCGCTCTGCCCGAGCCCAAGGACGATGGCGTCAGCGGCTGGGCCACCGGCGCGGGAATCGCGGCCGTCGCCGGCGTAGTTTTGCTCGTCGTCAGACACCGGCGCAGGAAAGCAGCCGCTTCTGGCCGACCGCCCACCTCCTGGTGGACCCGCTTTGAACGTGAGCCGCGCCCCCCTCTCGGCGAATGAAACGTGGCCTCGGACCTGTACGCGCAGCCGGGGCTCCAGCTGCGATTTTTCCGTTGAGCTTCTCAAGGCCAACTGGGAGGTGTGGAAGGCAGAAGGTGCAGGAAAGGCAAAGGGCCGTAACCCTTCTCGCTACAGACCGCTCTACCTGAACATGCACACGATCATGTACGGCGCCGGAATGATCAGCCGGCAGATGGTCCGGTTCGCGTGGTTACAGGCGCGCTGCTGCGCGTTCGCGGTCGCGCTGTTGGGCGGGATGGCGGCCTCGAAACTGCTCCCGCCGTTGCCTGTGGCGCGCTATGACCTGCTGCTGGCGTACGGAGTGCTGCTCTCCGCCGTGGGCTTGCTGCTGGGGTGGGAGACCCGGCGGGAGGTGGCGGTCGTGGCCGTCTGCCACCTCCTGGGGCTCGCGTTCGAACTGGTGAAGGTGCATGTGGGCTCGTGGAGCTATCCCGAGCCGGGACTGGCCAAGATCGCGGGTGTGCCGCTGTACGGGGGGTTCCTGTATGCAGCGGTCGGCAGCTATGTCTGCCGGTCCTGGCGGTTGCTCGATCTGACGCTGAGCGGCTACCGGGCTCGTAGTACCGCCGCGCTGTCCGTCGGTCTGTACGTCAACTTCCTCAGTCATCACTGGCTGCCGGACCTGCGCTGGCCGCTCGGTGGGCTGCTGCTGGTGGTGACGACAGGGACGTGGGTGTCCTACACGATCGGTGAACGGCGGCACCGGATGCCACTGGCGCTGTCCTTCGCCCTGATCGGCTTCTTCCTGTGGCTGGCCGAGAACGTCGCCACCTATCTCGGGGCCTGGAGGTACCCGTCCCAGATTCATGGCTGGGAGCCGGTCTCGGTGTCCAAGTGGGTTTCCTGGGCCTTGCTGATCAGCGTCACGTTCGTCATCTGCGGGGCCGGTCGGGACGCCCCCAGGTCGAAAGAGTGCCCGCGCAGACGGAGTCAGTCCAGAGGACGGCCCTCGCGCGTCAGCGTTGTCCAGCGGGTTCGCCGGAACGGAGCTTCGCCTTAACGGCGCTGAACGGGTAGCACCCGGACGACGCCGTCGTGTCCAGCCGACTGTCTCAACTGCCGGTTCTCGACTTTCAGTACGTGGATCACCCGAACCAGCTGCTTGACGTCCGTGCGTAGTTGGTCGTGCTCGTCGCGCAGGTCCGAGAGCTTCTTCTTCAGCTCGTCGTTCTGCCGCTCGAGGCCGTCGAGGGCCTTCGGCCGGTAGTCCTGCATCCGCACCAGGGCATAGAACAGGTCCTTCAGGCCGGTGTGCTTGTGGGTGAGCTTGTTGCGTTTCAGGCCGGCTTCCTCGGCCAGGGACTTGATGGTCAACTGCCCGTCGGAGTGCAGCGGGGTTCCGATCAGGAGTCGGACCATGGCGTCGGTGATCGCCTGGATCTCGGCGGTGTCACCGGGACGCGTGGGGGATGCCGCATCGGCGGCCATCGCGAAGACGCGACCGACCGTTGCGGCGATTCCCGCGGCGGCCGGCACCGCTGTCTCCTCGAGACCGCCGACCTCCTGCGCACCGTCCCGTGTCGGCGGCTGTGCTCCCGCGGTCATGGGATGTCCCTGTCGTTCATAGCCGGGCCAGGCGCGGCCTCATGCTTCCGGATGGCCTCCTCCCTGCTGATATGGCACAGCTCGAGCCGTCGCCGCGGCGGGTACGGCGCGAGGGACGTGCCGGGCTTGCCGATGTAGCCGGGCAGGCTGCCGCCGGTCGCCTTCAGGTGCTCCAGATGGGCGCGGACGATGCCCTTGCCCACCGCGGACGCCGTGAGAGCGGACGTTTGAATGCAGCGCACGCCACGTCCGGTAGGCGCTGATGATGTCCGGCGCGAGGTCGAGTACGAGGCGCGTTGCCCACAGCAACAGAGGCGACATGGTGGCCGGGTGGATAACCACCTCCTTGTTCTCGCCGGACTCGGTGCGGAAGTCGTCGCCGAGGAAGTCGATGATGGTGGTGCCAGGGTCTTCCCACGGGGGCATCACCAGCCGGTCCCCGGGCAGGAGGAAGGGTGCATAGGCCCAGACCCGTGTCAGTGCCTGTGTCTGAACCAGTCATGCCAAGACTGGCGTCCTCGTCTGCGATGACACGCGACGCTGTGAAACACAGCGAGGGGCAGCCGGATCCGGATCCCGGCTACCCCTCGCCCCTGCTTCAGCGGTCCAGCGTCGCGCTCCGGACCTGCCGCCTGGTCAGGTCAGTCGGCGGCGGATCCACCAGGCGCAGAACCCGGTCAGGGCCAGGGCGAGGCCGAGGTAAAGCCCGGTCTCGGTCCATTGAAGGGCCCAGAAGTTACCGGCGGGATGGTAGGTCACCTGTTGTTTGTAGCCCAGGGCGCCGAGGTCGGCGAGGCAGCGGTCGAATTGCTGCAGGGTGGGCGGGCCCGAGTCGGTGCGCAGGCAGTCGGCGAAGGACGACGGCACGGGGACCGGCTGACCGTCGGCGTTCAACGTCTGTTGGGAGGTGACCCAAGCCCCGGGCACTTCGGGGTGCGTGACGATCTGTTTGGCGCCCTCCTGGATGCTGATGGGGGCGCCGTCGGGCTCGATCGGCACGGTGATCCGGTCCGTGGCAGCCAGATAGGGCCGAAGCCACAACGGCACGGAGATCTGGACGGCGGCGTAGACGACGAACGTGGTGGCCATCGCGGGCAGGGTGCGGCGGATGACCAAGCCGAGGGCGACGCCCAGGACGAAGGCGAAGGCCGCAAGGGCCATGGGGACGACACCCCGTGCGGCGAAGGCCACGGGATCGAGCCGCGGGAAGTACGTGTCCGTCGCGCCACCACCGTTGACAGCCCGGTCGATGGGGCTGCTCCACCAGCTCACCGCGAGGCTGGTCAGCCCGGCAGCGGTCATGGCGGCCGCCGCACCAAAGCCCAGCTTGATCGCCAGCCAGCGGGTGCGGGTGACGCCCTGGTTCCACGCGAGGTAGTGGCTGCCGGTCTCCAGTTCACGGGAGATCAGCGGAGCGCCCCAGAACATCCCGATGACTGCTGGTACGGCAAGCACGACCAGCAGTCCGGCGTAGTAGACGCTCTGGTCCGAGCTGGAGACCTGGTCCACCAGGCTGCTGCCGGCAGTTCGGTAGAGGTCGGCCAGCTGCGGGCCGGTGACCGCGAGGGCGGCGGCGAGGGCAGCCACGGCGGCGAACACCACGGCGGCCTGGGTGCGGAACTGGCGCCAGGTCAGCCAGATCATCGAAGGACCTCCAGTGCGGGCCGGGTGTCGCGTACCGCATCGGCGGGCCGGGTCATGTAGGCCAGAACGATGTCTTCCAGACCGAGCGGGCTGACGCTCCAGGACGGATCGTGGACCGCGGTGTCGGTGCGCACCAGCAGGGTGGTCTGCCGGTCGGTGTGGCTGGCGGTGATGACGTGCTGTCCGGCCGGGAGCGTGTCCGGGTCCCGGCGCGGTCCGGTGAGCCGGTGGTGGCAGGCGACCAGGTCGTCGATGTCGCCGGCCACCTGCACCCGGGAGTCGACCAGGACGATGACGTAGTCGCAGGCCCGCTCCACGTCGGAGACCAGGTGGGAGGAGAGCACGACGCTCAGCTCGTGCTCGGCTACGGCCTCCATCAGGTCCTGCATGAACTCCCGCCGGGCGAGCGGGTCCAGGGCCGCGACCGGCTCATCCAGGATGAGCAGCTCGGGCCGTTTGGCGATGCCCAGGGTGAGAGCGAGCTGCGCGCGCTGGCCGCCGGACAGCCTCCCGGCCCTTTGTTTGAGGTCCAGGCCGAGCCGCCGGATCCGCTCGTGGGCCAGGGCATCGTCCCAGCCGGGGTTGAGGCGGGCGCCCATCCGTAGATGGTCGGCGATGCTCAGGGCGGCATAGGTCGGGGTGTCCTGGGCGACGAAGCCGACCTTGGCCAGCTGCGCGGGGCCGGTGGCGGGACGGCCGCCGCACACCTCGATCGTTCCGGTGGTCGGCGTCAGCATGCCGGAGGCGAGGTTCAACAGGGTGGATTTGCCTGCCCCGTTGGGTCCGACCAGGCCGACGACCCGCCCGGCGGGCACGTCCAGGTCGCAGTTCTGCAGCGCCCAGCGCTGCTTGTATCTCTTACCCAGGGCCTGGGCCCGTAAGACGGCGCTCACGCTACGTCCTCTCCAGCGGCGGTCCGAAAGGTGGTCATGAACAGGGCCTCGATCGACTCCTCGTCGAGGCCGGCCAGGCGGGCCTTGGCCAGCCAGCGCCGCAGGTCCTTTTGGAGCGGGCCATGGGCGGCGAGTGAGGCGTCGGCCAGGGTCCGGGTCACGAACGTCCCCACCCCCGGCCGGGCGGCCACCAATCCCTCGTGCTCCAGCTCTCGGTACGCCTTGAGTACGGTATTCGGATTGACCGCCACCTGCCGGGCCACCTCCTTGACCGTGGGGAGCCGGTCCCCCTCCTCCAGCAGACCCAGCCGCAGCGCGTGGCGTACCTGCTGGACCAGTTGCTGGTACGGGGACGCGCCGGACCGGTCGCTCAGGTGGAACTCAATCACCAGTTCCTCCATTTATCTAGATGCCTAGTACTTTAGCCTCCTAGTGTGGTGTTCGGTCAACGAGCAAACCGAGGTCGGCCGGAACCGATGTAACGGCACGGGAGTGGATCGGAGCCCGGGACCGGCTGTCAGGCCGCCTGCGCCAGGTAGTCCGGGGTGACGTCGCGGCGGGCGGCGGGCTGGGCTTTGCGGCGGGTGAGGCGCCTGGTCATCAGCGTGATCGCGGCCCAGGTGATCAACGATTCGCTCATCTCGGGGAGCCGTTCGTGGTCCCGGCAGTGCCGTCTGGCCCGCATGATCCGCGACCAGGAGCGTTCGACCACCCACCTGCGCGGGAGGACGACGAAGCCCATCGCGTCCGGCGGGCGGCGGACGGTCTTGATGGTGATGTCGAGGTGGGTCTTGGCCCAGGGCGCTCGTGCAGCACGTCGGGGGTGGGAATGTTGATCAGCGCTCAGGCGATCCGCATGAAGGAGTCCCGCAGCGCCACCGGGAAGTTCGACCACAGGAACGCTTTGCTGACGGTGGTGTCCTTGTGTTCAAAGTGCGCCAACTCCCACCGCATATGACCGAAAAGGGAGACATCCTCCGGGCGTACGCCGGGCCTTAGCCGGTGCGGCGGCACCACAGGGGTGGTGGGCGCCGGGTTGACGAAGACCAAGGCGGTTGGGGCAGCCCGCCATTCGGCGCGGCCTGACCAGCGTCACCGGTCTCGGCCAGGACGCCGTCCGCGTGATCGTCGATGCCCGCACCGAGCGGCCGTTTAAGGACCTGGAGGACGTGGCCCGCCGCACGCGACTGCCCGCGCGGCTGATGGAACGCCTTGCCACGGCCGGGGCGTTCGACGGCTTCGGCGAACACCGCCGCACCGCTCTGTGGACGGCCTGCGCCTTCCCCCGCAGCCACCAGCCCTACCTGCCGGGGCTCGGCGCCCTCGCGCCCGCCCCCGACCTGCCCGCCATGACCCCGGCCGAACAGACCGTGGCAGACCTGGCCAGCACGGGGGCCAGCGCCACCACCCACCCAGTCGTACACATCCGCGCCCACCTGGAACACTGCGGCGCCCTGCCCGCGGCCGCGGTACGCGGCATGGCCGACCAGACCCGGGTCCGGGTCGGCGGACTCGCCAAGTACCTGCAGCGCCCGCCCACCGCACGCGGCGTCGCCTTCGGCGCGATCGAAGACGAAACCGGCATGGTCAACCTGGTCTTCGCGCCCCCGTCTGGGACCACTACGGACGCACCCTGATCGAGGCCCCCGCCGTGCTGCTCGACGGGCATGTTGAGCGCTCGCACGGCGCGACCAACCTCATCGTGCACAAGGCGGAGGCCATGACCATGCCTGCACCAACAGCTCGCCGCCACTTCGGCCGGTGAGCGGAATCTCTGCCACGTGCTCCCGGTGCCGCAGCACGGAGACTCGTTCGGTAGAGCGTCTTCGGGGCGTCCTGACGTCAGCAGGTCTGTTTGTGAGCCCGCAACGGGGGCGCGGGAGTGCGGGTACGGTCAGCATTGCCGTCCCGTGCTGCTTGCGCGATGGGGCGGGGACGGGGGCCGTATGCAGTTCATCGAGGTGACCGAGTTGGCGGGGGTGCGCTCGGCGGTCATACGGTTTCGCAAGCCGGGGACGGGGCTCGAGTTCCTGCTCTTCCCGATGATCCACCTCGGCGAGGCGGACTTCTACCAGGAGGTGACGGTCCGGCTGCGCCGCAGCTGCGATCTGATGATCGCGGAGGGCGTCGGCAAGGGTTCGGTCAGCGCGGACGCGCTCGTGGCCTCGTACGCCCGGTTGGACGGGCACGAGCGGCTGGGGCTCGTCGTGCAGGACATCGACTTCGACACGCTTGGCATCCCCGTGGTGTGCCCCGACATGGGCGGGGAGGAGTTCGAGGAGGGTTTCCGGCGGCTGCCGTTGAAGGAACGGGTGATGCTGGCCGCGATGGTGCCGGCCGTCACGGCGGGTATGCGGCTGTTCGGCACTCGCCGCTACCTCGCCCGGCATCTGGCCACCGAGGACCTGCTGAGTGAGGCCGAGGAGGCGACAGCGGACTTCTTGCCGGGCCTCGAGGATCTGGTGATGCGGCGCCGCGACCGGCTGCTCGTGCGGGCGCTGATGGATTTCCACCGCGGTTCTGCGGACAGGACCGGTTCCTTCACCATCGGCGTCGTCTATGGCGCCGAGCACATGCGCGCCGCGGCCGACGCCCTGGTCGGCCTGGGCTACCACGCGTCGGACGCCGACTGGCTGACGGTTTTCCTCTTGGACCTCCCGGACAGGTCGGGCCCGGAGGGCACCCGGGCCCGCTCGGAGTGAGCGTGCTGCGCGGCCACCGCACGCACGAGGAAACCGCCTGTGACGCGGTGCTGCTGTGCTCCGGACATGTCCGCCGCCCGGCAGGAACGCCCAGCTCATCGACGCGATGAGGAGCGTGATGACACGGGACGGCGCCGCCGTGCGCCGTCGCTACATGACGCAGATCGCGAGGGCCGGCGAAGAGGCCGGTTTCGACGCCGTGCTCACCCTGACCGGCACCTGGTGCGAGGACGCCTGGCTGACCTGCGCCGGGCTCGCGCAGGAGACCGAGCGGCTGAAGTTCCTGGTCGCCTTCCGGCCCGGCTTCATCTCCCCAACCCTCGCCGCGCAGCAGGCCAGCACCTTCCAGCGGCTGTCCGGCGGCCGGCTGCTCCTCAACGTGGTGACCGGCGGCGAACGTGACGAGCAGGCCCGCTTCGGCGACCACCTGGCCAAGGCCGTGCACGGCCGCGAACTGCGCGTTCGCACGTGGCGGGATGGTCCAGCACTTCTTCAGGTGAGGACGCAGTTCCGTTTTTTTAGGACCCGCCCGATGGTGGAGTGGTCCAGACTGGGGATGTCCTCGACCAGCGCGACGTGCTTCTCCAGCAGCCGCAGGGACCACCGTGCATAGCCCTGGGGTGGCTGTGAGCACGCCATTGCGATCAGTCGGGCTTCGACCTCACCGGTCACCGGCGAGGGCACCGGCGGGAGGTCGCGCTTCTTCCGCGTGATCGTGGCGTGGGCATCGCCGCCGGTCTCGGCGAAACGCTTGGCAACCAGTCGCAACGTCTCGCCGGAGACTCCGAGCCGGGCCGCGATCACCTCCTTGGAATCCACCTCACCCACCGAGGTATCCAGCGCAAGCAGCACCCGTGCACGCATGATCATCGAGGCCGGGCGGACACCCGTCGCGGTCACCCGCACCAACTCCTCGCGATCCTGCGAGGTCAACCTCACCGGCCGCTTCTTCTGCGAACCCATGACAACAATCCCGTCTGACAGAGGGGAAGGAATCTGCCAGACACCAACCTCCCAACCAGACATGCCACAACTAAGCAGCGACACGCTACTAGCCGCTCGAAACGGACGCGGTGGCGGAATGAGTCGAGGGCGGCTGTGGGGACCTGGCAGGTATGGGTGGCTGTGACGGGCGGCATCACGGGCCTGTCGGGAGGGACCGCGGGGCTGCTCGCCGCGCTGCATTCCCGTCGTGAACGAGCAGGCCGCGCCCGCATGTACCCAGAGCTTCGCGCGGTGCTGGCGGAGCTGGGGCCAGAGATCTACGACCTCGGTGCCCCGGAGCTGTTCCAGCGTCTCTGAGCTTGGCGCGGTTGGCATCTTCCGGAGACGGCGGTAGACCGGGAGGTATGAGGTACGCAGACGGCGGCGGGATGAACGCCGAGGTACGCGCGCGGCGCGAGGCACTGCGTGTGCAGGCGGCCGAGATGTTTGCGGCCGGGGTCAGTGCGCCCGAGGTGGCTCGGCGGTTGCGGGCGACATCGAAGTCGGCCTACCGGTGGCGGCGGAAGTGGATCGTCGGCGGCACTGCGGCCCTGGCCTCCACCGGGCGGGGCGGACAGCGGTGCGAGCTGGGTCTGGCTCCGCGCGAGAAGCTGGCCGCCACGCTGGAGCAGGGCCCGGCTGCACACGGCTGGGACCGGGACCAGGTATGGACCGGCGCCCGGGTCGCGACCCTGATCGGCCGCCGGTTCCACATCTCCTGGCCGAACGCCGCCCCAAGCCCACCACGGTCCTTTCGTGTCCCCGTGCGGTCAACGCCTCGACGGCATGGGTCACGCTCTCTTGGCGGCCCTGGCGATCGACCTCACTCTGCGGTCGAACTCACGGTTGAGCAGCGGCATCAGGACACTGCCGAACCGCGCCAGCGCCCGTGTGCCCGTGTCTGGGCAGATCACGAACCGCCGGCGGTCGATGCCTGTCACGATCGCCGCCGCGACCTTCTCCGCGGTCAGCGGTTTGATCGTGCCGCCGACTGCCCGGGTCTCCGCCGGCTTCCACTGGTTCTCCTCGGCAAGCTGCGGGGTGTCCACGTCCGGCGGGAAGACGACACCGACGTGCACTCCGCGCGGCGTCAGCTCGGCCCGTACCGACTCCATCAGCCCGCGTACGGCGAACTTGGCCGGCCCGTACGCGCTGTAGCCGAAGATCCCGATCAGCCCGGCGGCCGACGACACCGCGACGACGCTGCCCCGCCCGCGCTCCACCATGCCGGGCACCACGGCCCGCAGGGCGTACAGCGTCCCGAAGTAGTCGACCTCGATCATCTCTCGGAAGACCTCGTCCGCCAGCTCCAGGAAGTACCCCGGGCGAGCGAGCCCCGCCGAGGTGATCAGGATGTCGCAGGGCTGTCTCCGTTCCTCCTCGAGTTCGGCGATGGCACGGGTGAGCGCCGCCTGATCGGCGACGTCGGCCGCCCGCGCGGCGGCCGACAGCTCCTTCCCCGCTGCCTCCAGACGCTCCCGTCCCCGCGCGATCAGGGACACCTTCGCGCCCCGCTCGGTCAGCAGCCGGGCCGTGGCCAGGCCGATGCCGCTCGATCCGCCGGTCACGATCACATGGGCCGAACCGACGTCCAGGGGACGTGCACTCCTCAAGGCCATGCGCTGGACAGTAGCGGCTGCCGACCGGAGGACGCCGTCCGGCCTGGGAGAATGCATCGATGCGCGCACGGCCTCACAGTCTGCGGCGTGCCGAGGCGATGCGAACTCATCCGTCCCGACGTGCTCATCCTCGACGACTTCGCGATGCGCCAGCTGACCGCACCCCAGGCCGACGACCTCTACGAACTCGTCGGCGAGCGACAGGGCCGGTCCCTGATCACCACCAGCAACCGGGCACCCGGCGACTGGTATCCCCTCTTCCTCAACCCCGTCGTCGCCGAGTCGCTGCTGGACCGGCTGATCAACGCCAGCCACCAGGTCATCATGAACGGCCCCAGCTACCGGCCCAACAAGCGACCGAAGAATCCCAACGACAAACCCGGCACACCCTCGAAAGCTGATCAGATCACCGGCGGCCCCGCCTCGATCCGGCGCATTACCGGGGGCAGGCGGTCCAGATCGGGGCCGGTCTGGACCTGCCGCTCGTCCCACCAAGTGGCGCCGGCGTCACGCAGCGGACCGATCACGTCCTTGGCCTTCACGGCATCCGAGGGTGTGGCACCGCCGAGCACGAGCTCGAAAGGCCGCTCGGCCCCGCCCATACGGTGCTGGCGCACATAACCGGCAAGATCCCGAACCTCTGCCACATCGGGCACATGCCCATGCCGGGCCGTCTCGAAGAGAGGCACCGCCCCGTCCCACCGCGCTGCCCGCCGCATCGGCGGGCGACGCGGCCAGAACCCGCCGATCCACACCGGCGGACCAGGCCGCTGCACGGTTGCGGGCAGCAGCGTCACGTCCCGGACCTCATAGTGGCGGCCATGGTGGTCCACCGGCTCGCCGGACCACCAGCGCCTCAACAGCTCCAGCCCCTCGTCCAGCCGCTCGGCGAGGAGCTGTGGCTCAGCGGTGTCGCCGAAGCTGCGGTACTCGTCCTCGACCGGCCCGCCCAGGCCGGCTGCGAAGATCACCCGGCCGCCGCTGAGATTGTCCAGAGTGGCCACTTGGCGGGCAAGTTGCTGCGGACGATAACGGGGGACCGGCGTCAGTAAGGTGCCCAGCCGGATCCGCGAGGTCGCCAGCGCGGCCGCGATCAGCAGCATCCAGGGGTCTCCGAAGGGGCGCCCCTGGTGTTGTCGGTGCAGTACGTGGTCCCAGACGAAGAGTCCGTCCCAGCCGGCCTGTTCGGCGGCAGCCGCCACAGTCGCGACGTTACGAGGGTCGGCGAAGTCACCGAAGTTGGGGATGTTGATGGAGAAGCGCATCCCAGCAGGATGCGCAACTGGCCGCGAAGGAGCAATCGGATTCGGATCCAGGCTCACGAGAGGGACCCGAAGACGCAGCACTACACGCACTCCACCGGGATGCCGACCCGAGGCCCGACCGACAGCAGGGCCGCCCCATCGGGCTCCGCTGTCCCTGCAGGTGGGACCGTCGAGCCCACGGAGGTGGGAAGCTCAACCCGGGTGTGTGAGCCCGTGAGGGTCGAGATTCGTGTACACGCCCGTGCCGACGGTGCCGCCTGGAGCGGGTGGTCTACCGCCGGCACGGCGCAGTGCCAGACCTGAGCGGCCAAACTGCGACCGCTCCATTGCGTACGGCAACTCCTCAGCTAGAGAGGGGAGATGGACAGATCGTCGGTCCTGAGCACGATCGACGGACACCTGGGGATCGAGGCTTCTGACAGGGACTCAGTCTGTGACGGCCACCATGGCAATCGACACCAGGATCCCTGGCCGGTCGACACCTAGCTTGCTCACGCAGCGCGGCGGCCGCACGTCGGGGAAGAACTCGTCGAAGACCTCGATGATGCCGTCGGCGTCTTCGGGTCGCATGAGCAGGGTGTGAACCATGACGGCGTCGCTCAGCTCGGCGCCGCCGGCGCGCAGGATCGCCTGGCAGTTGAGCAACGACTGGCGGGTCTGCTCCCGGATCGTGGGTCCTGCGAGCTCACCGGTCGCCACGTCGACTCCGACTGTTCCAGCGACGTAGATCGTGTTGCCGACCTTGACCGCCTGGCTGTAGCTGGGGTACTGCGGCGCCTCGGGGGTGGAGATGATTTCTCGGGGCATCGAATGGGCTCCTGTCTGGAAGGTTTCTGCTCGCCGCGTACAGATCGACCTTGGACTTCGGTGGCGCCATCGCACCCTCATCCCGCAGGGCGCCCTCAGCCTCCCACCGCAAGGCCTCGAGTGCTGTCAGAACTCGGCTCCGGCACAGATCTTGGGGAGCAGTCGCGGAGCGTCACCCCGGTGTTCGATTGCGAGGGAGTGGGCTCGCGTGAGGGCGCGTACGCCTTGCCGTCTGACAGGCGAAAATGACGCTCCGCGAAACTCTTACGGCCGCATTCGCCTATGCCGCCGAGCCGGTCGAACACCTCAACCCAATAACGGCCGCCAAACATGTCTCCGAGCACTACGAAACGGCCCGCGCAGCAAACGCCGATGGCGCGTCCTTCGCCGACTGTCCCGGCGCGTCCCGCCGCATACGATCCGGCCATGGCCATGGCCATGGCCGTGGGCGCCCTCGTGGCGCTCATCTTGTGCACGCTCTCCGTCGCCTGCGCCATCGCACGAAGGCGCCCCGGACGCGCAACGGGATCGAGCCGTGCCCGGATCCCCCGAGGTACGCCTTTTGATCCATACGATCACTTCATCTGGTGAAACCGTCGCCGTCAGGGGAGCACAGCTGGGCGGCCGCAGACGCCGCGCGGGGGCAGGCTCTTGCCGAGCGCGGCCGCCGGACCCGGCTGTTCGGGGGCGAGGGCCGTCTTGTACTTCATGTGGTACGTGCAGTCGTAGATGCCCTCGCCCGCCGCGCGCGGATAGATCCGGTGGTAGTTGGCCTCAAAGAACTTCAGGGTGTTGGGGAAACCGTGTACCTCCGCGTTCGGGTCGGTCTCGACGCAGAAACGCCGTCCGCGCTCTCCGGCGCCCTGCAGATAGCTGCACCGCATCAGGGCCGCAGCGCCCAGCGGGGCCGCCCAGACCGGCACCCCCGTGACCGCGGCGAGCGTCGCCGCGTAGGAGTCCTTGATGAGGCTGCGGAGGCCGCCGAGGATCTTCAGGGCACCGCTCGCCGTGCCGCCCCGGGCGAAGGCGCCGATCCACTCGGCGACCTCCTCGTCCCGCGCGCAACCGTGCACCTTGATGACCGAGTCGGCGTCGAAGGCCGCGGCAAAGTCCGGGGGCGCCGCACGCAGATCCTCCACCCGCGTCGCGAGAGCCACGCCCTTCCCGGAGTAGGTCAGTCCGACGCCCTTCGTCCAGGAGTGGGCGATGAGATGCAGGTGGCGGATCGTGGCGAAGGAGGCCATGCGCGCGATCTCGTCGTAGAGGATGAACTCTGTCAGGGGGTAGGACTCGTCTCGTGTCCCGGCCTGCTCGGAAGCCTTCCAGGTCTTGCGCAGCGTGCCCTGCTTGTAGTCGTGGGTGACGTTCACCCAGGGCGTCACGAACCGGGTCTCGGCCGTGAGCTTGCGGGCCATCACGTTGAAGTCGGACTTCTCATCCTCTTTGTCGGATCCCACGACGTAGATGTACGCGTTCCAGTGCAGACGGCTGCCCGCGTCCGGCACGAACCCCGCGTCGGTGGAGGCGATGGCCCCGCCCAGCAGGTTCTTCGCTGCCGTGCGGGCGGCCTCATCGTCGATGAGGTTCTTCTCCTTGGCGTAGTCGAGGGCGTCGAGCCGGTCGATCTGGCGCTCGGCGTCCGGCTCGAAGGCCGGGTCACGGCCGCCCGCGGCGGAGGAGCCTCCGCCGGATCCGCCGCCCTTGGCCTGCGCCTGGGACACCTTGGCGCCCAGCGCCTGCGCCTTGGCCAGATCGATCGCGCCGCTCGCCAGCCCCTGCAGCAGCTCGGAGAGTTCGGACAGGCCCGACATGTCGCGGAAGGCGTCGCCCTTGCCGAGCAGGGTGAGCGCGGTGGCGAGCCCGGTGGGGTCGGGGGCGGACGGCGGCTGGGTGATCTGGACTACGGCGCTGGGCAGTTGGGGCTGGCCGACCTGGGGGGCCTGTCCGCGGAAGCCTGGGCTGACGCCCTCGATGGCGGGCGGTTCGCCGCACGGCGACTGCTGCCACTTCCAGTAGCGGCCGGGGTCCCGCTTCTCGCAGGAGTTGCAGGTGCCGAGCTGGGCCTCGGCGAACACCCCCCGGGTGGGCAGACTGACCACGTCGGTGCTGACGGGGGCCGTGGTGGAGCCGAGACCCGAATCCGCCTGCTGCGGATCGGAGTTGAGCGGAAAGACGAGGTACTGACCGCTGACCGCCACCGGTACGCCGTCGATGCGCTCGCGCAGAATGGTGTTCGCACCGCACGCGTCGTCGAGGGCCTCCGCGAACCAGGCGGGGTCCTTCGTGGCGATGAGCCCACGGCTGTAGTGGTCCCGGTGGTCATGCAGATGCGTGAGCAGCTCCCAGGCCAGGGCCTCGTCCTGGGCACGCTGCGTCTGCCGCCGCTCGACCGCCTTGCCCGCCGCGTCCTTCTCGGCGTCGGGCGGCGGCGCCGGCGGTGCCGCGACCGTGAACGGCTGGAAACCCTCCTGCTGGAAGTACTTCTCGACGTCCTCCTGTACGAGGACCTCCTCGCCCTGCTGCACCGAGGCGCGGATGTCGAGGCCGCGGAGCGAGAAGTCCGCGGTGAGGTCCCCGGAGGGCTTGGTCCAGTGCAACTCGGCCTCGGCGAGCATCTTGCGCGTGTACCCGCGGACCGGCAGCGTCCAGGGGCCGAGCCACTCGCTGTCGTCGTCATCGGCGAGCTCTCCCTCGAAGCCCCCGGCGACCAGGATCACCTCGTTCGGATTCTTCAGAACCACCCCCGAAGTGGCGGAAAACGCAAGGTAGTTGGAGCCGCCCGCCGACTGGTTCAGCCTGATCTTCAGGGAGACGGACCGCGGGCCCGTGCCCCACTGGCCCCGCTTCACCTTCACCGAGAGCGACTGGACCTCGTGGTCACCCGGTGTGAGCGCGGGCGGCTGGGGCGGGAGAACCTGGGAGAAGAAGAGCAACCGGCGTACGGCGTCGAAGTTCGTGTCAAGGGCCGGGGAGAGCAACGAGCCCTGCAGCTGCGGGCGGAGCCGGTTGATCAGGAGCAGATCGACCGTCGGCGGCGGGTCGACCTTGTCGATCTTGTGTCCGATCTGGTCGTCGATCTGTTCCACCGTCGGCGCCGACTTGGTGAAGCGCAGCAGGCTGTACGGGACCAGCGCACCCGGCCTGGTCCGCCGCAGCCGCGTCTCCAGGCGGACCTGGCGGAGCACCTCGTAGTACTGCACGGTCAGCGCATGGCAATGGTTGTGGTTGGTGATTTTCCGGGTCTCCGCACGGTGCTGCTCGTCCTGGCTGGCCTGTACGACGACGGTGCTGTTCAGGGAACGTACGACATCGGTGGCCTGAACCGTGCTGTCGTGCAGCTCCTGAGTGGTCTCCGCGGTGACGGAGCGCTTGCCCCAGGAGTGGCTGACGGCGCCGCCGAGGCTGTGCACCGCGGAGAAGGTGCCCACATTGGCCCAGGAACCGCTGTAGCTTCCGGCGTGCCCGCCCATCAACGACCAGCCGCCCTGCTTCTCCTTCAGGACGCCCTCCACGGACTCGTCGATCGTCCGGTCCCGGTAGAGCGAGTGGTCCAGCTCCTCCTTGCTCTCCACCTCGTCGACGCGGCGGGCGAGGTCCTGCCGGGACGCTTCGATCACCGCCACGTTGATGGACTCGCAGGGCGCGAGGGGCAGGCTGGACAGGATGCTGCCGAGGGTCTCGCCGATGTCCTGCCAGGACTGCTCGTACTCATAGATGTCGCACGGCAGCCAGCGCGGCCTGGGGCGGTCGGTGACCGGGGCGAACGGCGCGATGACCAGGGACGGTTCGCCGCCGCCGTCGATCGGGGAGAGCCCGCCCTTGGGGCTGTCCCCGTACGGCCGCATGCCGTCGTCCCCGGTCACCGGGCGACGTGCGATCTGTACGAAGCCGATCCGCCGCACGGGCAGCACGGAGCGCACCGGAACCGCGCAGTCGCCCTCGCCGAGCCGCGTCGCGGAGCGCGGGGTGACCAGGGAGCCTGGCGACAGGGTCCAGTCCAGGGCGTCCGGGTTCTGTACCGCGGGCAGCCGGGAGTCCTGGGCCCCGCACCCGGTGCACGGCCCGTGCGCTGCGGGGACCTGGACGGTGAACGGCCCCGGTTCCGCGCCCTGTTCGGGAATCGCCAGCGTGACGGGCGGCGCGGCGCCGCCCAGGGGCTCGATCAGGACGCGGGCGGGCCTCTCGAGGCGGAACGCCTCCGCGAGGTCGAAGGAGACATAGCCCGCGCTGTCCGAGGCGAGCGCCCCCAGCCGCACCCGGCGACCGTCCGTCAGCTCCACGGACGCGGTGAGGGCGATCCCCGGTGCCGGGCGGCCCGAGCTGTCGACGACGAAGCCACGCGCCTTGTGGGCCTGTTGACCGGGCATCCTCACTCCGTGAAGGGGGCGCGGGCGGCCGGCGGGTCCAGCAGGGCGTTCAGGGATGAACCCCACGTGTAGCACTTGGTGATGAGGACGTTCTGGTCCTTGTCGCCGTGCTCCTCCTCGTTGTAGTCGAGGATGGTGGCCAGAGCCTCGGCACCGCGCAGGGCCAGGCGCTGACGGCTGCTGAACCGTTCACGGGTGATGCCGCCCGGCCTGCCCTCGGCGGTGCGCAGCTGCCTGGTGATCTGTTCGACGAGCTTGTCGCCGTTGGCGTCCTCGCGAAACGGCCACTCCGCCTGTGGGGGGCGGGAGATGCCGAACACCGCGCAGACGCCACTGTTGCGCAGGATGGGGTAGGCGAGTTGAAGTGCCTCGCCGCGCAGGGCCTCCCTGGTGCTCCACTCAAGGGATGCGCCCTGGAGTCCCTGCAGATATGCCTTGAACGGCCGGTGGGCAAGGACGATCCGGTCGCGCAGCATGACGAGGCCGGTGTCGTACACCCGCTCCGCGAAAGCCGTGCAGGCGTCGAGCAGTTCCTTGCGTACGCGCTCGAAGTTCTCCCCCGCCCCGGCGCGGCCCGCGGTGGGCGGTCCGAACACAGCGGTGTACATCTGCTCGCGCTGCGGCGCCGAGGGCACCTGTTCATTGGTGCCGTACTGGGCGCGCAGCCTGGCGAGTTGCTTGTCGACGGTGGAGTCGCCGAGTCCTACGTAGAGCTCGGGGCGGGCGAAGAAGTCACCGGCCACCTCGTGGGCCAGGTCCACCAGGCAGTCGAGCTGCTGATGGAAGTAGAGGGCCGCCGCCTCGCGCCCTTGAGTGCTGCTGACGAAGGATCCCTCGTCGCGTATGGAGTGCTGGGCGATCGACACGGAACGCCTCCGTCCGCGGACTCTGACGGCGGCACGCGGCCGCCCGGACGCATGCCCCGTCCCGGCGGCCCGGGCTGTCCCGGGGCCGGTACCGGCAACGCGGTCAGGCCAACATGCCCGTCCCTGGAAGGCGGGGTCAATACGCAGATCGCCCCATTCATAGACCTCGTCGCCGGTCACCCAGCCGATGCGGCCCGTTCCCGTACCTGCCCTGCCCTGCCCTGTGTGATCGGCTCATGGGCGGCGAACTGCCGGAAATCCGGGCGACGGCCACCGACCCGGCTGACACGCTGGTGCACATGACCACGCCACTGACCGCGAGACAACGACTTGCCGCGCTTCACCGCTATGCGGCCGTCAACGGTGAGGACTTCACCGGCCAGAACCTTGCCTCTGCTCGCACGTCGCAGCTGCGGTTCACCCGCTCCTCGTTCATCGGGGCCGATCTACGCCACGCCACCCTGGACGGGTGCTGGTTCAAGTTCTGCGACCTCAGCGGCGCAGACCTGCGCGGGGCTTCACTGCGCGAGGTCAGCCTGGACGGATGCGATCTACGGGGTGCTGACCTGCGCGACACCGATCTGACCGGCGCCAGGTTCGGAAGCGTGAACACCGGCATACCCCCGCTCGGGCTCACCGACGTCACCGCGGCCCGGTTTGAGGGAGCGTCCCTACACAATGTTCAAGCGGAAGGCGTCATCGGGTGGCCACCCGGGCATGGCGGGAGCGAGTAGGACCTGTCTGGCGGCGCACCGATCACAACCCCGATCAGGCCGAGGTTGAACACCATCCCTCGGCCCCCGAAATGCTCAGCGACACCCAGCAAGATCACGATCTGCAGCTGGAGTACTAATCGTCGAGGTACCGGTGTCTGATGTCGGCCCGTGTGATGAAGAGTTGGCCATCGCGGACCTGCCATTCGGTTGTCCCGTCAGCCTCGTGGCTGGCCAGGAACAGACCCTGGACGAGGGCTCCGTCGTCGTCGGAAGCGGGGATCCGAGCGATCTCTCGGATCTGGTCGGTGAACCGGTCCACGGCCGACTCACGGATGTCGGCGCCGTAGAAGATGTAGTGGGTCCAGTTGATGTGCTGGCGCGGTGAGCCCCATCCGTTGGTGTAGTGGTTGTCTTCGTGTGAGGAGATGATCTCTTGGATGGCGGCGAGTTGTGTCTCGTCGCACTCCAGCCACCCCCTGATCGACACGTAAACGCCCATTGGGATGTCCTCTCTCGTCGTCGGTTCTGACATGACAGCCTTCGGCTCACTTCGGCTGCGTAGGCGTCCCAGTCTCCGGCGGCGACCCGCTGCCACGTGACGGCGACGGTGATGTCGATACCGAGAGTGCGGGCGAGGACCGCGGCCGGCAGCTCGGTGGCGAGCTGGAACAGCGCGGTCGAGCGGGTCTCCGCGAGCCGGATGCCGGGTTTGCGGAGCCGTTCACCCATGGCGCAGGCACTGATCGGGCGGCCGGGCTGGCCGCCGGGGAAGAGCCAGGATGTCTCTGTCCGGCCAAGGACGGCGTGGCTGCGGCTACGGCGTGTTGAAGGCGTACGGCGTCGGGGAACCTTTTGGCGTATCCGGGAGGCGGTCGCCGGACAGTTCGGCTGAGGGGATCGGGCGGCCTGCCGGGGCGTCCCCGTTCCGCCGCCGGTCAGCCGCCTGCGTTCCGTTCCGCGATCCGCAGATTATCGGCGATGTCCTCACGCACCGGATGTCCGGCCGGCAGGCCTGCGCTCTGGGCGTGGGCGCGGCGCAGGACTGTGAGGCCGTCGTGGCGGAGGCCTGCGGCGAAGAGGGTCGCGCCGAGGGTGTTGGCGGTGGTGAGGGTGGATTCGTGGGCGGCTCCGAGGCGGCGGGCGCGGCGCTGCCAGGTGTCGTCGAGAACCGCGACGGACGCGGAGACGTGGCCCTGGATGGCCAGGGCCGCGCCGAGGTTGTGGGCGCAGTCGAGGGTGGCGGGGTCGTCGGGGCCCCAGGCGCGGGCCGCACGGTCGGTGGCCTCGCGGGCGATCTGTGCGGAGGCAGCCGCCTTGCGTTGCTGGTAGAGGGTGGAGCCGAGCAGGTTGAGCAGGCTGATGGTCTCCTCGTGGTTCGCTCCCAGTTCCGTCTCGCAGTCGGGCAGCAGGCGGCGCAGGAGCACCTCCGCCGCGGCGAAGTCGCCGGTGTCGAACAGGACGCGTGCCGTGCGGAGCTGCCGGCGCAGGCCGGTGCGGTTCGGGCCCTTGCGACGCCACACGACGCCCCCTCGCCCACGGCGTCGTCGCCGTGTCGTTGTTCCGGTGGTGCGGCCGATCACCATATAACCGCGGCACGTTGATCGGGGAGGGCGCGGGCGCGGGCCGCGGTGGCACGATGGGGCGGGCACGGCAACGGGAGGACACCCATGATCGAATCCCTGGCGGCGGTCGCGGCGGCCGCTTCGACGACGCTCGTCGCCGCGATGGCGACGGACGCCTGGGGCGCCGCGCGCTCCGGGTTGCTGCGGCTGTTCGGGCGGGATGACGCACCCGGACAGGATGCGCTGGTCGCGCTGTTGGAGAGCGAGGCCGCGCTGGTATCGGAAGCGGAGGATCCGGAGGCGGCGCGCCGGCAGTTGGCGCCGGCGTGGCAGTTGCGGCTCGAGCAGTTCCTTCGCGCGCACCCGGAGGTGGCCGACGAGGTGCGGGAGCTGACCCGGCGGCTGCAGGACGAACTGCCCGCCCAGCAGCGCCACTGGGTGCAGCACGTCGAGGCGCGCGACCACGGGCAGGCGTTCGGCGCGCAGGGCGGGAACGTGATCGTCCATCAGGAGCCCGGCGCCGGCCGCGGTGACCGCGCGACGTGAGCGAGCAGCACGTCAGCGCGACGGGCGGGTTCGCCTACGGTGTCGTCGGCGCGGACATCCATGTGTTCGGCGACGGCACGCCGTTGTACGTGCTGCGGCGGTGGGCGCCGGCACCCGAGGCGGATCCGCAGTGGCTGCGGCAGCAGCCCAGCCGGATGCTCCACGCGCGGTTCGCCGTGGCGCCGTTCACCGGGCGCCAGGACGAGCTGGGAGCGCTGCGCACCTGGTGCGCCGGCGGTCCGCAGCGGGCGGCGCGCTGGCTGCACGCGCCGGGCGGACAGGGCAAGACCCGGCTGGCCCAGCAGCTGGCCGCCGAGTTGTCCGGGCAGGGCTGGAAGGTGGTCACCGCGGTCGAGGGGCCCGGGACCGTGCTGCCGCCGCCCGGCAGCCAGGACCTGACGCCGGACAGTGCGGCCGGGCTGCTGCTCTTGGTCGACTACGCGGATCGCTGGCCGCTGACCACCCTCACCTGGCTGTTCAGCAACGCCCTGCTGCACCGGCCGGACGTGCGCGCCCGCGTCCTGCTGCTGGCGCGCGGCACCGATCCGTGGCCGGCGCTGCGCGGGGCGCTCGCCAGTGAGCAGATCGACGTGTCGACACATGCCCTGGGGCCTTTGGACGAGCCGAGCGGCCCGGCGGCCGGGCAGGGCGAGCGGGGGGCGATGTTCCGTGCGGCACGCGCCGCCTTCGCCGAGCGGTACGGGATCGTAGCGCCGGCGGGCGAACCCGACCTCGCCGACGACGACTTCAGGCTGGTGCTCGCCGTGCACATGGCCGCCCTGGTCGCCATCGACGCCGCGGCCTCGGGCCGGCGCGCCCCGCCCGATCTGGCGGGGCTCACCCTCTACCTCCTCGACCGCGAGCACCTGGGCTGGGTGCTGCTGCACGACCGGCGGGGCGCGGGAGGGATCACCCTGTCCCCGGCGGTCATGAACCGGGTGGTCTTCGCCGCATCCCTGAGCGGCGCGCAGCCGCAAGAGCAGGGAGCATTGCTGGTGGACGCGCTGGAGGTCGGGCAGCCGACGCCTACCGTGCTGGCGGACCACGGCGTCTGCTATCCGCCGCCCGAGGGCGTGGACGGCACAGTCCTGGAGCCGCTCTATCCGGACCGGTTGGCGGAGGACTTCATCGCGCTGACCGTGCCGGGCCACGCGGCCGACTACCCGGCGCAGTCGTGGGCGGCGGACACCGCGGGCGCCGTGCTGCGGCACGGCTCCGGCCCCGCCCGGGGGGTGTCGACGCTGATCGCGGCGGCGGGCCGCTGGCCGCACCTCGGGCCCGCCTGCCTGTATCCCCTGCTGGCCGCCGATCCCGGCCTCGGCGTGGCCGCCGGGGGCGCTGCCCTCACCGCTCTGGCCGAGCTGCCCGACATCACGACGGCGCTCTTGGAGGACGTGGTGGACGCCGTGCCGGACCCGACCCCCGCGAACCTCGTGGTGGGAGAGGCCGCCGTCAACGTCCGGCTGTTCGCGTCCCGGATCGCGACGGCACCGGACCGGCACGAACGCGCCTGGCTGTACGCCGGGCACGGCAACGACCTGCACGAACTGGGGCGCACGGAGGAGGCGCTGCGGGCGGCGCGGCGCGGGGCCGAGCTTTTCCAGGAGCTGGCCGCCGACGATCCGCAGACGTACGAGGAGCACGTCGGCCGCACCCTGACCAACGTCGCCGGTCTGCTGCACCG